>JAWOLK010000115.1:0-6538 GCA_033853615.1 Beijerinckiaceae bacterium | reverse complement strand
GCGAGGAACACGGCCTGATTCGCCTGGCTGCCGGAGTTCGGCTGAACATTGGCGTAGCTGCAGCCGAAGAGCTTCTTGGCGCGGTCGATCGCCAGATTCTCGGCGATGTCGACATATTGGCAGCCGCCGTAATAGCGCTTGCCCGGGTAGCCCTCGGCGTATTTGTTGGTGAGGACCGAGCCCTGGGCTTCCAGCACCGCGCGGGAAACGATGTTTTCCGAAGCGATCAGCTCGATTTCATGGCGCTGGCGGCCGAGTTCGAGTTCGATCGCCTTGGCCAGTTCGGGGTCGGACTGGCTGAGCGGGGTGGTGAAGAAACCGGACTGGCTCATTGAATTCCCTCTGTGCCTAAAGGCGCGCGAGACTAAAGTCGCCGGTTTCCCGGCTCATGCGGGCTTGCCGCCTTCACGACGCGCGAAGTGAGGAAATTCGCTTATCACGGCCGAGCCGGAACGGGAAGTGCGCCAATCATCGCATTTGGCGAGATCTCGGCAAAGACGGCGCCGGCCGGGCGCTCAGCCGCTCCGCCGCCGAAAAAACCGCCCGCTCAAGCTTGCGGCGAGGCCCAGACCGAAGGCAAGGCCGCAGACGCTCGCCAACGCGTCGAACGGGCTCGGCGAGCGGCCGGGGATGAAGCGCTGGAGCGCCTCGAAGGCGAGGCTCGCGCCCGCGAGCGCGATTGCGACGAGCGCCCGCTCCCGCCGGCGGCGATAGCCGAATCCAACGAGGAAGCTGGTCCCCGCATAGGCGACGAAATGCTCGGCCTGCCCGGGCATCACCCCCGTATGCGGCCGGACGTCTCCGGGAACGAGCGACGCTACGACGATCGCAGCGCCGCATGCGCCGGCGAGGACGCGCGCCGTTCGTTCCCCGAACAACCGCTTCACTCGTCGTTTTCCGCGGTGAGATCCTCGACCGGGATGGAGGGCGGCTCGGGCCGGCGGCCGCAGAGCCTCACGCCCGGCGCGTCGCCGTCGAAAAATTCTATGCCGCGCGCCTCGAGCGCCCCGCGGACGGCGGCGACGATCTCGGCGCTCACGCCCGGGTCGCCGGCTTCCAGCTTTGCGACCGCGTCCTCGGAGACTTCGGCCAGTTGCGCGAGCCGCCGCACCGAGAGATCGAGCGCGGCCCGCGCCATCTTGAATTGCACCGCTTGCATCTTCGCTCTCGAGAGTCGCTTCTCGGCGTCTGCTTTGCGCGCCGCCCATCCTTCGCACTTTTACGAAAAAAAAGAAAACGCCCCGCCTGTGAGGCGGGGCGCTTCCTGGAGCCGACTATCACCACCACCGATAGGGAGGCGACGTCGGATAGCCGAGGGCGGTCTCGGTCGCCCAGACCGGAGCGGTCGCCACGTCGGCGGCGGCGCCGAAGATCGCGCCCAACGGGTTGAAGCCCCAAGCGCTCCCCCCGTAATAGCCGGGCGAGTACCCATAGGCGGCGCCGGCCGGAGCATAGGCGGGGCGGGCGGGCGGAGCATAAGCGGTGTTCCAGCCGTCATAATACCCGTAGCGGTAACGTGGCCAGCCATAGTGCCAGCCGTAATGCCACCGATGGTGCCTGTGCTGATAGGGCCGCCAATCGACGTCCTGAACATGGGTCGGCAGGCTGACCGTCGCCTTATCGGCAATGCTCATCACGCCGGCGCCGGCCTGACCGGGAAGCATCGCGGTCGCTGCGACGGTGGCGCAGATTGCAAAAGAGAGGCTGGTTCTCGTCAATCGGGCCATTATTGCCTCCACGTGGCGATTGCGGGACCGCGCCGGGCGCGACGCTCCCGCGGACCTTCCCAGGCGATCGCCGCGCTTCCGGAAGGGGATTGCCCGAGAGAGAGCAGCGGCCCGCCGGATGCCTCCTAACTTTCCCGGTCGGGCGCGCCGGGGAGTCGGCATAAACCCGTATGCGCTGGACCTCGGGCGCTTGCGGGCGGGATCGAGCCCCGCCGAGCGCCAGCCCCTGTCGCATTTGACCGGCTTGATCCTCAGCGCGGGCGTCGAGCGCGGCGGACGGGGCTGCCGTCAGGAGGCTGGCCGAAGGTCTTCCTGGGTCTAATTCCAGCAGAGGCGATAGGGCTCTTTCGAGAAACAAGGGTTCACCACCATGCTCACGACGGTCCTCGTTGTGCTTCTCGTGCTCATTTTGATCGGCGCGCTTCCCGCCTGGCCTTACAGTTCGGGCTGGGGCTACGGACCATCGGGGGCGCTGGGCGCAATCCTCATTATAATCGTCGTCCTCGCTCTCCTCGGCCGAATCTGAGGAAAAGCGCCGGCGGGGCGCGCGGTCGCAGGGGCGCCCTCGTCGGACGCCCCGCGCAGATAGAGCGGCGGGGCGTATTTTTGGGCCCCGCCTTCCCGGGGAGCGGGGCGGGCGCGCAAAGACTTACGCGCTCTTTTGATAATCCTTCACATCCGAGAAGGAGATCTCCGCATTTCTCTCGGCGTCGTAGCGCAGCGAGAACTCGCTCGGGGCCATGAACACCGGCGCGCCGTCGATGTCCTCGGCCATCGACGAACCATGCGCGTCGATGAAGCTTTTGAGCTTCGCCCCATCCTTGGAGGTGATCCAGCGGCAGACCGTGAAGCGCGACGTCTCATATTTGGTGTCGAGGCCATATTCCGCCTGCAGCCGCGTCGCCAGAACATCGAGCTGCAGCGCGCCGACGACGCCGACCAGCGCGCCGGAGCCATCGTTCGGCAGGAAGAGCTGCACGACCCCCTCCTCCGCCAATTGCCGCAGCGCCTCGCGCAGCTTCTTCGCTTTCATCGCGTCGGAAATGGTGATGCGGCGCAGGATTTCCGGGGCGAAGCTCGGCACGCCGCGAAACACCAGCTCCTCGCCCTCGGTGAGCGTGTCGCCGATGCGCAGCAGGCCGTGGTTCGGGATGCCGACGACGTCGCCCGCCCAGGCTTCATCGGCGATCGAGCGGTCGCGCGCGAAGAAGAATTGCGGCGCGTTGAGGCTGATCGTCTTGCCGGTGCGCACCAGCTTCGCCTTCATCCCGCGGGCGAGCTTGCCGGAGCAGATGCGCATGAAGGCGATGCGGTCCCGGTGGTTCGGGTCCATATTCGCCTGAATCTTGAAGACGAAGCCGGTCATCTTCGGCTCGCCCGCTTCGACCTGGCGCTTGTCGGCCTCCTGCCCGCGCGGCGAGGGCGCGTAGGCGGCCATTGCGTCGATGAGGTCGCGCACGCCGAAATTGCGCAGCGCGCTGCCGAAAAACACCGGCGTCAGATGTCCCTCGCGGAAGGCTTTGAGATCGAAGGGCTTGCAGCCCTCCTCGGCCAGCATCGCCTCTTCCTGCCAGGCGTCGCGCTCGGATTCGGGCAGCAGCGCAAGGAGCTTGGGATCGTCGAGCCCCGAGACCTGAACCAGCTCGTCGTCCTTGTCGAGCTTGCGGACGCTCTTCGTCGCAAAACAATAGGTGCCGGCGAAACTCTTGCCGCGGCTGATCGGCCAGGTGACGGGGGCCGTGTCGAGCGCCAGCGTCTTCTCGATCTCGTCGAGCAGATCGAAGGGGTCGCGCGCCTCGCGGTCGAGCTTGTTGACGAAGGTGACGATCGGAATGTCGCGCAGCCGGCAGACTTCGAAGAGTTTGCGCGTGCGCGCCTCGATGCCTTTCGCCGCATCGATGACCATCACCGCGGCGTCGACGGCCGAGAGCGTGCGGTATGTGTCTTCGGAGAAGTCCTCGTGGCCCGGCGTGTCGAGCAGGTTGAAGACGCAATCGCCGTATTCGAAGGTCATCACCGAAGTGACGACGGAAATGCCGCGCTCGCGCTCGATGCTCATCCAGTCGGAGCGTGTGGACACCGCGTTCCGCTTGGCCTTGACCGCGCCGGCGAGCTGGATCGCGCCGCCGAACAGCAGCAGCTTTTCGGTAAGCGTCGTTTTACCGGCGTCCGGGTGCGAGATGATCGCGAAAGTGCGTCGCCGCGAGATGGGGTCGCGGGAGATGGGGCTGGTCACGGGACGGCTCGTCGAGAAGAAGATAAGGAGGCCGCGCTCGGCGAGCACAGCCATTCTAACCGCCCGTTTAAAGATTTGCGGGCGTTTCCGCCAGTCCCCTGCGCGGGCGCGCTTAAGCGAAATCTTCGGCCAGCGCCGCCCGCGTCGATTCCGACAGCACGGCCATATGGCTGTAATTTTGATGGCTCAGCCCGAGGATCACCCGCGCATCGGGCTGCCGGAACGCCGCGATCTGCGCTTCGGTAAAGGGGAAATGCACGAATTGCACCGAGCTCGCCTTGCCCTCGGCGCTGGTGCGGTCCTGATCTTCCTCGGCCTTGCCGGCGACGCGCTCGCCCGCCACTTCAATGAAGGCGGTTTCTTCGACGCCGCCGAGCTGCGCGAGCACGCGCTGCCGGCGCAGCGGATCGTCGATCTCGATCATGAAGGTCGCGACCAGCTCGCGCCCCTTCGGAACGAGCGGATTATAGGCCGCAAGCTCTTCGGGGATCTGCCCCTCGCCGCCCTTCTCGATGTGCAGCATCTCCTGCACTTGCAGCCACATGGTTTCGAAATTCTCGAAATAGAAGGTCACTGACGGCCCCACCTCGACGCGGCGGTTGCGCTTCGTCGCGGTGATGCGGCGGCGGTGCTCTGCGCGGTTTTTTGCATATTCCGCCCAGGGAAGAATGTCCGCTGTCGTGATTTCGGTTTTCTTGGACATTGCGCTTCTCTCGACCTTCCTAAATCCACCATCCCCTCGGAGGGTTACGACGCAGACGCCCTTGGACTGCGCGCAGTCGGCCTCCCCCGGGGAAGAGAAGAGTGCGGGACCTATTCCATCAACCCATAGGCGCGCGCCATCAGCACGATCGGATGGCCGACCCGCTCGGGCTTCTGCTGATCGCCGCCGAGACGCTCGATCCCCTGCTCGATATGGATGCCCGCCAACGGGCATTCCGACACGACATGTTTCTTGCCGGCCGTATTGAGCTGGCGCATCGCCGGCTTGCCGACCTTCATCGCCGTTTCGAAATTGCCCTTCTTATAGCCCCAGGCGCCACCATGGCCGGAGCAGCGCTCGACGACGGCGACATCCGCCTGCGGGATAAGATTGAGCAGCTCCGCGCCCTTTTGCCCGAAATTCTGCGCGCGGGAGTGGCAGGCGACATGGAAGGCGACGCCGCCCTCGATCGGAGCCATGCCCTCGGCGAGGCCCTCATTCTTGGCGATGTCGACGATATATTCGGAAAGATCGAAGGTCGCCGCGGCAAGGCGCTTCACGCTCTCGTCCTCGGGCAGAATCAGCGGCCATTCGAATTTGAGCATCAGCGCGCAGGACGGCACCGGCGCCACAATGTCGTAGCCCTGTTCGATATAGGGCGCGAAAGCCGCCGCGACCTTGCGCGCCGCCTCGGCGACCTCGCCGATGAGGCCCTGCTCCAGCTTCGGCATGCCGCAGCAATGCGGATGCACGACTTTCGTCTCGACGCCATTCTTGGCCAGCACGGCCAGCGCCGCCATACCAATCGACGTGTCGTTATAATCGCCGTAGCAAGTGGCGTAGAGCGCGACTTTGCGCGCCTTCGCCGGCCCCGCCGCGTCGCGCGCCGGCGGATTTGCGGCCGCCTCGGCCTCCAGCGTGCGCTTGGCGTATCTCGGCAGCTCCGCCTGCGGGTCGATGCCGGCGAATTTCTCTTCCAGCCCGCGCATCGTCTTATTGCCGCGGCGCGTCGCCCAATTGGCCGCGCCGGAGATCAGCGTCGCCCATTTGCCGTTGCGGTCGGTCTCGGTGAGCGCCCGGTCGGCTGTCGGAATCCCGTGCTTCTTCGCCTCGACGGCGCGATAGCGCAACATCAGATGCGGGAAGTCGAGATTGAACTCATGCGGCGGCACATAGGGGCACTTCGTCAGGAAGCACATGTCGCACAGCGTGCAGGCGTCCACGACCTGCTTGAAGTCGGCGCTCGCGACGCTGTCCAGCTCGCCGGTTTTTGATTCGTCGACGAGATCGAAAAGCCGCGGGAAACTGTCGCAGAGATTGAAGCAGCGCCGACAGCCGTGACAAATGTCCAGCACGCGCCGCATCTCGGCGTCGAGCTTCGCCTCGTCGTAGAAATCAGGGTTTTGCCAATCCAGCGGATGCCGGATCGGAGCTTCGAGGCTGCCTTCCCTCATATGCGTGTCGCCATGTTCATGCGGGCGCCTCCCGCCAGATTCATGCGGGCGGAGCCTCGCGCCCCGCCCCGACTCAGGAGCCGCCGTGTTTTGCAAAAACGCGGCGGCTCTTCAACTGTAATTTCAGGCGTCTGCCGCCCAAGCGCTTATTTCAATTCGTCGAGCGCGCGCTGGAAGCGGCCGGCGTGCGAACGCTCGGCCTTCGCGAGCGTCTCGAACCAGTCGGCGACTTCCTCGAAACCCTCCTCGCGGGCGGTGCGCGCCATGCCCGGATACATGTCGGTGTATTCGTGCGTCTCGCCGGCGACGGCGGCCTTCAGATTGTCGGCGGTCTTGCCGATCGGCAGGCCGGTGGCCGGGTCGCCGACGCCCTCGAGGAACTCCAGATGGCCGTGGGCGTGGCCGGTCTCGCCTTCCG
>JAWOLK010000114.1:0-5582 GCA_033853615.1 Beijerinckiaceae bacterium | reverse complement strand
CGAGCATGGCGACATGGGCGAGCGAGCCGCGAATGTCCTGCGGCCCGAGCCGCTTGTCGAAGTCGATGGAGACGTTGATGGCCTCGAGAACCGCGTCGGTTGCGTCTTGGAACCGCCCGCCCCATATCTTGCTCGTCATCTGACCTCTCGGAAACGCTCATGAACGACCAGAAAGCCGGCCCGTTTTCGCGCGCGCGCGGTCCGCTCGCAATTCTCGCGCTGATCGTCCTCGCCGCTGCCGGCGGTTTATACGTGAAGGGCGGCGCAGGCGACAAGAAACAGGCGTCCGGCGCCTGCGCGGCCTCGAAAAAAGCGGCGAGCGCCGTTTACGACCTCGCCAAGGGCGAGGTGGCGGCCATGTCCATCACGCGCGAGCCGGAGCCGATGGCCAATCTCGCCTTCAACGGGCCGGACGGCAAGCCGATGACGCTCGCCGATTTCAAGGGCAAGACGCTGCTCGTCAACATATGGGCGACCTGGTGCGTGCCCTGCCGCGAGGAAATGCCGGCGCTCGACCGGCTGCAAGGGGCGGCGGGCTCGGATAAATTCCAGGTGGTGACGATCAACATCGACACCGCGCGGCTGGAGCGGCCGAAGGCCTTTCTCAAAGAGATCGGCGTGAAGAACCTGACCTTCTACGCCGACCCGAAGGCCGAGATCTTCCAGCAGTTGAAGGAAACCGGCGGCATCATGGGCTTGCCGACGACCTTCCTCGTCGATCCGAACGGCTGCCGGCTCGGGACCATGGCCGGCCCGGCGCAATGGGATTCCGCCGACGGCAAGGCGCTCGTGACGCGCGCCAGCGAGGCCGCCCTTTGAGCGAGAAGCGCTGGACCGTGCGCGGCTCGCGCACGGTGTTCAAGGATCGCTGGGTCCATCTGCGCGCCGAGGATTGCGTGACGCCGCAGGGCGTGACGCTGTCGCCCTTCTATCTGCTCGACTATCCCGAGTGGGTGCATGTCGCCGCCTTCGACGCCGAGGACCGCTTGTTGCTGGTGCGGCAATATCGCCATGCGGCGGGGGCGATGTCGCTGGAATTGCCGGGCGGCGTGATGGACCCGCATGAGACCGACCCGCTGGAGACGGCGGCGCGGGAACTGCGCGAGGAAACCGGCTTTGCAGCCGAGACGCTGACCCATATCGCGCGGCTGTCGCCGAATCCTTCCAGCCACACCAACGGGCTGCATCTGGTGCTGGCCGAAAACATCCGCCGCGTCGGCGATCTATCGCTGGACGAGGGCGAAGAGCTGACCGTCGAGCCGACGCCCTGGCGCGACGCGCTGGACATGGCGCTCGCCGGCGAGATGATTAACGCGCAACAGGTGGGCCTGGTGGTGATGGCGCTGCGGCGGACGGGGAAGATTTAGGTAATTACTTGGCGCCAAAATCCCCGGGCGTTTTTCATCATCGAGCCGGTTGCTTGTCCGACGCAAAACATTTTGGCATCGCCCCGTTTTTTTCCATGGCTTCAGCGGGTGTCGAGCCGCCCCCGGCGCGCAGGCGCAAGCAGGGAATTGACTGCCCTACCGCCGGACGGCGCAGCTTTGACGTGAGCCCGTCCGCAAACGTTTGTATTATGTGTGAAAAGGAACATCCGAATCGATTGGGACAGCCGATGGCGGAGACCGACGATACCGACGTTGAAATTGTCTCCGTGACGGTGGAAACGGCGGAAGTCGTCGCGGCAGATACGCCGCCGCGCATAGAGCCCAGGATCAAAGCGGCTCCAAAAATACGCCAGCTGTATTGGTGCGATTTCAGGGGCGATGTGCTGTTGCCCGAGATGGGCAAAGTCCGCCCTGTTCTCATTATTTCATACAGGAACAGCCTGTATGGGCATTGTCTGGTGCTTCCCACCTCTACTGATCCTCAGCAGGGAGAAAGCGCGAAGTGGGCTCATCCGCTGTCCATCAAAGTAGACGGTCACAGGCGGTCTTGGGTTGTTTGCAACCACCTCTATACGGTTTCGACGGCCAGGCTTCAGCCGCTCTTCGGCAGCATGATTCCACGTCTTGATGAGGCTGAGTTTAATCAGATCCTTACTAAGGTGATGGCTTGGTTGCCCAAGCCAGGTTGATTTTTCGGTGACCGAAGGCTAGGTTAAAATCACATGCGGCCCCGGAAGGGTGTCCGTTTCTCCGCAAGGAGAGTGACTGGCGAAGGGGACCCTAGGGTCCCCTTTCGTTTGCCGCCCCCGCAGGCGACAGCGCCGCGCCCCCTACGCCTTCGCGCTCTGCTTGTGCGGGATGCCTTCCTTGTCGAAGAGCTGCGTCAGCTCGCCGGCCTGGAACATCTCGCGGGTGATGTCGCAGCCGCCGATAAACTCGTTCTTCACATAGAGCTGCGGGATCGTCGGCCAGTTGGAATAGGCCTTGATGCCCTCGCGGATCTCCGGATCGGCGAGCACATTGATCGCCTTATAGGGCGCGCCGAGGTGGTTGAGGATCTGCACCACCTGCATCGAGAAGCCGCATTGCGGCGCCTGCGGCGTGCCCTTCATGAACAGCACGATGTCGGCGGATTCGATCTCGTTCTTGATACGCGCGTTGATGTCGCTCATGGTTTTCCTTTCCTGCCGGAATTCAAGGTTCCGGGATGCGAGCGGGAAGCGTCCCCGCTCAACTTATGGCGCGCTGGTGGTCAGCGCCAGCGCGTGCAACTCCGTGCCGAGCCGCCCGCCGAAAGCCGCCTGCACCATCTGATGCTGGCGCACGCGCGGCAGGCCGCGGAACGCCTCCGACACGACCTTGGCGGCCCAATGGTCGCCATCGTCGGCGAGCGGGGTCAGCTCCACGACAGCGTCGGGCAGGGCCTCTTTGATCAGCCGTTCGATTTCGGCGGCGGGCATCGGCATGTGTCGGTCATCCCCTTAAGTGAAAGCGGCGTCGTCGCCGGACATATAATCGGGCAAGGGCCGTTCGTGCGCCTGGCGCAGCGCGTCCAACGATATCGGCGCCGCGCCCGGCAAGGTCAACGCCGCGCCCCCGGTCACGCCGAGGCGCATCGCCGGAACGCCCTTGGCGACGGCTTCGATGATCAGCGCATTTGCCATGCTTTCCGGCGCCGCGAGCAGATAGCGCGCCTGATCCTCGCCGAACAGCGCCGCATGGCTCGGGCCCTCCGGCAGGCGCTCGATCGTCGCGCCGACGCCGCCGGCAAGCGCCATTTCGGCGAGCGCCACGGCAAGACCGCCATCGGCGAGATCATGCGCAGCGCTCACGCGGCCGCTCAGCGCCGCGGCGCGCACAAAGTCGCCATTGCGCCGCTCGGCGGCAAGATCGACCGGCGGCGGGGCGCCCTCGGCGCGGCCGCAAAGGTCGCGCAAATAGGCCGACTGGCCAAGCCAGCCGCGCGTCTCGCCGACCAGCAGAATCACGTCGCCCTCGCGCGAAAATCCGGTCGCGGTGGCTTTCGCCACATCGGCGATGACGCCCACGCCGCCGATCGCCGGGGTCGGCAGAATGCCCTTGCCCTGCGTCTCGTTGTAGAGCGACACATTGCCGGACACGATGGGGAAGTCGAGCGCCCGCGCCGCCTCGCCGATCCCCTCCAGACAGCCGACGAACTGCCCCATGATCTCGGGCCGCTCGGGATTGCCGAAGTTGAGATTGTCGGTGATCGCAAGCGGCGTGGCGCCGCGCACGCTGATGTTGCGCCAGCATTCGGCGACCGCCTGCTTGCCGCCCTCCTGCGGATCGGCGGCGCAGTAACGGGCCGTCACATCGGTCGTGAGCGCGAGCCCCTTCGGACCCTCGCCGATGCGAATCACCGCCGCGTCGCCGCCCGGCTGCCGCACCGTATTGCCGAGGATGAGGTGGTCGTATTGCTCCCAGATCCAGCGTTTGGAGCAAAGGTCGGGCGTCGCGAGCAGCGTGAGCAGCGCGGCGCGGTCGTCCATCGGCGGCGCGACCGCAGAGGCCTCCAGCACCGGCGGCTTCGGCGTCGGGACATGCGGGCGGTCGTAAACCGGCGCCTCGTCGCCCAGCTCCTTGATCGGCAGATCGGCTTTCACCTCGCCCTTGTGCTTGACGACGAAGCGCAGCGTGTCTGTCGTCTTGCCGACGATGGCGAAATCAAGCCCCCATTTGCGGAAAATGCCTTCCGCCTGCTGCTCCTGCTCCGGGCGCAGCACCATCAACATGCGCTCCTGGCTTTCGGAGAGCATCATCTCATAGGCGGTCATGCCGGTTTCGCGGCAGGGCACGGCGTCGAGGTCAAGCTCTATGCCGAGATTGCCCTTGGCGCCCATTTCCACCGCGGAGGAGGTGAGGCCCGCCGCGCCCATGTCCTGAATGGCGATGACCGCGCCGGACGCCATCAGCTCGAGACAAGCCTCGAGCAGCAGCTTTTCCGAGAAGGGATCGCCGACCTGCACGGTCGGGCGCTTTTCCTCGGCGTCCGCCTCGAAAGAGGCCGAAGCCATGGTGGCGCCATGGATGCCGTCGCGGCCCGTCTTCGAGCCGAGATAGACGATCGGGTTGCCGACGCCGGCGGCGGCTGAATAGAAAATCCCGTCGGTGCGGGCGAGCCCCACCGCCATCGCGTTGACGAGTATATTGCCGTCATAGGACGGGTCGAATTCCGTCGAGCCGCCGACCGTCGGCACGCCGAAGCTGTTGCCATAGCCGCCGACGCCGGCGACCACGCCCGCCACGAGATGCCGCGTCTTCGGGTGTTTCGGCTGACCGAATCGCAGCAGATTGAGACAGGCGATGGGCCGCGCGCCCATGGTGAAGACGTCGCGCAAAATGCCGCCGACGCCGGTCGCCGCGCCCTGATAGGGCTCGATAAAGGACGGGTGGTTGTGGCTCTCCATCTTGAAGACGCAGGCGTCGCCGTCGCCGATGTCGATGACGCCGGCGTTCTCGCCCGGGCCTTTGATGACCCAGGGGGCTTTGGTCGGCAGCTTCCGCAGATGGATGCGCGAGGATTTATACGAGCAATGCTCGTTCCACATCGCCGAGAATATGCCGAGTTCGGTGAAGCTCGGCGCTCTGCCGATGAGCGCCAGAATGCGCTGATATTCCTCGGGCTTGAGGCCATGCGCGGCGACCAGCTCCGGCGTGATTTCGGGTTCAAGGGAAGTCAAGATCGTCGCGCCTCGGGATCGACTGACCCGCGCCGGGGTCAAGGATTACATCGGCCCGGCGGGAATCAAGCGGACCAACGGGTTTCGATTAATCCTCGCGCGCGCAATTGGCAACCGACGCGGCGCCTGTTGCGAAAGTGACACAGGGATGAAGAAAGAGTCTGGCTGCGTGGATCCATTGATCTTTGTCAAACCAAAAAATTGCAAAAGGGCGCAATTTACGCCGACTCGACGCGCTGGGCTGCGTCGCATGTCTGACGAGACAAAAAATTCGTTCGGGGGTTCACCTAATGAGGAATGCAATTCGTGGCGCTGTCGCCGCTCTCGCCTTGGGCGCCGCGGGCGCTTCCGTCCAAGCCGCTGATCTGCCGAGCTTCAAGGCTCCGCCGCCGCCCCCGCCGGTCGTGGATACGTATCAGCCGTTCCAGGTGCGCCTGAAGGTCGGCTCCGTCGTTCCGACGGACGGCACCTCGACCTTTTATGATAACGGCAT
>JAWOLK010000113.1:0-10184 GCA_033853615.1 Beijerinckiaceae bacterium | reverse complement strand
CCGCCTCGCTTTTCGGGGCCGCCGCGCTATAGTGCGCGCCTGTTCCGCTTCAGCATGGATCCCTCGCCTTGACGCCGCTTCGTTCGACCTCGCTGATCCTCGCCGTCTCGGCGGCCCTCGTCCTGCTCTCCGGTTGCGGGCGGCGCGGGCCGCTGGAATTGCCGCCCGAGGTGCAGGAGCGCGGCAAGGCGCTTCAGGAGCGCGATGCGGCGCAGCCGAGGCCGAAGCCGAGCCTCGGCGAAGCGGAAGCCAAGCCCGAGAAACTGCCGATCCCCGGCACGAGCGGCCACCGCCCGCCGCAGCAATATCCCTTCTTCCTTGACCCGCTGCTGTAGCGTGGCCGCGCTGCGCCACTCCCAAGGCTTCGGGGCCTTCGCGTCCGTCATCGCGAGCGCAGCGAAGCGATCCAGAGCCGTGAAGCCGCCCCTGGATTGCTTCGTCGCTCCACTCCTCGCAATGACGGTTTCCTTCACCATCATCCTTCTCTAACTCTCTCGGCCATGCACCATTTCGATTATCGCGCCGGCGTGCTCCACGCCGAGGACGTCCCCGCGCCGGCGCTCGCCGCGGCGGTGAAGACGCCGTTCTACTGCTACTCGGCGAGCACGATCCGCCGCCATTTCACGGTCTTCGCCGAGTCCTTCAAAGGCCTCGACGCGCTCGTCTGCTATGCGATGAAGGCCAACTCCAATCAGGCGGTTCTAAAACTGCTGGCCTCGCTCGGCGCGGGCGCCGATGTCGTTTCCGGCGGCGAGCTGGCGCGCGCGCTGCACGCCGGCATAGCGGCGGAGAAAATCACCTTCTCCGGCGTCGGCAAAACGGCGCAGGAAATCACCCAGGCGCTCGACGCCGGGATTTTCTGCTTCAACGTCGAGTCGGAGCCCGAACTGGAGGCGATTTCCGCGCTCGCGGCGGCTTCCGGAAAAACGGCCCATATTTCGCTGCGCGTAAACCCGGACGTCGACGCCCGCACCCACGCCAAGATTTCAACCGGCCTCGCCGAGAATAAATTCGGTGTGCCGCTCTCGCGCGCCCGCGAGGTGTACGCCCGCGCGAGTAAGCTCCCCGGAATAAAGGTTTCCGGCGCCGATATGCATATCGGCTCGCAGCTGACAGATTTAGAGCCCTTCGACCAGGCCTTCACGCTGCTCGCCGAGCTGGTGCGGGATCTGCGCGCCGACGGCCACGACATCACTCACGTCGATCTCGGCGGCGGCCTCGGCATTCCCTATCACGCGGGCGAAGACCCGGCCTCCTACCACCCGGAGCGCTACGCGGAGATCGTCCGCCGGCATTTCGCCGGGCTCGGCTGCAAGCTCGTTTTCGAGCCGGGCCGGCTCATCGTCGGCAACGCCGGGGTGCTCGTCACCCGCGTTTTGTATGTGAAGAAGGGCGAGGCCAAGACCTTCGTCATCGTCGACGCCGGCATGAACGACCTCGTCCGGCCGACGCTCTACGACGCCTGGCACGAGATTCTGCCGGTTAAGCAGCCGGGGACGCAGGAGACCATCGTCGCCGACATTGTCGGACCCGTCTGCGAGACCGGCGATTATCTCGCGCTCGGCCGCGCCATCGCCGAGCCGCAACCGGGTGACCTGCTCGCGGTGATGACCGCCGGCGCCTATGGCGCGGTGCAGTCGGGAACCTACAACACCCGCCCGCTGATCCCGGAGGTGCTGGTCGACGGCGATCGTTTCGCGGTCATTCGCGAGCGCCCGAGCGTCGAGGACATTATCGCGTTGGACCGGGTTCCCCCCTGGCTGGGTTGATCCCGGCCACCGCCTGCTCGATCCAGGCGGCGGCGGCGGCGAAAATCTCCGGCTTGCCGAGCACCAGATGGCCCGCGCCGGGCGCGGCGATGAAGGTCTTCGGCTCCTGCGCCTCGGCGAACAGCCGCCGGCCGGAGGCGAAGGGGACGACCTCGTCCGCCTCGCCATGGGCGATCAGCAGCGGCCGGCGCAGCGCGCGAATGGCGAGATCGGAGCGGAACGGGTCGAGCATCAGATAGCGGACGGGAAACATCGGGTAGCGATATTCGGCGACATCAACCGCCGAGTAGAAGGGCGCGTCGAGCAGCAGGCCGGCGCTGTCGTGCCGCGCGGCGATTTCCACCGCGACGCCCGTGCCGAGCGACTCGCCGACGATGATGATTTGCGCCGGGTCATAGCGCCGCGCCGCCTCGGCGTAGGCCGTCTCGCCGTCGGTGAAAAGGCCGGCCTGCGTCGGCGCGCCGGTCGAGCCGCCATAGCCCCGATAAGAGAGGCCGAGCAGGCCGTAGCCTCGTTCGAGAAACAGTTTGAAGCGCGCGACGCGGTCGGCGAGCGTCCCCGAATTTCCGTGAAAATAGAGCAATACCGGCCGTCCCGGCTGCGGCGCCACGTGCCAGGCGACGAGCGTCTCGCCGTCGCTGGTCGCAAGGCGCAGCTCCTGCGCCTGCGGCAGGCCGGCGACGGCGGGCAAAACATGGCGCTTGTCCGGGACATAGAGAATATCGCGCTGGAAGGCGGCGAGGCTGGCCATGCTCGCAAGATAAGCGGACAGAGCCGCAGCGGCGAATTTGTGCATCACGCGTCGAAACGAGGCTTTCCGCCGCCTCGAGGCGGCTCTGCAAAGGACATAAGCGGCGCGCGCCAAAGGCTCAAGGCCGTCTCGAGTTAACGGTCATTTAACAAATGAGGCTTGGCCGTGACGCTATCTTATTCCCGCCAAGCTTTGCTGCTTTGCACAACGGCTGGGGCGACCTCCCGCCGGGGTCTAGGCTATTGGTGAGAAAGACGCGAATCGTTTTCTCGGAAAATAGTCTCATCTTCAGCAGGCGAGGCAAGAGCGCCAAATCTCGACCAATAAAAATCTCGGGATCGTCTTTGCGTTAACCAAACATCTCCATGGTCCTCGGGCTTTATGAGCCTGCGGCCGACGGCGGTCGCCTCGTCAACACCAGGGGATGTCCGATGATCACCAGCCAGCACTGTGTAAATGGAATTCTCGCCGCGGTCATTTCGGCCACCTTCGCGCCGGCGGACGCAATCGCCAAGGAAACCAAGGCCACTCCGGCGCATGAGAAGGCGAAAGCCGCCGCAAAGAAGCCTGCCGCCGCAGCAAAACCCGCGGGTGCGGCGACAGGCGGGGCGGCGCCGGCCGCTTCGACATCCAATGCGAAATGAGGACGCCGCGGTCCGGGCCGGGGGCGGCCCGGGTTCGCGGGCGTTCAGAACCCTTCAGGATAGTCCACCGCCATCAGATACAGCCCCTGCGGCGGGGCGACCTGCCCGCAGCGGGTCCGGTCCTTGGCTTCGAGCGCGCGACGCAGATCGTCGACGCCCCATTTGCCCGAGCCGACATGCTCCAGCGAGCCCGCCATGGAGCGCACCTGATTGTGCAGGAAGGAGCGGGCGCAAGTGAGAATCTCGATCTCGTTGCCGCAGCGGCGCACGTCGAGCCGCTCCAGCGTGCGGAGCGGTGAATTGGCTTGGCATTCCGAGGCGCGGAAGGTGGTGAAATCATGCCGTCCAACCAGCGCCTGCGCCGCTTCGTGCATCGCCTCGGCGTCGAGCTTGCGCTTGACGTGCCAGGCGCGGCCGGCGCCGACGGTGAGCGGGGCGCGGCGGTTGATGATGACATAGCGATAATGCCGGCGGATCGCCGAGAAGCGCGCCTCGAAATAGTCGCCCACGGCGCGGACCGCGACCACCGCCACCGGGTCCGGCCGCAGATGGGCGTTCAGCGCCTCCGGCAGCTTGTCCTCGCGCCAGGGGCGGGCGAGGTCGATATGGGCCACCTGCCCCAGCGCATGCACGCCCGCATCGGTGCGCCCGGCGCCATGCACGATGACCGGCGCGCCATTGATGGCGGTCGCCGCCTCCTCCAGCCGCTGCTGCACCGACAGGCCATTGGCCTGCCTTTGCCAGCCGACGAAAGGGCCGCCGTCATATTCGATGGTGAGCGCGTAGCGAGGCATGATGTTCCGTCTGGAGAAGGCGCGCGGAAGGTTCTTTGAAATTCCTTGCAATCCGGCGGCGAAGATCCCGACCTCCGTCATCGCGAGCAAAGCGAAGCGATCCAGGGCGCACGCGCAAACTTGCGTCGGCTTCTCCCCACGGCTCTGGATTGCTTCGCTGCGCTCGCAATGACGCGGGTCCTGTCTGATCGGACTGCTTTAGACCGACAGCCGCAGGCCGCGCGGCAGTTTTCGCCCGCGCAAAAACTCCTCCATCGCCATCGGCCCCTTGCCGGCCCGCTGCACGCGGAGCAAGCGCAGCGCGCCCTCGCCGCAGGCGACGAGCCCCGTATCGTCGAGCGCGACGCCCGGCTCCCCCGCCCCCGGCTCTATGCGGGTCTGCGAGACTTTCACGCGCTCAACGCCATGGCCGAGATCGGCCTCGAACCAGGCGCCCGGAGCGGGCGACAGGCCGCGGATGAGATTGTGAACCTCCTGCGCCGGGCGGCTCCAATCGATCCGCGCTTCCGCCTTGTCGATCTTCTGCGCATAGGTGACGCCCGCTTCCGGCTGCGGCGTAAAGCGCAGCTCGCCGCGTTCGAGCAGGTCGAGCGCGTCGGCCATCAGCTTTGCGCCGAGCGGCGCCAGCGCGTCATGCAGCTCCTGCGCGGTCATCTGCGGCGGAATGGCGACCCGGGCTTCCAGCGAGACGGGGCCGGTGTCGAGCCCCTCCTCCATCCGCATCACGCCGACGCCGCTTTCCTTGTCGCCGGCGATGATCGCGCGCTGGATCGGCGCGGCGCCGCGCCAGCGCGGCAGCAGCGAGCCATGCAGATTGAGGCAGCCAAAGCGCGGCGCGTCCAAAATGGCCTTCGGCAGCAGCAGCCCATAGGCGGCGACCACCGCCACATCGGCGTCGAGCGCGCGGAACGCCTCGGCCGCTTCGGCGCTGCGCAGGCTTTTGGGCGTGAACACCGGCAGGCCGAGCTTTTCGGCGAGCCGATGCACGGGAGATTTGCGCGGCTCCATGCCGCGCCCGGCCGGCCGCGGCGGTTGCGTGTAGACCGCCGCGATCTCATGGCCTCTGTCGGAAAGCTCTTGCAGCAGCGCCGTCGCGAAGTCGGGCGTGCCCATGAAGACGACGCGCATGCTCTCCTTACGCCTCGGCCTCGGCGCGGGCGCGCTCGCGCGCGAAGGAGGCCTGCAGCCGCGCGTTCTTGACGAATTTCTTCTCGACGCGCTCGCGTTTCAGGCGCGACAGATGATCGATGAACAGGCCTCCTTCGAGATGGTCCAGCTCGTGCTGCACCACAGTGGCGAGGAAGCCGTCGGCGTCGATCTCCTGCACCTTGCCGGCGCGGTCGAGATGCCGCAATTTTACCCGGGCCGGGCGCTGCACGTCCTCGAAATAATCGGGAACCGAGAGGCAGCCTTCTTCATAGGAGGAAAGCTCCTCGCTGACCCAGACGATTTCCGGATTGATGAGGAACAGCGGCGACTTGGGCTCGTCCTTCCGGGCCGGATCGACGACCACCACGCGCTTCGCCACCGCCACCTGAATCGCGGCGAGCCCGACGCCGGGGGCCTCGTACATGGTCTCGAGCATATCGTCGAGCAGCTGCAAAATCTCGCGGTCCACCCGCTCGACAGGCGCGGAGACCTGCCGCAGCCGCGGGTCGGGAAGGGTGATAATCGGTCGAATGGCCATGCCGGGCGCCCCGAAATTTGGATTTTCCATGAGATATGCGCGCCAAGGCGCGGCGTCAAATGGCCTGAAGCGCGCATGCGCCGCCAAAAGCCCCCGCTCAGCCTTCCGGTTACGGGCAGCTTTCTATGGCTTTCCCAAATGGAAGATTCCCCTTAAGTTTCGTTTGTCGCCTGAATGGGCGCGCCAGCGCAACAGCGGAAGCTGCCATGTTTCTCATTCTTCTCGGCATTCTCGCCGTCGTCGGCCTCTGGCTCGTCTCGGCCTATAATGGGCTCGTCTCGCTGCGGCAGCGCTGCAAGCAGGCTTTTTCGGACATCGACGTGCAGTTGAAGCAGCGGCACGACCTCATCCCCAACCTCGTCGAGACGGTGAAGGGCTACGCCGCCCATGAGAAGGGCACGCTGGAGGAGGTGGTCCGCGCCCGCAATCTCGCGGTCTCGGCGCATGGGCCGGCGGCGCAGGCGGAGGCAGAGGGGGCTTTGACGGCGGCGGTGTCGCGGCTCGTCGCGCTCGCGGAAGCCTATCCGCAGCTGAAAGCCGACGCCAATTTCCGCGAGCTGCAGTCCGAGCTTTCCGACATAGAAAACAAGATCGCCGCCGCCCGCCGCTTCTTCAACAACGCCGTCGCCGAATATAACGCCGCGCGCGAGGGCGTGCCGGCGGTGATCTTTGCCGAGCGTTACGGGTTCCAACCCATCGAATTCTTCGAAGTCGAGGAAGGCGAGCGCAAGGCGATCCAGCAGGCGCCGAAAGTCCAGTTTTAAGTCGCGCCCATGTTCAAAGCCTACGGCCTCTACTCGCACATTCGCGCCAATCGACTGCGGACCGCCTATCTCCTGGCGGGTTTCGTCGTCCTGCTCAACGCGCTGCTCTTTTCCTTTGCTTTGCTTTACGAAGGTTTCGGCGCCGGGCCTTACGACGATTTCCACACCATCGCCGCCCGCGCGCTCGACGACTTCAAACACGGCTGGCCGATCGCTGTCGCGGCGGCGTTCGTATGGTTCTGCATCGCCTATCTCTTCCACCAGAAGATGATCGACTTCGCCACCGGCGCCGGCGGGATCAGCCGCACCGAGGCGCCGCGTCTCTACAATATTCTCGAAAATCTCTGCATCTCGCGCGGCATCCCCATGCCGGCGCTAAAAATCATCGAGACCGAGGGGCTCAACGCCTTTGCCTCGGGCATAAAGGAGGGGCATTACAGCGTCGCGGTGACGCGCGGCCTGCTCACCTATCTGAATGACGCGGAGCTGGAGGCGGTGCTCGCCCATGAGCTGACGCATATCCGCAACCGCGACGTGCAGCTCATGGTGGTGGCGACGATCTTTGCGGGCGTCTTCGCCTTTGTCGCGGATTTGATGTTCCGCAGCTGGAATTTTCCCTTCGGCTTTGCGCCGCGCCGGGACGACCGCGACGAGCGCGGGGCAGGGGCGGGGGCCGTTCTCGCGATACTGGTCGCGCTGCTCGTCGTGGCGTTGAGCTGGGGCGCCTCGGTGCTGATCCACTTCGCCATTTCCCGCACGCGCGAATATCTCGCCGATGCGGGCTCGGTGGAGCTGACCAAGAATCCGGACGCGATGATTTCGGCGCTGCGCAAGATCGAGCGTTATGGCGCGATCCCCAATATGCCGTCGCGCATGTGGGGCTTTTTTATCGAGAGCCCGGCGCTGACCCCGCCGACCGGCTGGCTGGCGACGCATCCCTCCGTCGACGACCGCATTGCGGCGCTGGTGGAATTCGCCGGCGGCGAGGATTTGCCGGTCCACCCCGCGGCGGCCGAGCGCGCGGCGCTGGGGCTGGAGGAGCCCTCTTTCCTGCCGGCCGACGGCCGCAACCCGCTGGAGCCGCGTGGGCCTTGGGGGTGAGGGGGACCGGACCGCGCGCCTCCGGCGCGCCTCTTTGCTGCTGCGGGTCTTCGGCCCGGGGCTGCGCGCCCTCGGACGGGGGGCTGCGCGCCTGAAGGCGCGCGGTCCGGTTGCGCCGCCCCGTCATCGCGAGCGCAGCGAAGCGATCCAGAGCCGTGGGGCGGCCCCTGGATTGCTTCGTCGCTTACGCTCCTCGCAATGACGGCGGTTAGAGAGACGCCCTCAAAAAAGCCCCCGCCTTCGCCAGCGACGCCTGCGCCTCCGACATGACGGCGGCGGCCATCTGCCAGCAGTGCGGCAGGTCCGGCCAAATCTCCAGCTCCACCGCAACTCCGGCGGCCCGCGCCTGCGCGGCGAGGCGGCGGGCGTCGTCGAGTAAAAGCTCCGCGTCGCTGACATGGATCAGCAGCGGCGAGAGGCCCGCGAGATCGGCGAAGAGCGGCGAGGCGAGCGGCGTTTTCGGGCTCGATGCGCCGAGATAACGCCGCGCCGCGACCTTCAGCATCCGCCGGGTGAACAGCGCGTCGCGCTCTTCGTTCTCGCGCGCCGAGGCGCCGGAGACGGACAAATCCGTCCAGGGCGAAAACAGCGCCGCGGCGGCGGGGAGCCGGGCGCCGGCGTCGCGCAACGCCAGCATCAGGGCGAGCGCCAGCCCGCCGCCGGCGGAATCCCCCGCGACGACCAGCGGCCCGCCGCGCTCCAAAAGCGCCGCGTAAACCGCCCGCGCATCCTCGAGCGGCGCGGGGAAGGGGTCGAGCCGATAGGCCGGGGCGAAGACGTCGAAACCCTGGCGGGCGAAATCTATCGTGATCGGCCGATATTGCTCCGGCGAGCCGGCGATATAGGCGCCGCCGTGCAGATAAAGCAGCGTCGCGGCCGGGCTCTCCGCCGCGGCGATCCAGTCGCCGGCGACGCCGCCGATGGTCTCGCGCCTTATGCCGCGCGGCGCCGGGGCGGTGGGCGCGCGCAGATCGAGAATCTTCGCCGCCTCCTCCAGCGAGGCCGCCGCCGCGAGCTTTGGTTTGATCCGCCAGCGCAGAATGGCGTCGGCGGCGCGGGCGGTCAGGCTGGTCATTTTTTCGGCTTCTGCGCCTCGGCGACCTGCGCCAGCAGCACGTCGAGCCGGGCGTCGATCAGCCCGGCGCTCGCCGCCTGATCGCGCCAGCGGCGCGCCTCGGCGAGATTCTTCTCGACGCCGCGACCCTCGGCCAGGAGATAGGCGAGGCGGTTCTGCGCGACGGCGTTGCCCTTTTGCGCCGCGCGGCGGAACAGGGCGGCCGCGGCGGTTTCGTCCTTGGCGAGGCCGAGCCCGTTGAACTGCATGATGGCGAGCTCGACCATCGCCGGCACATGCTCGCCGTCGACCGCCTTTTCGAACCAGACGGCCGCCTCCATCGGGTCTTCGGGAACACCCTTGCCGCTCTTGTAGAGTTTTCCGAGCGCATAGGCCGCGTCGGCGTCGCCGGCCTCGGCCCCGCGGCGGAAATAGTCCAGCGCCTTGGGGAAGTCGGGCGTCACGCCGTCATTGTCGAGCGCCATTTCGCCGAGCAGATTCAGCGCCGGGCCGTGGTTCTGCGCCCCGGCCTTGTCGAGATAGGCGCGGGCGAGGCCGCGGTCCGGCTCCATGCCGGTCCCGAGCAGGGCCGCCGCGCCGAAGAGATAGGCGCCCTCGGCCCCGCCGGCGTCGGCGGCGCGGCGATACCAGTCGAGCGCCTGTTTGCGGTCGCGTTTGACGCCGGCGCCCTCCGTATAGAGCCGGCCGAGCAGCGTCATCGCCGCCACATCTTTGGGGTTGGCGGAAAGGCGCTTCTTCGCCTCGGCGAGAGCCGCCTTGTAGTCGCCGCGCTGATAGGCGCCATAGGCGATGTCGGGCCTTTGCGGTTCGGCGGGAGCCGGAGCCCCGAGCGCCGCGGCGAGCAGCAGGGCGAGAGCCGGTCGCTTCATCGCCCGCCCCTATTTCGCGGCCGCGGCGCGCGCCGCGCCGACCGCTGCGAGCGCCGCCAGCGCCTCTTCGACGGCCGGCGCCGGGCCGCGCGGATCGTCCCACACGCAATCGCCCAGCATGACGAAATCGGCGCCCGCCTCGGCCAGCGTCCCGACATCGGCGAGCTTCGCTGCGCGGGCGACGCAGGGCGTGGTGAACAGCGCCGCCCACCAGCGCAGCAGCTCCAGCGTCTCCGCCATCGGCAGGTCTTCGGCGAAGGCCACATAATCGGCGTTGGCCTCGCCCGCCTCCATGGCTTCGTGCCGCGTCGCGAGCCCCGCCGCGCCGACGATATATTGCGGGGCCAAGCGCTTCACCGCCGAAGCCAGCGGAGCGCCGGCGCCCTTGATCTCGACGCCGTCGGCGCCGGCGGCGCGGGCGAAGTCGGCGGACGCCTCGATGATCGCCGCGACGCCATGCGCCTGCGCCTGCCCGACGAGCTGGGCGAGCGTCTGCTCGGCCGCGGCCAAATCGCCGCCTTGCGCCGGGGGCCGTAGCAACAGGCTCGCGACCTCGCCGGCGTTGAGCGCCGCCTCGAGCTTCGCCGAGGCCGCAACGTCGGTCAGCGGCGGGGCGATGAGATAGAGGCGGGGGGATTCGTCGGACATGGCGGCGCCTGAGAGAAAGAACGGTGCAGCTTTCTTAATTCACGCGGCGGCGCGGCGAAAGAGCGCCGGGATGACGGGGCGC
>JAWOLK010000112.1:0-5966 GCA_033853615.1 Beijerinckiaceae bacterium | reverse complement strand
GTGGTGGTGAAGCTCTCCACGCGGCCCGAGAAGCGCGTCGGCTCCGACGAGGCCTGGGACAAGGCGGAAGCGGCGCTGAACAAGGTGCTCGAAGAACTGGCGCGGCGCGGGCTGAAAACGTCGGTGCAGCCGGGCGAGGGGGCATTCTACGGGCCGAAGCTCGAATATACGCTGCGCGACGCGATTGGCCGCGAATGGCAATGCGGCACGACGCAGGTCGACTTCAACCTGCCGGTGCGTTTCGGCGCCTTCTACATCGGCCCGGACAGTGAGAAAAAGACTCCGGTCATGATCCATCGCGCCATGTTCGGCTCGCTGGAGCGCTTCACCGGCATTCTCATCGAGCATTACGCCGGTCATCTGCCATTGTGGCTGTCGCCGTTGCAGATCGTCGTCTGCACCATCACGCAGGAGGCGGACGAATACGCCTTCGAAGTGGCGGCGGCGGCGCGAAAACTCGGGCTGAAGGTCGATCTCGATCTGCGCAACGAGAAGATCACCTATAAGGTGCGCGAGCATTCGCTGGCGAAGATCCCGGTGCTGCTGGTCGCGGGCAAGAAAGAGGCGGCCGAGCGCACCATCTCGATGCGCCGCCTCGGCTCGAAGGACCAGACCTCGCTGCCGATCGACGAGGCGCTGAAACAGCTTGCGGCGGAAGCGACGCCGCCGGATCTGCGGGGCTGAGCCCCCGCCCCGCTGCGGGCGCCGCTGTCTACCCGGGCTCTTGGAGTGCGCATCCCTCCCCCTCGCGGGGAGGGAGTCGCTGGCGGCGAAAGTCAATGCCGCTCTTCGGCATTCGGGGCGCAGCAGCTTTGCCGCCTTTTGGCTTGACGGGGCGACCCCGCCTCTATCGGAGAGGTCCGCCCGCCCAATGCGCTTGACGCGCCGGCGCCTTCGCGCGATTTTCCTTCCCGCCGGGGGAGCCCCGCTACAAGGGGCTGAGAGGCGGCTTGGCGCAATGCGCGCGCGGCGCCGCGACCCTTCGAACCTGATCCAGCTCGCACTGGCGGAGGGAGGGTGCATGCACATCGTAACAGCGTCATGCTGATCCACGTGATCGGCGCCGGCGTCGCCGGATTGACCGCGGCTTTCGCGCTGGCGCAACGCGGCGCGGGGCAGGGGGCGCGCGTCGAGCTTTACGAACTTGCCGGCGCGGCCGGCGGCGGCTGCTCGCGCTATGCGGGCGGCATGATCGCGCCCTGGTGCGAATTGCAGAGCGCCGAGCCGATCGTCGCCGAACTCGGCGAAGAGGCGCTCGATTTCTGGACACGCGAGGTCCCGGTCGCGACCCGCGCCGGCAGCCTGGTCGTCGCGGCGCCGCGCGAACAGGCCGAGCTTGTGGATTTCTCCCGTCGCACCCGCAACTTCGAACGGCTCGACGACGCCGGCCTCGCCGGGCTCGAACCCGATCTCGCGGAGCGGTTTCGCGGCGCATTGTATTTCCCGCAGGAGGCGCATCTCGACCCGCGCGCGGCGATGGCGGCTTTGGCCGCGCGCCTTGCCGCCATGCCGAATGTCGCGCTGCGCTTTAACGCCGAGGCGCCGGCCGCGGGCGCCGACTGGACCCTGGATTGCCGGGGCTTTTCGGCCAAGGCGGATCTCCCCGGCCTGCGCGGCGTCAAGGGCGAGATGGTCATGTTGCGCAGCGCGGAGATTGCGCTGTCGCGCCCGATCCGCATGCTGCATCCGCGTCGGCCCGTCTATATCGTGCCGCGCGGCGGCGGGCTCTTCATGGTCGGCGCGACGATGATCGAGAATGAGGAACGCGCCCGCGTCACCGCCCGCTCGGTCGTGGAGCTGATCAATTCGGCCTATGCGATCCATCCCGCCTTCGCCGAGGCCGAGCTGATCGAGACCGGCTCGGATCTGCGCCCCGCCTTCGCCGACAATCTGCCGCGCCTCGTGCGGCGCGGGAGGCTGCTGCATGTCAACGGGCTCTATCGGCACGGCTTCCTGCTCGCGCCGGCGCTCGCCCGCCGCGCCGCCGCGGTCGTCTTCGACGGCGCTTATTTTCCGGAGGTGATGGGATGCGGATCAGCGTGAACGGTGAGCCGCGCGAAGTGAGCGCCGCGACGCTCGCGCTCTTGCTGCAAGAGCTGGGCTATGCGGATCAGCCGGTCGCGACCGCGCTGAACCAGAATTTCGTGCGCAGCAAGGACCGCGCCGAAACGCCGCTGCAAGACGGCGACGCGGTCGAGATCGTCGCGCCGCGGCAGGGGGGGTGACATGAACGACCCCCTCTCCCTCTATGACGCGGAACTCGCCTCGCGGCTGCTGCTCGGCACCGCCCGCTATCCCTCGCCGGCGATCCTCGCCGAGGCGATCCGCGCTTCGCACACCGAAATCGTCACCGTCTCGCTGCGGCGGGAGGCCGGCGGCGCGCGGGCCGGCGAGAGTTTCTGGGGCCTCGTGCGCGATCTCGGCGTGAGAGTGCTGCCCAACACCGCCGGTTGCCGCACCGCGAAAGAGGCGGTGACGACCGCGCAAATGGCCCGCGAAATCTTTCAAACCGACTGGATCAAGCTCGAAGTCATCGGCCATGAGGATACGTTGCAGCCCGATCTCTTCGGCCTCGTCGAGGCGGCGCGCATCCTCACCGAAGAAGGCTTTCGCGTCTTCCCCTATACGACCGAGGATCTCGTCGCGGCGGAAAAACTGCTCGACGCCGGCTGCAAGCTCTTGATGCCCTGGGCGGCGCCGATCGGCTCCGGGCGGGGGATCAACAATCTCTTCGGCCTGCGGGCGCTGCGCGCGCATTTTCCGGGCGTGCCGCTGATCGTCGACGCCGGGCTCGGCGCGCCCTCGCACGCCGCCGCCGTCATGGAGCTTGGCTATGACGCGGTGCTGCTCAACACCGCCGTGGCGCTGGCCGGCGATCCCGTCCGCATGGCGGCGGCCTTCGCCCGCGCGGTGGAGGCGGGGCGCGAGGGATTCCGCGCCCAGCCGATGACGCCGCGCGACCTGGCCGAGCCCTCGACGCCGGCCTTGGGCCGCCCCTTCGCGGAGGATCTATGAGGCTCGACCCCTTTTATCTGATCGTCGATGCGGCCGATTGGCTTTCCCGCCTGCTGCCGCTCGGGGTGAAGCTCGTGCAATTGCGGGTAAAGGACCGCGGCGCGGCGGATGTGCGCGCGGAAATCCGCCGGGCGCGCGATCTCTGCACGGCGGCCGGCGCACAGCTCGTCGTCAATGACTATTGGCGCCTCGCGATCGAAGAGGGCTGCGACTTCGTGCATCTCGGCCAAGGCGATCTCGATACGGCCGACATTCCGGCGCTGCGCGAGGCGGGGGTGCGGCTCGGCGTATCGACGCATGACGACGCCGAGCTTGCCCGCGCTCTGGCGCTTGCGCCCGATTATGTCGCGCTCGGCCCCATCTACCCGACGCTGCTGAAGCAGATGGCCTTTGCGCCACAGGGCTTGGAAAAACTCGCGGAGTGGAAGCGCCGCATCGGCGCCATTCCGCTCGTCGCCATCGGCGGCCTGACGCCGGAGCGCGCCCGGCTCGCGCTGCAAGCGGGGGCCGACAGCGCCTGCGTCGTCACCGACATTCTGCGCCACGAAAATCCGGAAGCGCGCGCCCGCGAATGGATATCGGCGACCGCGCCCTGGCGGATAGAGGCATGAGCTTTGCGCCAGATTACCCCGGCGCCCGCGTCCTCGCCTCGCCCAATCACGGCGAGCGGCTGCGGCCGATTTCGGCGCTGATCCTGCATTACACCGGCATGCCGACGAGCGCAGGCGCGCTTGCGCTGCTCTGCTCGCCACAGGCGGAAGTGTCGGCGCATTATTTCGTCGAGGATGACGGGGAAATATTGCAACTCGTGCCGGAGGAGCGCCGCGCCTGGCATGCGGGCAAGAGTTTCTGGGCGGGCGAGACCGATCTCAACTCGGCGTCCATCGGCATAGAGATCGCGCATCCCGGCCATGACGCTCCGCGCCCCTATCCGCCCCGCCAGATCGCGGCGGTTGCGGCGCTCTGCCGGGATATTTGCGCAAGGCGCGGCATAAGGCGCGAGCGGGTGCTCGGCCATTCGGACATTGCTGTCGCCCGCAAGATCGATCCGGGCGAGTTCTTCCCCTGGGACGCGCTGGCGCTTGCGGGCGTCGGCCATTTCGCGCCGCCCACGCCCTGCGACGGGGAGGCGGGGCTCGGGCCGGGCGATTCGGGCGCGGATGTTCTGGATATGCAGCGCCGGCTCGCCGCTTACGGCTATGCGATCGCCGAGACAGGCGTTTATGATGACGCGACGGCCAAGGTCGTGGCGGCCTTCCAGCGGCATTTTCGTCCCGCCAAGGTCGACGGCCGCGCCGATTTTTCGACCCGAGACACGCTGGCGCGCCTGATTGCGGCGCTGTAGGCCGAGGAGAAACGTCATGAAACCGACCGTCGTCGTCACCGGCGCCTCGACCGGCATCGGCGAGGCCTGCGCCGAGACGCTGACGCGCAAGGGCTTCTTCGTTTTCGGCTCGGTGCGCCGGGAGGAGGACGCCGCGCGCTTGGCGACGCGGCTCGGCGGTAATTTCGCGCCGCTGTTCTTCGACGTGACCGACGCCGCGGCGGTCGAGCGCGCCGCGCGGGAGGTGGAGGCGCAGATCGGCGACCGCGCGCTGGCCGGGCTCGTCAACAACGCCGGGGTCGCCCTGCCGGGGCCGCTGCTGCACCAGCCGATCGAGGACTTCCGCCGCCAGTTCGAGATCAATCTCGTCGGGCAATTGCAGGTGATCCAGGCCTTTGCGCCGCTGCTCGGGGCCGGCGCGGTTCGCCAAGGGGAGCATGGGGCGCGGATCGGGCCGCCGGGGCGGATCGTCAATATGAGCTCGGTTTCGGGCAGTTTCGCCTTTCCTTATCTTGGCGCCTACGCCGCGTCGAAACATGCGCTGGAAGGTTTTTCCAATGCGCTGCGGCGCGAGCTGATGATTTTCGGCGTGGATGTGATCGTCGTCGCGCCGGGCGTGGTCCGCACGCCCATTTGGGACAAGGCGGAACAGGCGGACGCGGACCGCTGGGACAGGACAGCCTATGGCGCGAGCGCGCGCCGGGCGCAAAAATGGGCGGTGGAGCAGGGCCGCGGCGGCCCGCCGCCGGCGCTGGTCGCCGGGGCGGTGCTGCGGGCGCTGACCGAAAAAAACCCGCCGACGCGCATTCCTGTTGTTCGCAATTATCTAGCAGAATGGCTGCTGCCGCGGCTCTCCCCGGCGCGGTTCATCGACCGGCTGATCGCCAAAGAATTGGAGCTCTTGCCGCAGCAAGGCGGCCGAAAGGAAGAGATATGAGCCAAGACCACGAATTTTCCGACGCCGGATGGGCGCATGGCTGCGTCTTCTGGAACGAATTGCAGACGCGCGACCTGGCGGCGGCGCGCAAATTCTACGAGGAGACGCTCGGCCTCGAATTCGAGGCGACGCAGGTCGGCGACATGACCTATTGGCTGATCTTCAACGAGGACGGCGAGACCGTCGGCGGCGCCTTCGAGCTGACGGGGCCGGACATGGCCGATGTTCAAAGCCGCTGGATGACGTTTCTCTCGGTCGAGGACGTCGACGCCTGCGTGGAGAAGGCGGAAGCCGCCGGCGCGAAGGTGCTGCGCGCGCCCTTCGACGTTCCCGATGTCGGCCGCATCGCCATGCTGCGCCAGCCGGACGGCGCCGAGGTGGGCTGGATGACGCCGGTGGAGATCGAGATCGAAGAAGAAGAAGAAGACGAAGAGGCGTGACGCGCAGCCTTTGTAATTTCTGATTGAAGACGCTAAAACAGCCAAGCTTCCATTAGGAGGCTTGGCTGCGCGCGCATGGGAGGCGCGCGCCCCGTCAGGGGACAATAATGAAGACGATTTCGGTCATTAACTACAAAGGCGGCGTCGGCAAGACGACAGTCGCGTTCAACCTCGCCGGCGAATTGGCGGCCCGCGGCAAGCGTGTTCTCGCCATCGATCTCGATCCGCAGGCGAGTTTGACGTTTTCGTT
>JAWOLK010000111.1:0-5758 GCA_033853615.1 Beijerinckiaceae bacterium | reverse complement strand
CGGGCTCCCGGCGACGTGAGCGCAATTGCGAAACTCTCACGAACGCGACGATTGACGCCGACGCGAGTGGAGGCCGGGCGGCTCACGGAGAAAAGCCGCCCGGCCGCATCAGTCACGGCGAGAGGCGAGACGCCGTGTGGGAACCGAAGCGGAAAGGATGTTAGCGCGCGAAAAGCTTTGCGTCTCGGGATTGATGCGACTTTGGACTTGCCGATTCTTCCCGACCAAGCGGCAACAGCGCTTCGAGCCGCGCGCCGCGGGGCGCCGCCGGGGCGAGGGAAAGACGCCCGCCGAGCGCCCGCACCCGCTCGCCCATGCCGCGCAGGCCGACGCCCTGCCCCGCGCCCGCCTCGAAGCCCGCGCCATTATCCTGCACCAGCACGCGC
The DNA here is from genome assembly GCA_033853615.1 of Beijerinckiaceae bacterium. Taxonomy (GTDB): domain Bacteria; phylum Pseudomonadota; class Alphaproteobacteria; order Rhizobiales; family Beijerinckiaceae; genus Methylosinus. Next base: position 5,372 of record JAWOLK010000111.1, on the reverse strand, counting down.
AGCGCCGCGCCCTCGGCGCCCCGCGCCGGCGCGACCAGCACGCGAACGCGCGTCGCGCCGGCGTGGCGGAAGACATTGGTCAGCCCCTCCTGCACGATGCGATAGGCGGTGAGCGCGATCGCCTCATCGAGCTTGTCCGGGACGCGCGCGGCAAGCTCGATTTCGACCTCCGGGTGGTTTTCCCGCCAGCCGGCGGCGAGCGCCTCCAACGCGCCGGCAAGGCCCATCTCCTCCAGCGCCGCCGGGCGCAGCCGCCCCAGAATGCGGCGGTTGACCTGCTGAAGCGCGGCGATCTGCGCGTCGATCCTTGCGCAATCGGCGGCGATCGCAGCCCCACCCGCCTGCGCCTTGCGCGCCAGCGCCCCGACGCCGGCGCGAATGGTGAACAGAAACGGGCCGATCTCGTCGTGCAGATCGCGGGCGATGCCGCGCCGCTCCTCGTCCTGCACATGCACCATGCGTTGAACGAGCGTGCGGTTCTCTTCGTCGAGCCGCGCCAGCGTCGCCGCCAGCGCATTGATCCGCTCGGTCAGCGCGACGAGATCGGGCGAGCCGCCGGCCGGCAGGCGGATGCGGTGCTCGCCGCGCTCGAGCCGCGCGAGTCCGTCGGCGAGCGCCGCCAGCGGCTCCAGCGTGCGCGAGACGACGCCGGACACGAGCAGAAAGGCGACAGCGGCGACGCCGGCCCCGCCGAGCGCGAGCCACAGCGCCTCCTCAGAGATTTCGGCGATCTCGTCGCCGGGATCGGCGGCGATGACGATCTCGCCCTTGAGATCGCCGCGCCCGTCGAGTTTTACCCGGCTTTGCGCCGCGCGCGGCGTCGCCAGCGCCGTCAGCCAGGCCGGCGCGCGGGACGGGAGCGCCGGCGGCGCGTCGTTCAGATAGATGCGCAGATGGCGGAAATTTTGCGCCTCGGCAATGATGCGGGCAAGCTCCGCCTGGGGCTCGGCGGCGCTTTCGATTCGCGGCAGCGCGCCGACGACGAAATCCCGGGCGAGCCGGGTGGCGGCGTCCGCCTCGGCGCGGATGCGGGCCCCGGCGTGCAGTGCGAGAGCCGCGACGCCGAGCGCGAGGCCGCCCGCGATGACGGCGCCGAGCAGCAAGAGAATGCGCGGACGCAGCGACAGATTTTGCAACATTGGCGCAGTCCGGTATCAGAGGCGCAAAGTTTTCGCAAAAAGCGCGGCCCGCGCGCCAGGGGGAGCATGCGCGTTCTCATCGTCGACGACCACCCGATCATTATCGCGGGCTGCGCCGCCATGCTGACCGGCGAGGGCGACATAGAGGTCTTCGACGCCCGCGACGCCGACGCCGGCCTCGCCGCTTATGTCGAACAGCGCCCGGATGTGGCGATCGTCGACATAGCGCTTCCCTCCGTCTCCGGCTTCGAGCTGACGCGGCGAATTCTGGCGCATGACGCCGAGGCGCGCGTCCTGGTCTTCAGCATGAACGACGACCCGATCTTCGCCGCCCGCGCCATCGAAGCCGGCGCCAAGGGTTATGTGACGAAGAACGACGACCCTTTTCTGCTGCTCAGCGCGGTGCGGGAGGTCGCGGCCGGCGGGGTGTTTCTGATGCCGCACATGGCGAACCGCCTCGCCTTTGCGAAAACGGCGCCGGCCAATCCGCTCGCCGCCCTCACCGCGCGGGAGCTTGAAATCCTGCGCATGCTGGGGCGCGGCCTCGGCCTCGCCGAGATCGCCGGGGCGACGGGCGTGTCCTACAAGACGATCGCCAACAGCTGCTCGATCATGAAACGCAAGCTCGGCGCGCGGACCTCCATAAAGCTGGTCCGCATCGCGATGGAGCAGAAGCTGACGTGAGTCCGCGCAAGGGCGACCAGGCGCTCGAAAGGAGGGTCGCCGCCGACGGCGGGCGCGCCCGTCCGCTCAAGGCCTCTTTCCGTCCTCGAACGGCTCGGGGGCCGAATAATTCGCCGGGACCGGCCCCGTCAGCGCGCCGAGGAAGGCGACGATGTCGGCGACGTCCTGGTCCGAAAGATCGACGTTGAGCTGTGTCTTGCCCATGATCCGGACGGCCCGCGGCAGTTCCGCGACGGAGCCGTCGTGAAAATAGGGCGCGGTCTTGACGACATTGCGCAGCGGCGCGACCTTGAAGACATAGAGATCCGCATCTTCTTTCGTTACATCGGCGCGGCCGCGGTCCGGCGGGTTGGAGCCCGTCTCCTTCCAATAGTCCTCGAAGACGCCGAATTTTTCGAAGGAGCCGCCGCCGACATCGGGGCCGTCATGGCAGCTCGAGCAGCCGATATCCATGAATTTGCGCAGCCCCTGTTGCTGCGCCGGACTCAGCGCCTTGGCGTCGCCGGAGAGATAGGCGTCGAAGGCGGAGGGCGTCAGCAGCGTGCGCTCGAAGGCGGCGATGGCCGCGCCCCAATTCTTCGGGGTGATCGGCTCGGCCTCGCCCGGAAAAGCCTTGGCGAAGGCCGGTCCATATTCGGGGATCGCCTTCAGCGCATTCATCGGCGTCGCATAATCGGGGTTGCCGAAGCTCGCCGGCCCGAGCAGCGCCTTTTCGGCCTGATCCTCCAGCGAGTCGCGGTCGCCCCGCCAATGCTGCTTGAATTGCAGCGCGGCGTTGAACACGCTCGGCGAATTGCGCGGATTGACTCTGCCGAAGACGCCGATCGACTTTGGCAGACCGTCGGTCGCGGCGAGCTCGGCCCGGTGGCAATGGGCGCAGTTGACGTTGCCGTCGGCGGAGACGCGGGTTTCGAAGAAGAGCCGCCGGCCGAGCGCTATTCGGTCCTCGGTCACTTTGTCCTTCGGCGCGACGACCGGCGGCAGCGGCTTGAATTGCGCCCGCGCCTCTTCGAGCAGGGATTTCGCCGCAGCGCCAGCGCCGGTCGCGCCTCCCAAGGTGAAAAGGCCAAGTAGAAACGCCTGCGCCAAGCTCCGCTTGCTCATGCCCGCCCCGCCGCGTGACCGCCCCGCGCTTGCGGAGCCCTGAAAAAATTAGAGCCGGCGAGAGGGGCTCGGGCGAATATTTCGCGCCCAGCGCCTTGCCGGCTCAAAAGTCGGTCGCATTCGGCCCGCGCGCATCAGGCGCGGCCCCGCCGCCGCTGCTTAGATTTCAGCGGACTCGTAGGCGGTGATTTCCATGCCGACGCAAACTTCGACGATTTCAGGGGTGGTCCAGGCCATTGGGTTTCCTCCGTTTGAAACGATGAAAAACAGACTTCGTCCTGCTTATTATTCGAGACCGGCGTAAGGCGCCGCCCCCGGCTCGGCAGGTTTCGAATTCGTTTGGCTTCTACCATGCTCGCCGGCGGCGCGCAATTGGAGCTTTTCGCTCCACGCGCGACCCGCTGCGCGACGCAGAGCCGCCTGCGCCTATTTCTCTCTTGCGCAGCGACGGGAGGAGATCTCCTATCTTGCCGCGAGGAAGCCGAATGGAGGCCGCCATGAAAATTTCAGCGCGCAACGTTCTTGAAGGAACGATCAAGGAAATCAAAACCGGGGCAACGACCGCCCATGTGCTGATCGATGTGAAGGGGCTCACCGTCACGGCGGCGATCACCAATGAATCCGTGGAGGAGCTCGGCCTGCAGGTCGGCAAGAAGGTCAAGGCGGTGATCAAATCCTCGGACGTGATGGTCGCCGCCGACTAGCGTTTTCCGCCGAAGTGGGAACCGGTTCGGCGATAAGAAAACGCTCAACAGAGTGCGTTTTCCGCCGAAGTGGGGACCGGTTCGGCGATGAGAAAACGCTTAACAGAGTGCGTTTTCCGCCGAAGTGCGGACCGGGTTCGGCTTTGAGCCGCCGGTCCGATGCGATCGGGCCGGGACAGATTTCTGGCGCAAAACGTCGCTCTTCCATCCGCTGCCGGGGAACCGTCTCGACAGGCGGAGCTTCCGCTGCTAGGCATGTCGCGCCGTCGTCGCTCGCATTTGATTTGGGCGCGCGGCCGCGCGTGGCGCGCGACAGCGCCCCAAAATTAAAACGCGGGCCTAAGCGAATCGCCGGCTCGCCGGGGCGAAAACTTCGACAGGGTGGTCATGAGCAACGCAACGCTCGACGGAAAACCGATTTCCCTCGACGACGCCTATGCGCATGCGGCGCGCATTTTGAGCGGGGCGAAATTCCCGCTGGTCGCTGGGCTCGGCGCCGACGCCGCGGGCGCCCGCGCCGGCGTCCTGCTGGCCGAGCGCCTGCGCGGCGCCTTCGATCATCTCGCCTCGCGCGACGCGCTCGCCGATCTCGACGTGGTGCGCAGCTTCGGCATGTTCGTCACCACGCCGAATGAGGCGCGGGTGCGCTCCGACGTCGTGCTGCTGGTCGGCTCCGGGCTCGCGGCGCATTGGCCGGCGCTGTTCGAGCGGCTGGCGCTGCACGAGGAACCGCGGTTCAATCCCGGCCCCCGCAAGGTGATCTGGATCGGCGCCAAGCGCGGCGAAGCCAAGATCGACGGCGTCGAGGTCGAGACGATCAACGCCACGGCGGAAGAGCTGTCGCTGACGCTTGCGGCGCTCCGCGCCCGCGTCGCCGGCCGGCCCGTGACGCTCGGCGACACGGCGACCAAAAAGCTCGACGCGCATGCGGCGACGCTGAAGGCGGCGCGATTCGGCGTCGCGGTCTGGGCCGCGGCGTCGCTCGATTCGCTCACCGTCGAGATGTTGCAGGGGCTGGTCTCGGCGCTCAATGAGACGACCCGATTTTCCGGCGTGCCGATCGGCGGCCGCTCCGGCGCCTCGGGCGTGGTGCAGGTCGCCGGATGGATGACCGGCTTTCCGCCGCGCACCGGCTTCGGGCGCGGCTATCCCGAGCACGACCCCTGGCGCTTCGAGGCGCGCCGCCTCGTCGAGAGCGGCGAAGCCGACGCCGCTTTGTGGATTTCCGCCTATGACGGCGAGGGCCCGCCCTGGGAGCGCGACGACATTCCGCTGGTGACGCTGGCGCCGGCGGGCGCGAGCGTGAAGCGCGGCCTTCATATCGAGGTCGGGCGGCCGGGCGAATCGCATGACGCGACTGAATTCGCGCAAGAGACCGGCTCGTTCGTGCTGCGCCGCGCCACGGCGCCGGCGCCGGCCCCGAGCGTCGCCGATGCGATCGACGCGATCAGCGCAAGATTTTCGGAGGATGTGCCGTGCTGACCTGCCTGCGTGGCGGCCATGTCGTCGATCCCGTCAATGGGGTGGACGAGATTGGCGACGTATATTTCGAGAACGGCCGCATCGTGCCGCGGCCGGACGGGCGCACGCCCGACGTGGAGCATGACGTCTCCGGCCATGTGGTGATGGCCGGCGCCATCGACATCCACTCCCATATCGCCGGCGGCAGCGTGAACACCGCGCGGCTGCTGCTGCCCGAGGCGCATCGCGCCCATGCGCCGCGCCCCGCCAATACGCCGCT
>JAWOLK010000110.1:0-10429 GCA_033853615.1 Beijerinckiaceae bacterium | reverse complement strand
GCTCGGGCTTCGACGCTTTTGCGCGCGTGGGACGGGCGGGGTCTTTTGGCTTTTTCGGGGCTTTGGCCATGGCGCCAATATGGGGGCGGCGGCGGTGGGATGGAAGCCGGGAATCGGGGCGCGACGCGTGGATGGTCGGGACAAGCCCGGCCATGACGAGGGACGGCCCGGGCCATGGCGGAAGGGGAAGCGCCAACGCATCCCCGGCCTTGCGCCGGGCATCCACTACGACCGACGCCTGCCGAGACGCGAATGCATCGAGCGGCGGCCCCATTGCGTGGATGGCCGGGACAAGCCCGGCCATGACGAGAGACGCGCCCGGCCATTACGGCGGGGTGAAGCGCCTTGCTCCCAACTGTGCTAGTCCTTGCCAGCCCCAGGCAACCCGCCGGAAAGGACACTCCCATGCTCGACGACTTCGGCGCGCTCACCCAGAGCCTCGACATTCCCGGCGCGGCTGGCGGGCCGCTTGCCGATAAAACCTTCGTCGTGAAGGAAAACATCGACGTCGCCGGCTGCGTCACCATGAACGGCAGTCCGGACTGGGCGGCGCGCCATGCGCCCGCCGCGTTGCATGCGCCGGCCGTGGAGCGGCTGCTCGCCGCCGGCGCGCGGCTCGTCGGCAAGGCGCATATGGACGAGATGGCCTACAGCCTGCTCGGCGCAAACGTGCATTACGGAACGCCCTGCAACCCGGCGGCGCCGGGGCGGCATCCGGGCGGCTCCTCCTCGGGCTCGGCGGTCGCCGTCGCCGCCGGCCTCGCCGATTTCGCGCTCGGCAGCGACACGGCCGGCTCCTGCCGCGCCCCGGCCGCCTTCTGCGGCGTCTACGGCTTTCGCCCCTCGCATGGCGCGATCTCCTCCAATGGCGTGATTCCGCTGGCGCAATCGCTCGATACGATCGGCTGGTTCGCGCGCGACATGGAAACCATGATCGCCGTGGGCGAGGCGCTGCTGCCCGAGGATCTCGACCGCGGCGGTTTTGCGCAGGCGCTGCTGCTGCGCGAGGCCTTTAACGACGCCGAGGCGGGATTTGTGGAAGCCGCGGCGCCGGCGCTCAAAGCCCTCGCCGGCGCGCGGCGGCCGCGCGACGTCGAATTCGGCGAGGCTTTTTGGCCGCTGACGCTCGGGCATTTCCGCAATCTGCAAGCCTATGAGGCCTGGCGGGCGCAGGGCGGCTGGATTGCTTCCGCCAAACCAGGCTTCGGCCCCGGCGTGAAGGAGCGTTTCGAATACGCCGCCACGGTCACCGTCGAGCAGAAACAGGCGGCCGACGCCTATCGGCTGGAGGTCTGCGACCGATTGCGCGCGCTCATGGGCGCGGACGGTTTTCTGGTTGCGCCGACGACGCCGTTTCGCGCCCCCCTGCTCGACGAAAGCGCCGAGGCGCTGGACGCCAAGCGCTATCAGATGATGCGGATTTTCCTCATCGCCAGCTTCTGCGGTCTGCCGCAGATCAGCCTGCCGTTGAAGAGCCCCGGCGCGCCCTTCGGCCTGTCGGTCATCGGCCGGCGCTGGAGCGACCGGCGGTTGCTCGATTTCGCGCAGACCCTGCGCTTTTGAGCCTTTCTATAAGCATCTGGAAAGTCGACGCGGACGAAATTCGTATGAATGCCGATCGCCTGGGCGCCGAGCGCCCGATTGGCGGACCAGCGGAGCATCAGCGTGTCGACGATTTCTTCCTATTTGTTGGTCTCCACCAACCTTGCAAAGTGGCGGGCGATCACGGCCAAGAAGCCGGAAGTCGCCAACCAAACGAAATATTTTCAGGAAAACATTAGCAAAGTAAAATCCGCCGATGAACTTTTGGGTAATGCGCGCCTCTTCGGCTACGCCATGAACGCCTTCGGCCTCGGCGACAGAATAACCGCCAAGGGTCTGATGAGACAGGTGTTGCAGCAGGGCGTGACCGACAGCGACGCCCTCGCCAACAAGTTCAATAATCCAAATATCCGCGCCTTCGCCATGGCGTTCGATTTCAAGGACAATGGGGCCAGCACGACCGCCTCCCCGGCGCTCCTGAAGAATGTCGTCGACCGCTACACCGAGACGACGCTGGAGGCGGATCAGGCCAAGCAAAATCCCGGCGTCGAGCTTGCGCTCTATTTTGAGCGCAACGCGCCAAATCTGACGAGCGTCTATGGAATTCTCGCCGACAAGAAGCTGCTGACGGTGGTGCAGACGGCGCTCGGCATTTCGCCGCTGACCTCGGCCCAACCGGTCGATACGCAGAAGCGATTGCTGTCCAACAAGGTGAATCTTGCCGATTTCAAGGATCCAAAAAAGCTGCAAGCCTTCATCGCACGCTTTGCGGCGAGATACGACTCGGCGAATGGCGGGGCCGGCGGCGCCACATCTATCGGGCTGAACCCGCCGAACGCCTTGCTGCTTGGCGCTTAAAGCCTAGCGGCGGTCCTGGCCGAATCTTTGCTGCAGATTCGGCCGGCGTCCAAGCGACGATTTTTCAGGCGCCTTCGTGGGCTCCGCCGCAAAAAAATCAATCTTCGGCTGCAATGTAAACCTCTGTGAGGCAATCACAATTCGGCGTTCTTTCGGTTTTCCGCGGCGTTTCCTGCCGGGAAAGGAGCGCCGCGACAGCGGGAGAGAGCGTAACACGATGATGCAGCAGCCGATTCCGATCTCATTGCACGAGTGGAACGAAGTCAAAAAGCGTCACCCCTATTATCTAAAAGGTTGGGTTCTGCTTCGGGCGCCGAAATTCGAGCCGAACAGTTCGGTGGCTTGGGTTTGGGCGCGGCTCGTGAGCTGGTGACTTCCAGACGCGGAGTCCCGCGCGCCTCTGTCGCGCGGGCGCCCGTCCCGTCAGGCCAGACACACGCAGGCCAGGATAAATTGCTGAGCGCCGAGCGTCATTTCCGCCCATTCGCCGACAGCCGGCGGCGCGCCGCGCCGATCATCTCGCAAGGCGAACTCTTCTTGCCCGATCTGCTCGACGCCGATCTCGCTCGGCTCGCGCGAAAAACCTTGCCCGAGCGCCTTCAGATAGGCCTCTTTCGCCGTCCAAATCCTTAGAAAAGCGGCGTGGCGGGCGCCCTTCTCCATCGCAGCCAGCGCGCGGCGCTCTTCTTCGTGAAGAACGGCCCAGGCCGGCTCGGCCGGCGGGTCGAGCGGCTCCATATCGACGCCGACAGGCGCCTCCGCGAGCGCCACGGCGCAGAAATCATCGCGTCCGGAGACGGAGATCCGGAGCGCCGTCTGGGGCGCGGCGATGAAGGGCGCGCCGGAGGGCGCATGGCCGATGACGACATCTGCCGCAGCGACGCCGAGGCGCGCCGCCGCCGCCCGCCGCGCCAATGTCCGCCGCGCGAGGAACGCCCCCCGCGCCTGCGGCCTTTGCGGGGCCTCGGCGAGATCGCGCTCGGTCGGCGAGAGCGGCTCCACTTGCGCGAGCGTGGCCATGACGACCACGACCCCCGTCTTCGGCAGATCGGCGAGGCCGGAGCGCCAGATGACGCGCCCGTTCACGTTTCCCCCATCGGTCCGTGCGTCAAAAATTCCTTGATGCGGCGGGTCAGCCGGTCGCGCACGTCGCGATAGGCCCCCATGATCGTCTCGCGCGAGCCCTGCGCGGCAGTGGCGTCGGGCGTCGGCCAATAGATCACGTCGATCGCCATGGCGCGGGTGAATTCCAGCGCCCGGTGATGCGCCTCGGGCGAGAGCGTGATGATCAGATCGAAATTCGTGTCCTCGAGATCCTCGAAGGTCTGCGGCCTGTGCCGCGAGATATCGACGCCAACCTCGTCCATCGCCGCGACGGCGAAAGGATCGGGCTCGCCGCGCTTGATCCCGGCCGAGGCGAAATAAATCTCGCGCCCGAAGTAATGGCGGGCGATGGCCTCGGCCATCGGCGAGCGCACCGTGTTCAGCGTGCAGGCGAAGAGGACGGCCTGCGGGCGCGCGGACGCCATTCGCTCAGCCCTTCCAGTGCAGAGCCGTGACCAATGTGAAGATGCGGCGGGCGGTGTCCTGATCGGTTTCGATCTTGCCCCTCAGGCGCTCCAGCAGCAATTGCGCGCCCTCATTGTGCAAGCCGCGCCGGCCCATGTCGATCGCCTCGATCCGGCTCGGCGTCGCATTGCGGATCGCCGCGTAATAGCTCTCGCAGATCATGAAATAATCCTTCAGGATCCGCTTGAACGGCGTCAGCGACAGAATATGCGTGGCGACCGCCCGCCCCTCGCTGTCGCGAATGTCGAAAGCGAGCTTGGCGTCGTGGAGGGCGATCGCGAGTTGGTAGGGCCCGCCGTCGTGACCAACGACGGCGAAGCTGTTTTCTTCCAAGAGATCGTAGATCGCGATGGCGCGCTCGTGCTCCTGGTCGGCCGTGCCGCGCCCGATGCTTTTATCATCGAGCGTGACCGCCACCAGCCGCTTCTGCGCGTCCTGCTCCACCCTCACGCCTCGCCCTGGTTGAGGCGGATCGACACGGAGCGCGCATGGGCCTGAAGCCCCTCGGCGTGACCGAGCACGACGGCCGCCTCGCCGATCTTGCGCAGCGACTCCGCGTCGCATTTCAAAATCGAGGTGCGTTTGACGAAGTCGAGCACGCTGAGGCCCGAGGAGAAACGGGCCGAGCGGGCCGTCGGCAGCACATGGTTCGAGCCGCCGACATAATCGCCGATCGCCTCCGGCGTATAGCCGCCGATGAAGATCGCGCCGGCGTTGGAGACGCGGGCGGCGAGCGCCTCGGCGTCCTCGCTGATGATTTCGAGATGTTCGGCGGCGATGCGGTCGGCGAGCGGCAGCGCCTCGGCGAGCGTCTTCACCAGCACCACCGCGCCATAGTCCCGCCAGGAGGCGCCGGCGATCTCCTTGCGGGAGAGCGTCTGCAAATGCCGCTCGACGGCGGCGACCACCGCCTCGGCGAGCCCGGCGTCGTCCGTGATGAGAATGGACTGCGCCGATTCATCGTGCTCCGCCTGGGCCAGAAGATCGGCCGCGACCCAGTCCGGATTTGCGGTGTTATCGGCGAGAATCAGCACTTCCGACGGGCCGGCGATCATGTCGATGCCGACCTGGCCGAACACCCGGCGCTTCGCCGCGGCGACCCAGGCGTTGCCCGGCCCGACGATCTTGGCGACCGGCGCGATGGTCTTGGTGCCATAGGCCAGCGCCGCGACCGCCTGCGCGCCGCCGACGCGGTAAACCTCGTCGATGCCGGAGCGGCGGGCCGCCGCCAGCACCAGCGGCTCGACATGGCCGCCCGGCGTCGGCACCACCATGACGATGCGCTTCACCCCGGCGACCTTGGCCGGCACGACATTCATCAGCACCGAGGACGGATAGGCCGCGGTGCCGCCCGGCACATAGAGGCCGACCGAGTCGAGCGGCGACCAGCGCCAGCCGAGCTCGACGCCGGCCGGATCGCGAAAGCGCAAATCTTCCGGCCGCTGGCGCTCGTGAAAGGCGGTGATGCGCTCGAGCGCGAGGTCGAGGGCTTCGAGCTGCTCCTTCGAACATTTGGCCTCGGCGGCGGCGATCTCCGCCGCGGAAACGGCGATGCCCGTCTCAGCAAGATCAATGCGGTCGAAACGTTTCGAATAATCAATGAGGGCCGCGTCGCCGCGGGCGATCACATCCTCGATGATGCCGCGCACGGTGGCGTCGACATCCTGGGAGGCCTCCCGCTTCATGGAGAGCAGCGCGATGAAGCGCTCCTCGAAATCAGGGGCCGACGCATCCAAACGCAAGGTCATGTCTTTCTCCAACCGGAAGCTCCGGTTGTCATGACCCCGCGGCGGCGTTTTCGTCAAGCGTATGCGACGGACGCGCCGTCACGCGCCAGCGCGGACCGACGTCGGCGAGCTGCGCCTCGACGCATTCGACCTCGAGCCGGATCTCCGCGCCGCCCGCAAAAATCAGCCGCACGGCGCCCTCGGGAGCCTCCGGCCCCGGCTCGAAGGCGATCGCCAGCAATTCGAGAATCGCGTCCGGATGGTCGCGTGCGACCCTCTGGCACCGGACCCGCGTCACGCCCTCGAAATGCAGTCCGGTGCGACAACGCTCCAACCGGCCCTCGATCTCGGCGGCCCAGTCGAAGCGCGAGCCGACAAGAACAAAACGCCGCTTCTGCGGCTGATAACTTATGTCGCCAACGCGCACCAAGGCGTCCTGAAGATGCGCGGAGATGAAGGACAGATCTTCGGCGTCTAGGGCGTGCAGACGAAGCCCGGGGGCTTCTTTCTCGAAAGGAAGCGGCATTGCGAAATCTCCTCGCCTGCATATGGAGAAACGCTCGGGCGCTCGCAACCCCAGAAAGCCCGCCCATGAGCGAAGTTGGGCGCGGCGCGAAGACGGCGGCCCCGTCCTGACCTCATTTGGCCTTTTCCGCCCTGTTGCGGCCCGAGCCGTCGGCAGTAAACTGCGAGATTGAGAGGTCGTCGTCGCGGCGGCCCGACAGAGAGGCGCGCAATGCACGAAAATCCGAAATTCTGGGCCTTGTTCGTCGCCATCTGGTTCTTCGCCGTGCTCGGCGTGTTCAACCTCGCTTTGAAGGTGAACATGCTGATGAGCCTCGCCGCCTATGATTGACGCCGGGGCGCCGCCTCTGGCCTTCGCGCCGCCGGGCGGATAAACAAGGCTCCCTTAATCGAGGAGCCCCGTCATGCCCTCCTGGACGCGCGAACAGGATCAAGCGCTCGCCGCCGTCGCGCGTTGGCTCGAGACGCCAAACGGCCCGCAGGTGTTTCGCCTGTTCGGCTATGCCGGGACCGGCAAGTCGACGCTCGCCCGCCATGTCGCCGAACATGTCGACGGCGACGTCGCCTTCGCGGCTTTCACCGGCAAAGCGGCGCTGGTGATGCGCTCGAAGGGCTGCAAGGACGCGCGCACGATCCATAGCCTCATCTACCGCGCCTCGGACAGCGAGACCGAAGAGCCGACCTTCGTCCTCAACGACGAGAGCGACGCGGCGTCGGCGCGGCTGATCGTCATCGACGAATGTTCCATGGTGGACGAGGAGCTCGGCCGCGATCTCCTCTCCTTCGGCCGCAAGGTGCTGGTGCTCGGCGATCCGGCGCAATTGCCGCCGGTGAAGGGCGGCGGCTTCTTCACCGAGGCGGAGCCCGACGTGATGCTGACCGAGGTGCATCGCCAGGCGGCCGACAATCCGATCATCCGCCTGTCGATGGCGATCCGCGAAGGCGGGCGGATAGAGGCCGGGATCTACGGGGAATCGCGCGTCGTCGGCCGCAAGGAGCTCGATCCGACGCTGGTCACCGGCGCCGACCAGGTGCTCGTCGGCATGAACAAGACGCGCCGGGCCTATAACGGCCGGCTGCGGGAGCTGCGCGGCTTTACCGGCGCGCTGCCGCACTCGGGCGAGAAACTCGTCTGTCTGCGCAACAATCGCAAGAAGGGTCTGCTGAACGGCGCGCTGTTCACCGTAAAGAGCGCCGGCGCGCTGCGGCGCGGCAAGGTCCGCATGCTGGTGACGCCCGAGGAAGGCGGCGGCAAAATCCAGCGCGTCGGGATCATCCCCGCCTTTTTCGAGGGCGAGGCCGCGGACATCCCTTACGCGCTGCGCAAGGACTCCGACGAGTTCGATTACGGCTATGCGCTGACCGTGCACAAGGCCCAGGGCTCGCAATGGGACAATGTCGTGCTGTTCGACGAGTCCTTCGCCTTCCGCGAGCATCGCGCCCGCTGGCTTTACACGGGCGTCACCCGCGCCGCCAAAACGCTGACGCTGGTGATGTGAGCGGAGCCGCTATTTGCGGCCCCAAGTCTCGATCGCGTCAACGAAGACCCGCTCGCCGCCCGCGCCCTTTTCCAGGCTGATCGTCGCGGCGCGCCCGTCCGACAATTGCATCGGCAGGTCGACGACGCCGAGCGTGCGCATCAACGACAGATTGCGGGCCTCGCGGTCGCCGCGCATCAGGCCGATGAGGAAGTTGTTGTCGGTGATCGGCACGGGGATGCCGACGACCTTCTCGCCGCTCTGCGCATCGGGCCGGCGCATCTGGATCGGCCCGATCGCCTTCACGCCCTTGAGATCGCTGCCGGGCTGAACCTTGAAGGCCACGTTGATCGTATGCGAGGCCGAGAGCGTCGCGTCGGTGTTCTTGCGGAAAATGAGGCTGAGCTTCATTTTTCCGTCGGGAAAATCGGCGTCGCCGCGAATCGCCGAGCCGAGCCGCTCGCCCGGATTGCCGACATTGTCGAGCCGCCAAATCACATTGCCGGAATAGATCTTTTCGACCTTGTCCGGCTCCTGCAGCGAAGCGACCCACAATTCCGCCTTCTGGGCCACCGGCACCGCCTGGGCCGCGTTTTCCGGCGCGACGCGCCCGGCGGCGACCGTCTGCCCCTCTTCTCCGTCGGGGCCGACGCGGTCGCTGAATTTGCCCCCGGCCGAATCAGTGGCCGCGTCCTCCGGCTTCAGCCGCGCGAGATCCTCCGGCCGCTCGCGGAAACGCCAAGCCGCCAGCGCGACGAGGCCGACCAATGCGATCAGCACCGCGGCGATGCCCATCAGGCGGCGCGAGCTGCTGAGCGACTCCGGCAGATTCGGCAGCGGCGCCGCAGGCCGCTGCGGCTCGCGCGAGGGGTCCGACGCGGCGGGCGCGCCAGCAGCCGACGGGGCTTCTTTCTTTTTCAGATTTTTCAGCGCGCCGAACCAGGCTGCGGCCAGGGCCTTGACCCCGGCGGCTTTATCCGCCGGTTGCGGGACAGGCCCGGCGGCCGGGGGCGGCGCTGGTTTCGGCGGCGGCACCGCAGGCGCAGGCTTGTCCGCAGGCGCAGGCTTCTCTGCAGGCGCAGACTTGTCCGAAGGCGCAGGCTTGCCGGAAGCCGCTGGCGGTTGCTTGGCCGGCCCCTCCGCCGCTTTCGCCGGCGCAGCCTGTTGCTGCGCCGCCGCCCGTTGCGCCTCCCCGGCGATTTCCAACTCCAGCCGGGCGATCGCCTCGTCGAGCGCGCGGCCCTCGGCGGCGATATCGGCTTCCGCCACCGGCGGCTGGATATTCCTGAGCTGGTTGAACAGCGCCTTGCGGGCGCGCTCGTAAACCGCGTTCCGCGCCTCGGGCGTGGACTGGGGCAGCGCGCCGACCGCGCGCGCCAGCAGGGAATAATAATCAGCCATGCAGCGATATCATCCGGTTGGAGACGAACCGTCAATCCTGGAAGGGGTTACGCACGAGAATGGTGTCGTCGCGCTCGGGGCTCGTCGACAGCAGCGCCACCGGCGCCTCGATCAGCTCCTCGATGCGGCGGACATATTTGATCGCCTGCGCCGGAAGATCGACCCAGGACCGTGCGCCCCCGGTCGCGCCCTTCCAGCCGGCGAGCGTCTCGTAGACGGGCGTCACCCGCGCCTGCGCCGATTGCGAGGCCGGCAGCCGGTCGATCCGCCGGCCGTCCAGCATGTAGTGGGTGCAGATCTTCACCTCGTCGAAACCATCGAGAATGTCGAGCTTGGTCAGCGCGACCCCGTTGATTCCAGAGGTCTTCACCGCCTGGCGCGTCAACACGGCGTCGAACCAGCCGCAGCGCCGCCGCCGGCCGGTGTTGGTGCCGAATTCGCGGCCGCGGTCGCCGATCAGCTCGCCGATCGCGTCATGCAGCTCGGTGGGGAACGGCCCGCCGCCGACGCGGGTCGTATAGGCCTTGGCGATGCCGAGCACATAGCCGATCGCGCCCGGCCCGAGGCCTGAGCCGCTCGCGGCCGCCGCCGCGACGGTGTTCGAGGAGGTGACGAAGGGATAGGTGCCGTGGTCGACGTCGAGCAGCACGCCCTGCGCGCCCTCAAAGAGGATGCGCTTGCCGGCCCGCCGCTCAGACTCCAACAGCTCCCAGACGACGTCCATATACGGCAGGATCTTCGGCGCGACGCCGAGCAATTCCTCGCGCAGGGCGGCCGGGGAAACCGGCTCCAGCCCGAGGCCGCGGCGCAGCGGATTGTGATGCGCCAGCGCCCGGGCGATCTTGTCGTCGAGCGTGTCCGGCTCGGCGAGATCCATCAGCCGAATCGAGCGGCGTCCGACCTTGTCCTCATAGGCCGGGCCGATGCCGCGCTTGGTCGTGCCGATCTTCACGCCCTCGCCGGAGGACTCCTCGCGATGGGCGTCGAGCTCGCGATGGAGCGAGAGAATCAGCGGCGCGTTTTCCGCGATCTTGAAATTCTCGGGCGTGATCTCGACGCCCTGCTCCCGCAGCCGCTCGATCTCGCCAACCAGAAAATGCGGGTCGACGACCACGCCATTGCCGATCACCGACAGTTTTCCCGGCCGCACGATGCCCGAGGGCAAAAGCGCGAGCTTATAGGTCTTGCTGTCGACGACGAGCGTATGCCCCGCATTGTGGCCGCCCTGGAAACGCACCACCACATCGGCCTCGAGCGAGAGCCAATCGACGATCTTGCCTTTTCCCTCGTCGCCCCATTGGGCGCCGACCACCGCCACATTCGCCATGG
>JAWOLK010000109.1:0-3875 GCA_033853615.1 Beijerinckiaceae bacterium | reverse complement strand
CGGCCTCGTCGACCGGGATCACGCCCTCGGCGACCGAATCCGCAACGGCCTTGGCGACGCCGTGCTGGGCCGGGCCGAACATCTGGACGGCCTGCTTGGCGCCCTTGATGGTGACCTTGTTGAACAGAATCGTGTTCGGCTTGCAGAGCAGGTTCGGCGCAACGACCGCGAGAAGCGTCGTGAAGCCGTCCTTGTTGTTCACCAGCGCGTTGGCGAAGGCGAGCTCGGCGGCCGAACCGCGCGGACCGATGATCAGGTCGATGTGCGCGACTTCATTGCCTTCGCCGACGAGCGACTCGCCGACCAGCATCTTGGTGATCTTAGCCATGTGCGTTTCCTTTCGAGGATTTCAGCGTCTTGGGCGCTCGCGTGAGCAAACGCCCGGTTTTCCTGGCGACGGGTCGAGCCGCGCCGCCGATGAGGGGCGCCGCGAGAGTTAACTCGCGGCGCGGACTCAAACATTTTTGGCGGTATTTGCCAAGGGAGCTTATGCGCCCCGCGTTCGGTCAGACCAGATTGCGCGCCAGCGCGAAAGCGTGGCGGAAATCGAGGCAGAGCGGCTTGTCCGACGTGGCCATCTGCTGGAAGAGGCCCGACTCGGTCTTGTATTTGATGTCGCCGATCGCCAGGGCGCCGATGCCGAGCGCGCCATGCGGCGACACCACGACGCCATTGTCGTGCAGACCGCAACCCTCGACGCCGAGCGGCGGCACGGCGTTGACGTCGGCGGCGATCAGCAGCGACGGGGCGGCGGCGAGATCGTCCTTCGAGAGAACCTGGACGCCGGCGCGGGCGCAGCACAGCGCGATATCGTTCTGGGTCAGCAGCGCGCGGACCTGATCCGGCTTGCTGCCGTCGGCCGGCGTGACCTTGACGCCGAAGCGCTTCTCGATCTCCGTCGCCTGCGTGATGACGCGCTCGATGCCGCTATAGCCGACGATCGTGACCTCTGCGCCCTCGAGCGCGGAAATCACCGCCGCGGAATAGCCGACGACGCCGGTCGCGCCGTAGATCACGACCTTGGAGCCCTTCAGCTCGCGCTGCTTCTTGGCGCGCAGCACTTTCTCGACGCAGGCGACCATCGCGCCGGCCGTGGTGAAGGAGCCATAGGGATCGGCGAAGAGCGAGACCTCGAAGGGCTTCAGCAGCGCCTTCTTGGCGGCCTCCAGCATGTCGAGCGCCAGAACCGCGTCGCGGCCGGCGAAGAAAATGCCGGTGCGCAGCGCCGCGGAAGGGGCGCGCGAGAACATGGCGTCCTGCACGAGGGCGGTCACTTCGTCGAGCGTGACGTTGGTGTAGGGTATGGCCGCGTCATAGCCGGCGTCGAGCGCCATGTTCACGTCGAAAGGGCTCATATGTTTCAACGTGCTCAACATATGCAGGATCGCTTTGGCGGCCATGAATTCCCAACCTTTCTGTCGTCGATCGCGGCGCCCGCGAAACTCCGGGCGGGACCGGACGGTGTCCTAAACTCGTGCGGCGCGACCCCGAGCGGGCGCGGCCAGCGCGGCCTGCGCCGTCCGCTCCGGGATGACGGGAGGCATAGAACCCAGAAAGCTGCCCTTGTCCAGAGCTTATCGACGCGAAAAAGCTGCAAAGCGCGCGCAAGGCTTGCGGCGCGGGGCGCGCATGAATCCGCGGGGCGTCGCCGCCGGAAGACCGCCGGGCCGCGAAAACCAGAAATCGCGGGAAGGTTAAATATCGGTGAAGGGCGGGGCGCGACGGGGATTGTTTTTATCGCCCCGAAAGCGCGTGAGGCCGTAGCAGCGCGGTTGACGATGACAGCTTTTTGCCCTTATAAGGCCCGCCGAAAAGGGCTCGGCGGCGGGGCCGGCGAGCCATTTGTTCGAATTCCCCGCCACAAGCTGTGAGAGTCGGCGCCCTCCGCGCCCGCGCCGCTCGTGGATCGTTTGAAAGGATAGCACATGTCCCGTCGTTGCGAATTGACCGGCAAGGGAGTGCAGAGCGGCAATCTCGTCAGCCACTCGAACCGCAAGACGCGGACCCGCTTCCTGCCGAATCTCGTCAATGTCACGCTGGCGTCCGAGGCGCTGGCGCGCTCGGTCCGCCTGCGCATTTCCGCGGCGGCGCTGCGCTCGGTGGAGCATCGCGGCGGTCTCGACGCCTTCCTCGCCAAGGCGCGGGAAGAAGAGCTGTCGCAGAACGCCCGCGTGCTGAAGCGCGAGATCGCCAAGAAGCAGGCCGAAGCCGCTTCGGCTTAAGGCGTCTCGAAGATCGTTCCGGTCCAAATGGCCCCGTCGCTCGAAAAGGCGTCGGGGCTTTTGTCGTGCGCGCATGTCGCCGTCTTTCCGCGGTCCGGCTGGCGCTCGTTGGCGTCGGCCTCGAGTTCCGCTCTGGCTGGCGTCGCGCCCTAAATTGGCGCAAGTTGGAGGATGGCCGTGGAGCCAGATGAGATCGTCAAGGCGTTGAGCGAAAAGGCGCCGAGCGCCCTGCCGGTCGCGGCGCTGCGCGCGGCCTCGGAGCGTCGCGCCGAGCTTGCCCCTGCGCTGATTGCGGAAATCGAGCGGGTCGTCGCCGCGCCGCCGGGCGAACGTCCTTCTTCGTTCTTGTGTTTCTATGCCTTTTTCCTGCTCGCGGAATGGCGCGAGACCGCCGCCTATCGCCCGCTCGCCCGCCTGCTGCGCCGGCCGACCAGCGATCTCGAGGAAATTTTCAGCGATTGGGTCTTCGGGGAGAGCCATCGGGTGATGGTCGGCGTCTTCGACGGCGACCCGCAACCGCTGTTCGAGATCGCGCTCGATCCAGCCGTCGACGAATATATCCGCTCGAATATATTCGAGGCGCTCGCCGTGCTTGCGGTGCAGGGCGGAGCGCCGCGCGGAGCCCTCGCCGAATTTTTGGAGGACGCTTTCGATCGGCTGGAGCCTCGCGTGGAGAGTTTCACCTGGGCCGGCTGGGCGCAGGCGATAGAATGGCTCGGTCTTTCCGATTTGACCCCGCTCGTCAAGCAGGCCTTCGATGCGGGCTTCATTACCGCAGCATGGAAGCGTTTCTCCGCGTTCGAGGAGGATTTGGCCTACGCCCAGGCCAATCCGCACGCGCCCTTCCCGCCCTTCGGAGGCGCGCAAGAACCCTGGAAGGACACGGTCAGGGAGCTGCGGTTGTGCCCTTACGGCGAAACAGTCGAGGAGGATGTCGAGATTCTCCAGCCGACCAAGAATCCGTTCCGCCATGTCGGCCGCAACGACCCTTGCCCCTGCGGCAGCGGCAAAAAATTCAAGAAATGCTGTCTGGGCCGCGCGCCGGAGCCCGTTTCGGCTTCCTGAAGAGGTCAGGGGCGGACGCGCCGGCCCGCAAAGGCGGCTGATTGCCGCCTTGACCTGCCGCGCCCAGTCTCGTAACCTCCCGGCGTTTTCGTGACATTCGGAGCAGAGCCGGGCCGTGAGCCTTGACTTTCTCGTAAAAGCCGCGCCGCGACCGGGACAGGCGTAAAGCCTGAAATTTCCGGCGCAGGCGCTTGACCGAAGGCCCCAAGTGGGCCTTTTTTGTTGTCCGCAGAAAGCACGCGTTAGGGACAGGACCATGTCGAGAGAAATGACCGGCGCCGAAATGGTGGTCGAGGCGCTGAAGGATCAGGGCGTCGAAATTATTTTCGGCTATCCCGGCGGCGCCGTGCTTCCGATCTACGACGTTCTGTTCACGCAGGATCGCATTCAGCACGTTCTGGTGCGCCATGAGCAGGGGGCCGGCCATGGCGCCGAGGGCTACGCCCGCTCCTCCGGCAAGGTCGGCGTGCTGCTCGTCACCTCGGGTCCCGGCGCGACCAATACCGTGACCGCGCTGACCGACGCGCTGATGGACAGCATTCCGCTGGTCTGCATCACCGGCCAGGTGCCGACGCATCTCATCGGCTC
>JAWOLK010000108.1:0-8712 GCA_033853615.1 Beijerinckiaceae bacterium | reverse complement strand
ATTATTCCAAGCGCAGCGTCGAAATTTTTCTTGCCCTCGTCGACAAGGCGGGCTTGCGCCAAACGCTCTCGGCCACGGAACACTTGGCCCTTTCGCGCGAGGTCGCCGCGCCGCTCATTGCGCTGGGGCTCTCGCCGCGCATCGCCGAAGAGCCCGACGAGGCGGGCCTGCTGGCGCTGCTCAAATAGCTATTCGACCAGCGCCCACCCGAACAGCAGCATCACCGGCCCTTCGAGCTTCTCGCCGGCGACGCGCGCCGGCATATCGGCGATGGCGCCAGCGATGATCCGCTCCTGCGGCGTCGAGGCGCGCTCGATCAGAAAGGCCGGCGTGTCGGGATCGGCGCCCTCGGCGAGCAGGCGCTTGGTCAAATCCGGCAGCGTGCGGTTGCCCATATAGACCGCCGTCGTCGCCTTGGGGTCGACCAGCGCCGGCCAGTTCAGATCCTCCGGGAACTGCCCCTCCTTGCTGTGCGCGGTGATGAACTGCACGCGCCGGGCCGTCTCGCGATGCGTGAGCGAGGCCCCGAGCGCCGCGGCGCCGGCGAGCGCCGCCGTCACGCCGGGCACGACCTCGACCTCGAGCCCCGCCTCGCGCATCGCCCGGATTTCCTCATTGGCGCGCCCAAAAATCATCGGGTCGCCGCCCTTCAGCCGCACGACATTCTTGCCTTCCTTGGCGAGCGTCACGAGCAATTCGGTGATCGCCTCCTGTTTCACGGAAGGGGCGTAGCCGCGCTTGCCGACATTGATGCGCGTCGCCTCGCGCCGGGCGAGATCGAGCACGCTCTCGGGCACGAGATCGTCGAACAGCACAACATCGGCGCCGGCCAGCACGCGCAGGCCTTTCAGCGTGATCAGCTCCGGATCGCCCGGCCCCGCCCCGACGAGCGTGACGCGGCCGCGCGCCGCGGCGTCGCCGGCGGCCCGGGTTTCGGCCAAAAGCGCGTCGCGGTCGGCCTCGCTCGGCGGCCGCTCGATCTCGGCGAAGGCGAGCCGCGTGAAGCGGCGCCAGAAATCGCGACGGCTGAGGAAATCGAGGCCCGAGGCGAGAATCTGCGGGCGCCAGGCTTTCGCCGCCCGCGCCCAGGCGGCGAAGGTCGCCGGCACCAGCGTCTCGATGCGCCCGCGCACCGCCTGCGCGAAGACCGGCGAGGCGCCGCCGGTCGAGACGCCGATGACCAGCGGCGAGCGGTTGACGATCGCCCCCATGATGAAATCGCTGACGCCGGGACGGTCGGCGAGATTGAGCGGCACGCCGGCGGCCTTGGCGGCGCCCGCGGCGGCCTCGGCCTCCGCGTCGTCCCACACGGCCCCGAAGGCGAGCGCCGCCCCTTCGAAATCCTGCGGGGTCCAGGCGCGGGCGTGCAGCGTGACGTTTTCGCGCGCAGCGGCGATGTCGCGCATCTTGGCGCAGGGTTCGGCGGCGAAGACCTCGACCTGCGCGCCGGTTGCGCCCAGCAGATCGGCCTTCCAGGCGGCGCCCTCCGAGCCGCCGATCACCAGCACACGCCGGCCGGAAAGGTCGAAGAAGACCGGCAGGGTCTCCAGCGGCTGCATCAGGTCGAGCGTGATTTCATCGGGTTTGCGCGGCACGTCGGTTCCTTCGCTGCGAGAAGGCGGAGGCCGAGCCGGCGGCCCGAACGCTCCGAACATGCGCCTCTATAACCGATCCCGCGCCGCCGCAAAGAAAAAGCGATTTTGGCGAGCATGGCGGTGGAGGCGAGGCAAACAAAAACCCCCGGCGGGGCGCCGGGGGTTTCGCTGCTAAAGCGCTGGAGGCGCCCGCTCAGGTCTGGGCGTTCCTGTCGACCGGGGGCCGCGACCGCTGCCACCAGCCGCCTTTTTTCGGCCGCGTGGGATCAGCCTTCGTTATGACCACCTCGGTCGGCTCGCGCGGAGCGGTTTCGACCGGCGCTGCCGGCGCCGCTTCCTCCGGCGCGGTTTCGGCTTCCGGGGCGGAGGCGGGCTCCAGTGCGGGGGCGGCTTCCGCCAACACCGCCGATTCGGCGGGCGCTTCCGCGGTCACGGCGACCGGCGCAGCGGCCGCCTCGACCAGAGCGGGCTCCGCCTCAATCGGCTCGGCCTGGACGGGCTCGGCTTGGAGGGGTTCAGCTTGGACGGGTCCAGCCTGGGCCGTTTCAGCTTGGACCGACTCCGCTTGGACCGGCGCGCCAGGCGCGAATTCGGCTGCGGCCGGCTCAACCTGCGCGGGCGTGAATTCCGCCGCCGCAACCGGTTCCGCGGCCGCCTCGCCGCCCTGCTGTTCTAAAGCTCCGCCGAAGCCCGGCACATGCGCCTCGAGCGGCGAGGCGTTCGTCGTCTCGGCCCCCGCGTCGGCCGGGAAGAGCCCATGCTCGCGATATTCGGCCGGCAGCGGCTGCGAGCGCATCCAGCGGCCCGGACCACGGCCGCGGCCGCGGCCACGGCGCGGCTCTGAGCTCGGCGCCGGAACGCCCTCTATGCTCGCCACGACCGCAAGACCCTCGTCGGAGGGCTGCTCGACGCCGGGCATGGCCAGCTCGCCGACTTGCCCGCCGCCGCGGCCCCGCCGCCGGCGCCGGCGGCGCGAACGCCCTTGCGTCTCGCCCTCTTCCTCGCCGCCCCGTTCGAAGCCCCGCTCGCGGGCTTCCCGCGGCCGGCGCGGCTCCTCCGCCGCCACGACCTCGGGCGCCGCCTCGGCCACGAATTCTTCCTCGACCGCCTCTTCTTCCTCGAGCGGCTCGGCGCGCACCGAATCGACGCGCAAATGCTGCAGGATCGGCGCCCTGACGCCCGAGGCCAGCTCGCCGCGCTCCAGCGCGTGATAGGTCGAGCCGGTCAGCGTGTCGTCGGCGGCGACGGTGATGTGGACGCCGAAGCGAGCCTCCAGGTCCTGGAGATGCGTGCGCTTCTGATTGAGGATATAGAGGGCCACCGCGGTGCGGGTGCGCAGCGTGATGTCATGCGCCGAGCTCTTCACCAGCGCCTCCTCCAGCACGCGCAACACATGCAGCGCGATGGACGCGGTGGAGCGCACCGCGCCTGCGCCCGCGCAATGCGGGCAAGGCACGGTCGAGCCCTCGACGACGCCGGCGCGAATGCGCTGGCGCGACATCTCCAGCAGGCCGAAATGCGAAATCCGCCCGACCTGGATGCGCGCGCGGTCGTTCTTCAGCGCCTCTTTCAGCCGCCGCTCGACGGCGCGATTGTTGCGGCCTTCCTCCATATCGATGAAATCGACGACGATGAGGCCCGCGAGATCGCGCAGCCGCAGCTGCCGGGCGACTTCGTCCGCCGCCTCGAGATTGGTGCGCAGCGCCGTGTCCTCGATATTGTGCTCGCGGGTGGAACGGCCGGAATTCACGTCTATCGCGACCAGCGCCTCGGTCTGGTTGATGACGAGATAGCCGCCCGACTTGAGCGTGACGTGATTGGAGAACATCGCGTCGAGCTGCGCCTCGACGCCGCAGTCGGCGAAGATCGGATAGGGCTCGCGATGCAAGCGCACGTTTTTGGCGTGGCTCGGCATCAGCATGCGCATGAAGTCTTTGGCCTCGCGATAGGCGTCCTCGCCCGAGACGACGACCTCCTCCACGTCGCGGCCGTAAAGGTCGCGGATCGCGCGCTTGATCAGCGAGCCTTCCTCATAGACGAGCGTCGGCGCGCTGGAGCGCAGCGTCAATTCGCGCACGCTTTCCCACAGGCGCAGCAGATATTCGAAGTCGCGCTTGACCTCGGCCTTGGTGCGGGTGGCGCCGGCGGTGCGCAGAATGACGCCCATCCCCTCCGGCACTTCGAGATCATGGACGATCTCTTTCAAGCGTTTGCGATCGGCGCCGTCGGTGATCTTGCGGGAAATGCCGCCGCCGCGCGCCGTATTCGGCATCAGCACCGAATAGCGGCCGGCCAGCGAGAGATAAGTGGTCAGAGCCGCGCCCTTATTGCCGCGCTCCTCCTTGACGACCTGCACGAGCAGCACCTGGCGGCGCTTGATGACTTCCTGAATCTTGTACTGCCGGCGCGGACGGGGCGCGCGGTAGGGCACCTCCTCCATCGCGTCGCCGCCGATGTGCTCGACGTGATCCAGCTCGTCCTCGTGCTCTTCCTCTTCTTCTTCCTCGCCGCGCGCCAGAGCCTCTTCGCGCTCGTGCTCCTCGTCGCGCTCGTCCTGGCGGCGCGCCTTGGCCTCATGGTCGGGCTCGGCCGTCGGCTCGACTTCCTCGAGATGGCCCACCTCGACCACGCCGAAACCGGAAGGGTCGACCACGATCGCCGCGGTCTCGGCTTCCGCAGCCGCTTCCTCGGCGACCGGCTCCGGAGCGGCCGCCTCGGCGGCTTCCGCCGCGACGGGCTCGGCCTCGCTGGCGGCGTCGGCGGGCTCGCCCGCGACCTGCGGCGCAGCCTCGCCGGCGTCGATCTGGGGCGATTGGGCCTCAACCGCCTCGCTCTCGAGCGTCAGCGTCTGCGGCTCGACCGATTCGTCACGCGGCTCGCTGTCGGGCTCATAGGCCTCGGCGATCACGCCGTCTTCGGAGGCGGCGCGCTTTTCGGCGGCATCGCTATAGCGACGCCGCGAACGGCGCCCGGCGCGGTTCTGCGGTCGGTGTTCTTCCTCTTCGGCCTGCCGATGGGCGCGGCTTTCTTCCTCCAGCAGCGCCAGACGGTCGGCGACGGGAATTTGGTAATAGTCGGGGTGTATTTCCGAGAAGGCGAGGAAGCCGTGGCGATTGCCGCCATAATCGACGAAGGCTGCCTGCAGCGACGGCTCGACGCGCGTCACCTTGGCGAGATAGATATTGCCGCGCAGCGGCTTCTTCTCGGCCGCCTCGAAATCGAATTCCTGGACCCGGTTACCGCGGAGCACCACCACCCGGGTCTCTTCCGGGTGGGATGCGTCTATGAGCATTTTGTTCGCCATGTGAAACTCTTCGCCGCGTCGGCCGAGGCGTCGCCGGCGGCATCCGCTCCGGCCCCTCTCGGGACGCGGCGGCCGCAAAACGGCGTGGGCTCAAGACGCCGACGCATGTTGTCGGTGGATAGGGTGAAAGCGCGAAACTTCGAGCACGCTGACCGGCGCGGCGGCCGGCGGACAGATCGCGGGAAGCGCGTTCCAGGCTCACGCCGGACGAACGACCCGAGGGATGACAATAGCGCGCGAGCATTGGGCGAGGGCCGGCCTTCACTATCGCGCGGTTCGACCGCGAGAAGCGAAACACCGAATTGTCGCGTGTCATGGACTTGGCCATGAGCTCGTCAAAAAACCTTTCGTGGCGCCGCCCGGGCGCCTCTGACGCGACGGGGCGCGTTCGAAGTCTAAGCGTTTCCCGCGGCCTTTTCTCGGGGCGCAACGGCGTTTCGCCGCTTTGGCGCGCATACGAGCGCTGCTGGAACGCCTATTTATAGTCTCTGCGCATTTCTATCGCAAGCGCGAAGGCGCATTCCGCCGGACTTGGGCTTGCCTTCGGGCGAAAAAGCGGCTCCATTGCGGCGCTCACGCCTAACCAATCGTTAAGTTGATCGTTTCACAATCATGCGCTCGCGCGTCGCTTTCGCCATGAGGCTCATGTTGGACCTTATCCGCCGTCTCCGCACCCGCTTCGAGGCTCCTGCGCGCGTCCGGGCCTCGGCGGCCGGAATTTGCCTCGTCGCGGCGGCGCTTTTCGGGCCGGCCGCGGCGCAAGCCGGCGATCCCTCGGCCCCCGCCCCGGCGGCGGCGCTCGCGGCGCGCGTCGAGCCGCTCGGCGACAAGGTCCGCCTCGCCTTCGACACGACGGGACCGGTGCGCGCCACCGCCTACCCCGTGTCGCGGCCGGACCGAATCATCGTCGATCTCCCCGAGCTCGCCTTCACCGCCGAAAGCGCCCAGGCTCAGGCCGGCGCGCGCGACGGAAAACACGCCGACGCGCTGATCAAATCCTATCGCTGCGGCCTTTTCGCGCCGGGGCGCTCGCGCATCGTGATCGATCTCGCCCGCCCGGCGCGCGTTCTGCGCGTCGAAAGCGTCCCCGCCCGCGTCGGCGCGCGCCTGGAGATCGACCTCGCGCCGGCCGAGCCTGCAAGCTTCGCCGAGGCGGCCGCCGAACACGCCCGCGCCGTCGCGGTCGAGAGCCCGGCGGAGTCCCAGCCGGAGGCCGCGTCCGCGCCGGCGAGAGAAGACAAGCCGATCGTCGTGATCGATCCCGGCCACGGCGGCGTCGACATCGGCGCGACGGGCAAGCACGGCGAGCAGGAAAAACGCATCGTCTTCGACTTCGCCCAGGCGCTGAAGGAAAAGATCGAGGCCAAGGGCCAGCTCGCGGTGCTGATGACGAGGACGACCGACGTCTTCGTCCCGCTCGACGCGCGCGTGCGCTTCGCCCGCAGCCACAACGCCGCGCTGTTTTTGTCGATTCACGCCGACACGCTCGGCGAGGCGAGCGTCGAGGGCGCGACCGTCTACACCGTCTCGGCCCGCGCCTCCGACGCCGAGGCGGAGAAGATCGCCGAGAAGGAAAATCGCGCCGATCAGGCCGCCGGCCTCCTCGAACGCAAGGAGGACGCCGAAGAAGTCGGCGATATTCTCTATGATCTCACCCGCCGGGAGACGCGCGCCTATAGCCGGGATTTCGCGCAAAAGCTGGTGACGCGCTGGAAAGAGGCCGGCAGCCTCAACAAAAATCCGACGCGCGCCGCGGGATTCGTGGTGCTGAAGGCGCATGACGTGCCGTCGGTTCTCCTGGAGCTCGGCTATCTCTCCAGCGAAAAAGACCTCGCCCGGCTGACCTCGGCCGAATGGCGCAACCGCGCCGCCGAGACGACGGCGCAGGCGATTCAAGCGTTTTTCTCGGCCAAGATGCGCGAGGCGCAGGGACCCGCGGTCGCGCCGCGCCCACAATAAAACACAAAGGCGCCCCACGTCGGGTGTTAAGTCGGGCGTAAATCGCCCCGGGCGACCGCCAAGCCTCTGGATAAACGACGGCGTCCGATGCTACAGCCCTGCGCGGCGAAACGCCGTCGTGCGGCCATGGGCCCGGAACAATTCATACGGCCTGCTTGCAAAGCCGCAGCTTGGGGCCGACATGCGGGACGCAGCCGTGGCGACGCCTGAGCGGCCCCGGCTCGTAACGAGGAAGATGCTTCATGCGATTATTCGCGCGATTCCTGGGATTTGTCTTCGCGACCGGGGCGATTCTGTTCGTCATCGGAGCGGTCGCGGCCTCGGCGCTGATCTACTATTTCTCCAAGGACTTGCCGGACACGGCGCAGCTCCGCAACTACGAGCCGCCGGTCACCACCCGCATGCATGCGAGCGACGGCTCGATCCTCGCCGAATATTCGCATGAGCGGCGGCTGTTCCTGCCGAGCGCGGCGATCCCCCAGCTCGTGAAACAGGCCTTCATTTCCGCCGAAGACAAGAATTTCTACACGCACAACGGGATCGACCTCGAAGGCGTCGGCCGCGCGCTCTCGGTGCTGGCGCAGGGCGGGCGCCATGTGCAGGGCGCTTCAACCATCACCCAGCAGGTGGCGAAGAACTTTCTCGTCGGCAACGAACGCTCGATCGAGCGCAAGATTCGCGAGGCGCTGATCTCTTTCAGAATCGAGGCGGCCTATTCCAAGGAGCGCATCCTCGAGCTCTATCTGAACGAGATCTATCTCGGACTCGGCAATTACGGAGTCGCGGCGGCGGCGTTGAATTATTTCAACAAATCGGTCAACGAGCTGACGATCGCCGAATCCGCCTATCTCGCCGCCCTGCCGAAGGGGCCGAATAATTATCACCCCTTCCTGCATCGCGAACGGGCGATCGAGCGGCGCAATTACGTCATCGACCGCATGGTCGCCGATGGGGTGATCACCTCTGCCGAGGGCGCGAGCGCCAAATCCGAACCGCTCGGCGTCAATCCGCGCGTGCTGTCGCCCAACACTTATGTCGCCGGCTATTTCGCCGAAGAAGTGCGGCGCGAGCTGCTGGAGCGCTATGGCGAGAAAAAGCTCTACGAGGGCGGCCTCTCGGTGCGCACCACGCTCGATCCCAAGATGCAGGCGCTCACCCGCAAGGTTCTGGCCGATGGCCTCGTCCGTTTCGACGAGGCGCATGGCTTCCGCGGGCCGATGAATCACATCGACATTTCCTCCGACTGGGGCGTGCCGCTCGCCAATCTTCCGTCGCTCGGCGACGTGAAGCCCTGGCGGCTCGCCGTGGTTCTCGAGGCCAACGACAGTTTCGTCCGCATCGGCCTGCAACCGCCGCGTGAAAAATCCGGCGAAGTGGCGCGCGAACGCGAGACCGGGACGCTGCCGGCCGACGGCATGCGCTGGGCCGCGCGCAGCCCCCGCATGGCGGTGACGCCGGGCGACGTCATTTATGTCGAGCCGATGGCCGGCCGCGCCGGCCAATACCGCCTGCGCCAGATCCCGGATATTTCCGGCGCCATGGTGGCGATGGACCCCTATACGGGCCGCGTCTTCTCGATGGTCGGCGGCTTCTCCTTCGATCAGTCCGAGTTCAACCGCGCGACCCAGGCGCTGCGCCAGCCGGGCTCGTCCTTCAAGCCCTTCGTCTATGCGACGGCGCTCGACAATGGCTATACGCCCTCGTCTTCCATTCTCGACGAGCCGATTTCCATCGTGCAGGCCGACGGCAGCACCTGGTCGCCGGAGAATTTCGAGGGCGGCCACGGCACCGGCGCGCATCCGCTGCGCTATGGCGTCGAGCACTCGAAGAATATGATGACGGTGCGCCTCGCCA
>JAWOLK010000107.1:0-14955 GCA_033853615.1 Beijerinckiaceae bacterium | reverse complement strand
CGGTCGAAGGGCTGATGGACGCGGCCAAGAAGATCGCCCCGGACCTCGCGTAAGGGTGACCCACCCGGCCCACGGTCCATGCTTGGTATCTGGTATACCACCACTGGTTCGACCGGTCCCTCCCGTGGTAAGGACGTGCTGCCCGGTTGAACATCAGGGAGGAAACGCGTGAACATCCACGAATACCAGGCGAAGGAGCTGCTGCGGCAGTTCGGCGTGCCGACAGGGCACGGATTCCCGGCCTTTTCGGTCGATGAAGCGGTTGCGGCGGCCCAGAAGCTTCCCGGACCCGTCTACGTCGTGAAGGCGCAGATCCACGCCGGCGGCCGCGGCAAGGGCGGCGGCGTCAAGGTGGTGAAGTCGCACGACGACGTGCGCGCGGAAGCCAAGCGCATGCTCGGCATGACCCTCGTCACGCACCAGACGGGCCCGCAGGGCAAGACCGTGAACCGCCTCTACGTCGAGGACGGCACGCGGATCGCGCGCGAGCTCTACCTCTCCGCGCTCGTCGACCGCGCCACCTCGCGCGTCGCCTTCATCGCCTCGACCGAAGGCGGCATGGACATCGAGAAGGTGGCCCACGACACGCCGGACAAGATCCACACGATCCACGTCGACCCGGCCGCGGGCTATTCCGCCTATGTCGGCCGCGCCGTCGCTGCGGCGCTGAAGCTCGAGGGCGACCTCCAGAAGCAGTGCGTGGCGCTCGTCGGTTCGCTCTACAAGGCGTTCGTCTCGAAGGACATGAGCCTCCTCGAGATCAACCCGCTGGTCGTCACCGAGGACGGCAAGCTCGTGTGCCTCGATGCGAAGATCAACTTCGACTCGAACGCGCTGTTCCGCCACAAAGACGTGGTGGCGCTGCGCGACGAGACCGAGGAGGATCCGAAGGAGATCGAGGCTTCGAAGTTCGACCTCTCCTACATCACGCTCGACGGCAACATCGGCTGCATGGTGAACGGCGCGGGCCTCGCCATGGCGACGATGGACATCATCAAGCTCTACGGGGCCGAGCCCGCGAACTTCCTCGACGTCGGCGGCGGCGCCACCAAGGAGAAGGTGACGGCGGCCTTCAAGATCATCACCGCCGATCCGAAGGTGAAGGGCATCCTCGTCAATATCTTCGGCGGCATCATGCGCTGTGACGTCATCGCCGAAGGCGTGATCGCGGCGGTGAAGGAGGTGGGCCTGCAAGTGCCGCTCGTGGTGCGGCTCGAGGGGACCAATGTCGATCTCGGCAAGAAGCTCATCGACGGCTCGGGCCTCAATGTGATCTCCGCCGACGATCTCGACGACGCCGCGCAGAAGATCGTCGCCGCCGTCAAGGTCGCGGCCTGATCCAGATCGGCCGGCGCTTTGTCCGCGCCGGCCGCGCCCTCTTGCTGAGAGGGCCTAAAACCGCCATCTTTTGCGACACCATGTCGCCCCGACGTGGGCGTGATCGGCGGCTTGCCTGGAGAGGCGAATTGCGACAAGCTCGCTTTCTCTTCTGGCCAGAATCGGAATCTGCGCGTGCATCCTTTGTCAAAGACGTCCTCACCCTCCGCTCGTCGCGGTGGAGCGAAATTGCGCGCCAGCGCGGCCCTTGGCCTCGCCCTTCTGCTGGCGGCGAGCGCCTCCGTCGGCAAAGGCATGGCCAACGCCCGCGAATCGCTCTCCGTCGCGCGGCCGTTCGAGGTCGGATCGAGCCTCTCCGGCAATTATCTCGCCGCGATCGTCGCTGGCGCGGAGCGGGACACGCTCGCCGCCGCGACCTTCTTCCGCGAGGCGCTGCGCGACGATCCGAACAATAAGGATCTCGCCGAGCGCGCCTTCGTCGCGGCGCTCGCCAACGGCAATATGCCGGAGGCCTATGCGCTGGCGGGCGCCGTGCTGCGGCGCGAGCGCGGCAACAGCCTCGCGCAATTGACGAAGGCGGTCGAGGCGATCAAGCTGCGCAAATATGCCGAGGCGCGCAAGGCTCTGGTCCGAACCGCCGGCGATCACCAGCATGACGTCACGACCACGCTGCTCAGCGCCTGGAGCTACGCCGGCGCGAAAAACCTGCCGCGGGCGCTCGCGGCGGTCGACAGTCTGCGGGACGAGTCGCTCTCTATCTTTCGCAATTACCACGGCGCCTTGATCGCTCAGACGCTCGGCGACAAGGCCGAGGCGGAGCGCCGCTTCAAAACCGTCTACGGCGCGGAAAAAAACACGCTGCGACTCGTCGACGCCTATGGCCGCTTCCTCGCCTCCCAGGGGAAAAGGGACGAGGCGCGCAGCGTTTATCAGGCCTTTGACGAGTTTGCGCCGGGCCATCCCATTGTCACCGCGGCGCTTGCGGCGCTCGACTCCGGCAAGCCGCTGCCGCCTTTCATCGCCAGCGTCGACGACGGGGCCGGCGAGGTCCTCTACGGCCTTGGCGCCGCCGGCGGGCGCCAGGGCGACGAATTGGCGTCGCTCGTCTATCTGCGGCTGGCTCTGGCGCTGGCGCCGAAAAACGATCTCGCGATGGTCACGCTCGGCGACATCTATGAGCGGATGAAGCAGAACGAGATGGCCATCGACCTCTATGACAGCGTGCCGGAGGATAGTCCGCTGCGCGTCAACGCCGATATTCAGGCCGCCCTGCTGTTGGAGACGATGGGCAAGACGAAAGAGGCGACCGAGCATTTGCAATCGGTCGTCGCCGCTCATCCCAAGGATCAGGAGGCGCTGACCGCGCTCGGCAATCTCCAACGCTCGCGCAAGCTCTTTGCGGATTCGGTCACGACCTATACGCGCGTGCTCGACTTGCAGCCAAAGCCCGAAAAGAGCCAGTGGCTGCTTTATTACTATCGCGGCGTCGCCAATGAACGGCGTAAGAATTGGCCTGCCGCCGAGGCGGATCTCAAAAAGGCTCTGGATCTCAATCCGGATCAACCGCTGGTGCTGAATTATCTGGGTTATTCCTGGGTCGATCAGGGCGTCAATCTCGACGACGCCTTCCGCATGTTGCGCCGCGCCGTCGATCTGCGGCAGCGCGACGGCTATATCGTCGACAGTCTCGGTTGGGCCTATTATCGGCTCGGTCGGTATGACGACGCCGTGCGCGAGCTGGAGAAGGCGATTGATCTCAAGCCGAGCGATCCGGTGATCAACGACCATCTCGGCGACGCCTATTGGCGCGTCGGCCGCAAGCTGGAAGCGCAGTTCCAGTGGAACCACGCCCGCGACCTCAACCCCGATCCCGAGGATCTGCCGAAGATCCTCGACAAGATCAAGAACGGCCTGTCCGACACGCCGGCGCTTGCTGGCGACAAGTCCAAGAACAGCGGCGGGTGACTCATGGCCGCGCGCCTAAAGGCGCGCGGTCCGTGACGCAGAACGGAGCGCGGGCGTTCAGGCCCGCCAAGCCCTAGCGGGAATGTGCGCCGGGGTTCTCGGCTGTCAGGAGAATCGCGTCCTGCGGGTGAGCCCGCCTCACGGAGCGGACCCATGCGCAGGAGCGCGCGGGCCGTCTCAGGCGGGCTCGGCCATCTCCAGAATGACGCGCCATTCGGCGTCTGTCACCGGCTGCACCGAGAGGCGCGAATTATTGACGAGCACCATATCGGCGAGCCGCGGCTCTGCCTTGATCTCGGCGAGCGTCACGGGACGGGGCAGGGGGCGGACGGCGCGCACGTCGACCATGCCGAATTTCCCGCTCGGATCGGTGTGATCCGGGTAATAGGTCTTGATGATTTCGACGATCCCGACGATCGCGCGCTCTTCGTTCGAATGATAAAAAAACGCCTGCTCGCCGTTTTGCATCGCCATCAGATGCTTCTTGGCGAGATGGTTGCGCACGCCGTTCCAAAACGTGCCCTTGGCTCCGGCTGCGACCTGTTGCTCCCAGGACCAGACGGACGGCTCGCTCTTTAGCAGCCAATGCGCCATTTACAGCTCCGCGCCGACGACGCGCCGCCAGGGGCGCAGCTCGACGCTGGCAAAGAGGCCCGCCTTCGCATAAGGGTCGCGGCCCAACAGGTCTCTCGCCTCGGCCTCGTCGGCGCAGTCGAGAATGAGCAGCGAGCCGATCGGCTTCTCGCCGGCCGCATCGAGAAAGGGACCGCCGAGTTTCACCTGCGCCGCATGTTCGGCGAGAAAGGCGAGATGCTCCGCGCGCGTCGACAGGCGCAGATCGACATGGCCGGGCTTATCGAGACAAATGGCGGCAAAGAGCACGGCGGCCTCTCATGGTTAAGTGTCCCGCCCGCGAGCGCGGCGGTTGCGACAGGGCGGCGTCTTTTCCCAAAGCGCGGCGGGCTGGTCAAGCGCGCCGCTCCCCTGCGCGGCGCCCGCTCAGAGCGCCCGCTTGGCGAGCGGCGGCGCGGCCTCTTCGATGCGATCGGCCATTTCGGCGATCGCCTGGCGCAGCGCCGCGACGTCCCGCTCGTTCAGCGGCTCGGCCTTCGGCGCCTGGGCGGCGGCGACGCGCGCCGCCTGCGCCTCGCGCAGCAGCACATGCTCCTTGCGCAACGCGTCGATCGCGCCTTGCAGCATGGAGTTATCGGCGCGGGCGATCTCCAGCCGGTCGGCGCTGTCGCGCGCCTCGGCCCGGGAAATGCGCAGCGCGCTCTCCAAATGCTCGATCTCTTCCTCGTGGCGCTGCTCGAAGGCCTTCAAATTGGCGCGCGCCTCCTCCAGCGTCTGTTCGAGCGTGAGCTGCGCGAGCCGCGTGGCGTCCAGCTCGGCCGTGGCTTCGATCAGTTTGGCGTCCGCTTCGGCGAGGCGTTCGGCCTCGGCGGCGACTTCCGCGAGCTTCTCGCGCGTCTCGCGCAGCTCGCGCTCGAGGTCGCTGTTCTGCTGGTGCAGATTGGCGATCTTGGCCTCATGCGCGGTGACGCGGCTCTGCACGATCTCGGTCTGGCGGCCGAGTTCTTCATTGTCCGATTGCAGATGCCGCAGGCGTTCCACCCAATTCTCCGCCCGTTCGGTCATTTCGTGCAGCGCAAGCTCGGTCGAGCTGAGCAGCTCCGTCCGCTCGGCCACGGTCTTGCGCGCCTCTTTCAATTCGACCTCGAGATCGCGCAGGCGCGCCTGCGCCGCATTGAGGCGGCCGTCGAGATCGGCGATCCGCGCCGCATGGCGGCCGATCTCCACGAGATCCTGCGCCTTCGAGGCGCGGACGGTTTCGATCTCCTGCTCCAGCCGCCGTTCGCGCAGCGCGAATTCGGCGCGCAGAAGGTCGCGCTCTGCGGCGACCTCCTCCATCGACAGCGGCGCGTGCATCTGCAGCCGGCGCATCGACAGTCGCGTCGCGCGGCGCCAGAAGGCGGGCAAAAACATCAGCGTCAGCAGCCCGGCGATGAGAAAACCGAGCGCGAAATACATCGCTTGTTCGATCAAGACGCGACAGTCCCCGGCTGTTTTACGCGATTTGGGGCAAGCCGCCCCAAAGGCGCATGCGAAAGCGCATCATGACCCGCGCCAAAGGGGCCTGTCTCCGGGACAGGCGCATGAGAGCGGGGAAACACCGCGCCGAGATTGCCACGTATGAGCGCCGAAAGCAAAGCGGCCGGCTCAGGCGTGGACGCCGGGGGCGGGGCCGTCCTGGGCCACGACCGTCTCATGGAAGCGGGAGTAATCGATGCGCATGAAACCTCCTTCGCCCGGAAAGATGATGTCGGCGTAGTCTCGATCGAGAACGACGTCGGCGGCGGCGTAGTTCCGGCGGCCGTGCACGGCGATGCTGGACGTCTCGTCATAGCCGTTCAAGGTGACGACGAAAGCCGCGTCGCTCTCGGCGAATTCCGCGGCGCCCCAGCCGTGCAGCGGGCTGTCTTCGTCGATCACATGCATGATGGTCCAGGTGAGGGCGAAGACGGGGTTTTCGTCGCGGGTCAGCGGCAATTGCCGGAATTTGCGGTAGCTCGCCCCTTCCGCCGTTGTTTCGGTGCGAATCAGCCAAAGTTTGGCGCTCGCCTCGGCAATCTCGTTCTGGCGGGCGTTGGCGAAGCGGATCATCAGCGCGCGCGCGCCGTCATGCGTGGTGACGACCGGATGACGGGCGAACAGCAAACGCGCGCGCGGCTGCGAGAAACGCGCGAAGATCAGCCCCGTCGTGACCGCGAGATAAGAGACGCCGCTGATCGTGGCGAGCGTCGCCAGCAGATGGCCGTAAATCGTGCGCGGATGCATGTCGCCATAGCCGACGGTGGCGATGGTTTCGACGCTGAAGAAGAAATAGTCGAGGAAATCGCCCGGCTTGGCGTTGGCTATGGGGTCGTCGCCGAGGCTGTAGAGCCCGGCGAAGACGAGGTTGATCGCAATGAAGCCGAGCGCAAAGGCCGCGAAAAAGGCCGGCCAGCGCATGGTCATCGCGTGGTGATGCAAATCGGACCAGACGCTGACGGGCAGGCCTTCAGCGAGGATGCGACGGTCCCCGAGACGGACGACCCGCGTCCCGTCGCCGCGCCTCAGTCGCCGCATTCAGAATGGGTTCCAGGTCGATTCGGGGGTGAACTTCAGATAGCCGAGATTGAGGCCGAGTCGCGCGCCGACGCCAGAGCGGATCGGGACGACGACGATGTCGTTCGCCGTCAGCGCCGTAAAGCCGAAGCCGCCGACGAGATAGGCCGAGCCGTCGACGCCGCCGAAGCGCTGGTAGATCGCCTCGACGCCCGGGAGATCGTAAACGAGCATCATCGTGCGGTCGCCGTCGAGACCGGCGTCGAAACCGAGCGACGGGCCTTGCCAATAGACGCGGCGCTGGCCGGCGTTGCGCGTGTACATCGTCCCCTCGCCGTAGCGCAGGCCGCCGACGAAGGCGCCGCCGGCCTCCTGGCCGAGAATATAGGCGTTCGGCTTGCCCCAGCGCTGCGCCGCCGTCTCGACGCCCTCGGCAAGGCCGCGGGAGATCGAGCCGAAGAAGCGATGGCCGTTTTCGACGACCTCATTGTTCGAGTAGGTTTCCGGCCGCGCCGCTTGCGCCGCTCGCGGGAAAAGAGCGGCGGCCGCCGCAGAGGCTCCGAGGGAAGCGCCCAGGCCGAGCAGGCGCCGGCGGGAATAGGGGGAAGGGTGGGTCATCGTTTTCGCTCCGGGCGCGCAATCATCACGAGCTAAAAACGGCCGAGCATGGCCTCGCCAAGGCGGCTCCGCGTCGCTTTCGCGGCCTTTTCCACCCTCCCGCAACATGGTTAACAAAGCCTTGACGCCGCCGGGTCGCCCCAGGCGATAAAGGGGCCGTTGCGATAGCCCTGCGCCGTCTTGCCATAAAGGAAGGGGCCGCCGCCCGGCGCGACCGTCACCCCGCCGGCGGCGCGCAGGATCGCGTCGCCCGCCGCCGTGTCCCACTCCATCGTCGGCCCGAAGCGCGGATAGACGTCGGCGACGCCCTCGGCGATCCGGCAGAATTTCAGCGACGAGCCGGCCTGCAGCGCGTCCGCGATCCCGTGCCGGGCGACGAAATCCCGCGTCTCGTCGTCGAGATGCGAGCGGCTCATCAGCGCCGTCATGCCGCCGCCGGGACGCGGCCGGGTGCGCAAGGGGCGCCACTCGGCCCGCGGCGGCAGCGGCGCGCCGGGCGCGACCGAAACGGCGAAGGCGCCCGCGCCGCCGAGCCAGAGCTCGCCGAGCGCCGGGGCGTAGATGGCGCCGGCGCAGGGCGCGCCATTTTCAACGAGCGCGACGTTGACGGTGAATTCGTTGCGGCGGGCGATGAATTCGCGGGTGCCGTCGAGCGGATCGACGAGCAGAAAGGCGCCCTCGTGGCGCGGCGTCTCGCCCCGCGCGGCGCTCTCCTCGGCGATGACCGGAAGCTGCGGGTAGAGTCGCCGAAGCTCTGCGAGCAGCAGCGCCTCGGCCTGCTCGTCGGCGTCGCTGACCGGGCTTTTGTCGTTCTTGAGGCGCGTCTCGATCACCGCGCCGTTGTAGATCTTCATGATGACGGCGCCCGCGAGAACCGCGAGGGCGCCGAAATTTTGCGCATAATCGTCGAGCGGCGGCGGCACGGACAAATCCTTCTGCGGTGTTTACGCGAGCTTAGCGATGATCTCGTAAATCATGAGCCGCGCGCTGCGGGCTGCGCCCCTTGGCTATAAGTGGTAAACGTGACGTTCAAGGTGATTCGGCATCCCGCGTGCATTTTTCACATTTTCGCGCGCCGCGGTTGTCGCGGCCAGATGGATAAAGGCCCATGACCAAATTCGCGCTCGACGCCCTCGATCTTGCGGCTCTCTTGTCGTCTCGCGTCTGCCATGACGTCATTTCGCCGGTGGGCGCGATCGTCAACGGGCTCGAGGTGCTCGAGGAGGAGAAGGACGCGGAGATGCGCGGCCATGCGCTGGCGCTGATCAAATCGAGCGCCGCCGAAGCCTCGGCGCGTCTGCAATTCTGCCGCCTCGCTTTCGGCGCGGCCGGCTCCAAGGGCTCCTCGATCGACATGGGCGACGCGGAGAATGTGACGCGGCAGCTCATCGCCGACGAGCGCACCCAGCTCGACTGGAACGCTCCGCGCGTGCTCTTGTCGAAAAACAAGGTGAAGGTTCTTCTCAATCTCTGCCTGATCGCCGATGCGGCGATCCCGCGCGGCGGCGTCATCCGGGTCTTCATGACCGGGGCCGAAGACGCCGTGTCCTTCCGCATCGAGGCGCAGGGAACCAACGCCCGCGTCGCCGCCGCCCTTCCGGCGCTGCTCGCCGGCGAGCCGCAGGACGACACCGTCGACGCCCGGTCGATCCAGGCCTATTACACCGGCCTCGTCGCGCGCTCCTGCGATCTCGAGATTTCCATTTCCGCCTCCGGCGACATGGTGACGATCGAGGCGGTCCCCGCGGCCCAGAGCGCCGAAGCCTGCGGAGACGCAGAGAGCGCCGTCGCCTGAGCGCTGCGGCCATAAGCGGCGTATGCGCCGCCTTGAAAGCGTGAGCCGCCTGCAAGCCCAAAATTAACGCGTTCGCCGTCATCATCCGCGCGGCCCGCCCGAAGGCGGGCGCGCAGAGGCGGGGGCGCGGCTCTTCCGGGCGAGGCGATCCCGGCGGACGGACGACCCCAGCCTCGACGAAGCGACCGACGCGGACGCTACGCCCTATCGGGCGCGGCCGCCGGCACGCTGCGAGCGGAGGGGACGATGAAACATGCGATGGTGGTCGACGATTCCGGCGTTATCCGAAAGGTGGCGCGGGCGATCCTCGAGGGGCTGGCTTTCGACACCTGCGAGGCCGAGGACGGCGTCGCGGCGCTCTTCGCCTGCGAGCAGCGGATGCCCGAGGTGATCCTGCTCGACTGGAACATGCCGCAGATGGACGGCGTCGGCTTTCTGCGCGCGCTTCGGAAGATGCCGAACGGCGGGGCGCCCAGGGTCATCTACTGCGGGATCGAGAACGACCGCGCCCAGATCGCCGAGGCGATGCGCGCCGGCGCCGACGCCTTCCTGTTGAAGCCTTTCGACCGGCGCACCCTGCTGTCGAAGCTCTCTGGAATGGGGTTGGCGTGAAGGCGACGGGCGCTCTTTGCGGCCAGCGCCGCAGCGCCTTTAAGCGGTGATCCGCTCATCCGCCTCATTGGGCTCGCGCAGCACATAGCCGCGGCCCCAGACGGTCTCGATGTAATTGCGGCCGTCGCTGGCGTTGGCGAGCTTCTTGCGCAGCTTGCAGATGAAGACGTCGATGATCTTCAGCTCCGGCTCGTCCATGCCGCCATAGAGATGGTTGAGGAACATTTCCTTGGTGAGCGTCGTGCCCTTGCGCAGCGAGAGCAGTTCGAGCATCTGATATTCCTTGCCGGTCAGATGCACGCGCACGCCGCCGACTTCGACCGTCTTCTGGTCGAGATTGACGACGAGATCGCCGGTGGTGATGACCGATTGCGCGTGGCCCTTGGACCGCCGCACGATGGCGTGGATGCGGGCGACCAGCTCGTCCTTGTGGAAGGGCTTGGTGAGATAGTCGTCGGCGCCGAAGCCGAGGCCCTTCACCTTGTCTTCGATGCCGGCGAGGCCCGAGAGAATAAGGATCGGCGTCTTGACCTTGGCCACCCGCAGCGTGCGCAGCACCTCATAGCCGGACATGTCCGGGAGATTGAGGTCGAGGAGGATAATGTCGTAATCGTAGAGTTTGCCGAGGTCGATGCCCTCCTCGCCGAGATCCGTCGTGTAGACGTTGAAATTCTCCGATTTGAGCATGAGCTCAATGCTCTGAGCGGTCGCGCTGTCGTCCTCGATCAATAAAACGCGCATGGCTGGTCCCCACCGAGCTCCAAAACTTCAAGAACGAGGGCGCGCGACGCACGCGCGCCAATTGGGCCCCGGCATGGCGGAGCCGGGCGCGCTATCATCGTCCATCGGGTTAACGCTAAGCTGAATTGGTTAACAAACCCTCACCCCGAGCGCCCAAGCGGATCATAAACTTAAGCATATGTCCCTTAACGCGCCTCCGCCCTGCGGCGAGCGCGAAAGGCGGTGGGGGCGAATCGACTCCCAGAGACAATTTAGCCCCGGCGCGGTCGTCGCGCCATTTTTTTTGCGGCAAAAATCTGCTTGACTTGGCTCGCGCTTAGGCCTGCGCGTGCGGCCGGCTTTGCGCGCTGGCGTCGCTTTCTCGTCATTGACTTGCGCCAAGCCTTTCTCCTATATGCGACCCGCGGCGTCGCCTCGGTGAGAGGCGGCGGCTCTGGCTTTCTGGCCGGCGCGCCGCAAGGCGTTTTGGCCGACGTCTCTTGGCAGGCGGACGAGCGCAAGAAGCGCGGCGCGTCTTCCTGCGGGCGTGCGGCTGGGTTTCACGCGAGGGTTGCGGCGCTCCGGCGCCGGCGAGCCCTCGCATTCGGCATTGGCGAATGATCGGAACGGAGCCGCGTCGCTCTGTTGCGAGCGGACGGAGATAGACGGTGAAAAGAACTTATCAACCCAGCAAGATCGTGCGCAAGCGCCGCCACGGCTTCCGTTCGCGCATGGCGACGGTCGGCGGCCGCAAGGTCATCGCCGCGCGGCGCGCGCGTGGGCGCAAGCGCCTGTCGGCCTGAGCCGGCGCGGGCCTGACCAACAAGCCCGAAAGCCGACCATGATGCGCGACGCGCCATCCGAGCAGAGCCGGGCGCCGGCGGCGGTCGAAAGACTGCGGCGGCGACCCGATTTTTTGCGCGCCTCGGCGAGCGGCGTCCACCATCATGCGCCGGCGTTCAAAATCCAGATGGCCGAACGCGAGGATCGGGAGGGTCCGCCGCGCATCGGCTTCACCGTGACGAAGAAGGTCGCCGGGGCCGTGGGCCGCAACCGTATCCGCAGGCGCCTCAAGGAGGCGATGCGCGTCGCTGGAGCGCCGATCGCCGAGCCCGGCAGAGATTACGTCTTCGTTGCGCGCCCTCGGGCGCTGACCGCGCCTTTCCAAGACATTCTGACGCAGATCGCCGACGGGCTGACGCGGCTCAATCGCCGCGGCGGATCGGGTCGGCGCAACCAAAAAGACAGGGCCTCGGCGCCATGACGCAACACACCAAGAATATGATCATCGCCGCCTGCCTGTCGCTGATCTTTATCGGCCTGTGGGACTATTTCTACGCGTTCCCGGAGATGGACAAGCAGCGTCAGCAGTTCCTCGAGCAAAAGCGCATGGAGAAATCGCTGAAGCTCGGGGCGCCGGAAAAGGGCCAGGCGGCGGTCGGCGCGACGCCGGCGGCGCGGCCGGCCGTGAAGACGCGTGAAGCCGCGCTCGCGGAAAGCCCGCGCATCGGCATCGACACGCGCTCGATTTCGGGCTCCATTGCGCTCAAAGGCGCGCGCCTCGACGACGTTTCGCTCAAGAACTACCACGAGACGGTCGATCCGAAGAGCCCGACCATCGTTCTTCTCTCTCCTGAATACGGGCCCAGTCCCTATTACGCCGACCTTGGCTATCTGACCGCCGAGACCGAGGCGCCGCCGGTCCTGCCGACGACCGATACGGTCTGGACCGCAGATTCCGACAAGCTGACCGCCGGCCATCCGGTGACGCTGTCTTTCGACAACGGCCAGGGCCTCGTCTTCAAACGCAAGATCTCGGTGGACGACGAATATTTGTTCACGGTCGAGGACAGCGTCGAGAACAAGTCGGACAAGGCTGTCCAGCTCTTCCAATTCGGACGCGTCACCCGCATCGGGCGTCCGCCGAGCGCCGGTTACGCGGCGCTGCATGAGGGCTTCGTCGGCCTCGTCGGCGACGAAGGCACGCAGGAAGTCAATTACGACAAGATCGAGAAGGAGCCGCACGGCGTCAAAACCTTCAAGGGGACCGGCGGCTGGGTCGGCTTCACCGACAAATATTGGGGCGCCGTCGTCGCTCCCAATCAGTCGAAGCCGATCGAGGCGCGCTTCTCGTCGATCGGCGGCGCGGTGAAGACCTATCAGGCCGACACGGTCAGCGAGCCCGTGACGGTCGAGCCGGGCAAGAGCGTCGCCGCGACGACGCGCGTCTTCGCCGGCGCCAAAGAGGTCGACATTCTCGACGGATATATGGCCAATCCCGGCCTGAAGCGGTTCGACCGCCTCATCGATTGGGGATGGTTCTACTTCATCACCCGGCCGATGTTCCGGCTGATCGACATGCTGTTCAAGGTCTTCGGGAATTTCGGCGTCGCCATTCTGGCCGTGACGGTGATCGTCAAGATCGCCTTCCTGCCGCTGGCGAACCGCAGCTATCAATCGATCGCCAAGATGAAGGCGATCCAACCGAAGATCAAAGAGCTGAAGGAAAAATACGGGGACGACAAGCACAAGCTCAACACCGAGCAGATGGAGCTGTTCAAGCGCGAGAAGGTCAATCCGGCAGCCGGCTGCCTTCCCGTGTTCTTGCAGATCCCGGTGTTCTTCTCGCTCTATAAGGTGCTGGTCGTCACCATCGAGATGCGGCAGGCGCCCTTCTTCGGATGGATCAAGGATCTCTCCGCGCCTGATCCGACGAATGTCTTCAATCTCTTCGGTCTCTTGCCCTTCGATCCGACGCATGTCCCGATCTTCGGGCCGTATCTCTGGCTCGGCGTCTGGCCGCTGCTGATGGGCGTGTCGATGTGGCTGCAGATGAAGATGAATCCGGAGCCGACGGATGAAATCCAGAAGATCGCCTTCAGCTGGATGCCGTTGATGTTCACCTTCACCATGGGCAGCTTCGCCTCCGGTCTCATCATCTACTGGACCTGGAACAATGTTCTCTCGGTCGCCCAGCAATGGGTGATCATGAGCCGCGCCGGGCTGAAGTTCGAGCTGTGGGACAATTTGAAAAAGACGTTCCAGCGCGCCTGACCGGCCTTTCCGAAACAAGAGATAGCGAGCGGAGAAGCATCCGCTCGCTATTTTCATTTATGTAAACCTTGCAGGCTGAACCCTTGACCGAGCCCGACTATCAAGAACTTGGCCGGCTCCTCTTCGCGGGGCCCTGCGATTTCTTTTTCGCCAGCGCCAAATCGGATGATCTGCCGCCGCTCGGCCCGCCCGAGATCGCTTTCGCCGGCCGCTCAAACGTCGGGAAATCCTCGCTGCTGAACGCGCTCACCAATCGCAAGACGCTGGCGCGGGTCTCCCATACTCCGGGGCGCACGCAACAGCTCAACTTCTTCGCGCTTGGCGGCGCGCCGGGCGCCGAACGCCTGCGCCTCGTCGACATGCCGGGCTATGGCTATGCGGCTGTCGGCAAGGAGAAGGTCGCGAGCTGGTCGAAACTGATGCGGGACTATCTGCGCGGCCGGGCGACGCTCGCCCGCGTCTTCGTGCTGATCGATGGGCGGCGCGGCGTCAAACCAGCCGACGAAGAGATGTTCCATCTGCTCGACCAGGCCGCCGTGTCCTACCAGGTCGTGTTGACAAAACATGACGAGCTGAAGGCGTCCGAGCGCCTGAGCGTTCTCGAGGCTGTCGGGGAGGCCCTCGCCAAGCGGCCGGCCGCCTTCCCGCAGATCATCTTCACCTCGTCGCACACGGGGGAGGGGATCGCCGAGCTGCGCGCCGCGGTGGCGCTGCTGCTCGCTGAACGAAACGCTTGAAAGCGCGCTTCCCGCTCGTCTACATGAGCCGACGCGACTGATTGCGTTTCTTTGCTGCGCGCGACCATGGGAAACTCGATATGACCAACGACCGGGCCTCAGACGCGCTCGCGCAGGCGAAGATCCTAATGCAGGCGCTGCCGCATATGCTGCGCTACGACGATGCGACGGTCGTGGTCAAATATGGCGGCCACGCCATGGGCGACGACAGGGTGGCGCGCGACTTTTCGCGCGACATGGTCTTGCTCGAGCAATCGGGCGTCAATCCGGTCGTGGTGCATGGCGGCGGGCCGCAGATCGGCGCCATGCTGAAACGGCTCGGGATCGAATCGGCCTTTTCGGACGGCCTGCGCGTCACCGACAAGGCGACGATGGACATCGTCGAAATGGTGCTGGCCGGCGCCATCAACAAGCAGATCGTCGGCTACATCAACGCCGAGGGCGGCCGCGCCATCGGCGTTACCGGCAAGGACGGGCGCCTGCTTACCGCGCGCAAGGCGCCGCGCACCGCCTCGGGCGTCGATCTCGGCTTCGTCGGCGAGCCCGACAAGGTCGACACCACGGTGCTCGACCAGGTGCTCGGCCGCGAACTGATTCCGGTTCTCGCGCCGATCGCGCAAGGGGCCGACGGCGAGAGCTACAATGTCAACGCCGACACTTTCGCCGGCGCCATCGCCGGCGCGCTCGGCGCGAAACGTCTCGTCTTCCTCACCGACGTGCCCGGCGTGCTCGACAAGAACAAGCAGCTGATCGAGGAGCTGCGGGTGAGCGACATTCCCGGCCTCATCGCCGACGGCACGATCACCGGCGGGATGATCCCGAAGGTCGAGACCTGCATGTATGCGATCGAACGCGGCGTCGAGGGCGTGGTGATTCTCGATGGCAAGCTGCCGCATGCGGTGTTGATCGAGCTGCTGACCGATCACGGCGCCGGCACGCTGATAACGCGGTAACGGAGCGCGTGACGGAAAAAGCGCGCATCGCCGGGCGTTTCGCCGGGATCGACAC
>JAWOLK010000106.1:0-26825 GCA_033853615.1 Beijerinckiaceae bacterium | reverse complement strand
CATAATCGGTGAGCGCGCCGCTGATCGCGCCTGACGCCGCGCCAAGAGCGACGCCGAGGATCGGATTAAGAAACACCATGCCGATCAGCAGGCCCCAAAGTCCGCCCGAGGCCGCGCCGGCGGCGGTCGTGTTGAGGAGCTGATTCAGTTTGACGTGGCCGTCGGGCTGCTTGACGGCTATCGCCGCGTCGCCAAGCTCGATCAGATATTCGTTCTGAAGGTCGAGTATCTTCTTGCGCATCTCCTCGGCTTTGGCCTCGGTCGGATACACGATGACGACGAGATCAGACATTTCTTTCGCTCCCTCTTCTGACACGACGCTTCGCCAGCGCCTCGTTTATTACGAATCCAAGAAGTGCGCGGCGACGGATGTCGTCCATGTCTGACGCCTCCGGAAATCAGCGGCAGGCGCGGCGGATGCAATCTTTCCCCGTCCCTTGCGCGCTCGGCGAAGTTTGTTCAAAGCGGCGCCACGGCCGTTCAGGGGATGAACGCACTGGGTCAGGCTTGGGTTCCAGCAAGTCTGGTAAGCTCGAGAAATTCGAGTCT
This sequence comes from Beijerinckiaceae bacterium, assembly GCA_033853615.1. Lineage (GTDB taxonomy): Bacteria > Pseudomonadota > Alphaproteobacteria > Rhizobiales > Beijerinckiaceae > Methylosinus. Next base: position 26,276 of record JAWOLK010000106.1, on the reverse strand, counting down.
GGAAAGGCGAATGACTTGTGACCATGGACTTGACAGCCGTAGGTCAATTTTTGGAGAAACCTTCTGGCGTCAAGGTGAGGCCGGCAGCCGGCCTAATGGGATTGGTTTGTCAGCTTTTACTCGAAAATATTGGTGATGAAGAAGGCCGGAGCGATTGCGGCGTCGGCGTTGGTTGGTGAAAATGAAGGGCCTGTCGTCTTGGCAGAAAACGGGGGATTTTTGTCCTTGCGCGAGATGCGAACGCGGAAAATCATGGGACCATGAGACCACGCCTCGAAGATGCGCACATACATGAAAGCGGCCGATCGCGTAGGGTCGCATTCTTGATTTATCCAGACTGCGAAATCCTGGACGTGTGCGGACCCTACGACGCTTTCTATTATGCGCGGCGGGGGCTGTTGGGCCTGGGACGAGCCGAGGAACCGGATTACCAATGCGTTATCCTGGCGAAGGAAGCGGGGCCAGTTCAGACCAAGTGTGGGATTGAGATTACAGCTACTCAGAGTTACCACGAAATAACCGATGGCGTCGACACGTTGATCGTAGCAGGCGGGGAAGGGTTCGATCAGGCCTGCAATGACGCGGCCCTGGTGGAGTGGGTTCGTTTGATGGCGCCGCGCGTGCGGCGCATAGCGTCGGTTTGTTCCGGCGCATTCATTTTGGCGGCGGCGGGTCTCTTACGCCACCGGCGGGTGACGACCCACTGGATGTACGCTGAACTCCTTGCGACCAAGCACCCATATGTCGAGGTTGACGCCAGCCTGATCTTTTCTCGTGATGGAAACATCTACACGTCCGGCGGCATCACGGCTGGCATTGATCTTGCCCTCGCTCTCGTTGAGGAGGATCTTGGAAGGGAAATACCGCTTTTCATCGCCCGAACGATGGTGGTCTTTCCGCGGCGCCCAGGCGGCCAGTCTCAGTTCAGTGGTTTTTTCGGCCCGCTCGGCGAGCATCAAAAAGTTCGCAAAGACATAGCTGAACTGCAGGGATGGATAACGATGAATCCGGCCGCCGACCTGAGCGTCGCGGCGCTGGCGGATCGCATGGCGATGAGCCCGCGGAATTTTTCGCGGCTCTTTCATAACGAGACCGGGGAAACGCCGGCGCGATTTGTCGAGCGTGCGCGGGCCGATGCGGCGCGCTGCAAGCTTGAACAAACGCTTTTGACAACGGAAGCCATTGCCGAAGAATCCGGCTTTGAGAATGCGGAACGTATGCGACGCACGTTTCAACGCCTCTTTAAAACCAGCCCGACGGACTATCGGGCGCGGTTTCGATCCACCTTACTTGATGTGCAAGAGGATTAAAGGCGATAGCAAAAGCACGAGCGCCCATCCATTCATCTGCCGGTCGATAATTCGCGCTGCTTCCGACACGCGAAAGTCGCCGCCCTTCGCGTAGGAAATCAGCCCCACTCGCGGCCGATTGCTTCGCAAGAGCCAATACGCGCGCGCCGTCGCTCCCTTCACGGCGGCGAGTCTAAAAGACTAGAGCAAATAATAGAAAAATAAATCATCGCAGTGCGACGAAAAACACAAGAAAAAAAATTTCATTTTTGATGTATTTACTAAGGATTGGCCGAAAACGAGGGGTTTCTGTCCTTGCAGGGAGTTGCGTTGCAGAGGATAGTTAATTTTATGAAAACGCCACTCGCAAATCAGTTGCCCGAGAAGACGGGACGTCCTCGCAGGATCGCATTTCTGATCTACCCGAACTGCGATGTGATCGACGTTTGTGGGCCCTGCGACGCCTTCCATTATGCCCAGATGTTCTTGCCCCGTTTCGGCAAGAGTGGAGAGCGCGCTTATCAGTGTGATATCATTGCCGCAGCCCCCGGCTTGGTGCGCACAAGTTGCGGGATTCACCTTGCTGCGAACCAAAGCTACCGCGACGCTTCGGACGACCTCGACACATTGATCGTTGCGGGCGGGGTGGCGAACAAGGAGGAGGCCGCTTCGGATGCGGCGCTGATCGAGTGGGTTCGTTTGAGCGCGTCGCGCGCAAGACGTGTCGCGTCGATCTGCACCGGCGCCTTTATCCTGGCGGCTGCGGGCTTACTAGACAATCGGCGCGTCACGACGCACTGGATGTTCGCAGAGCTTCTCGCGAAGGCATATCCTTCAATTAAGGTTGACTCTCGTCTTATTTTTGCGCGCGACGGGAACGTTTACACATCCGGGGGGATCTCTGCGGGCATCGATCTCGCGCTCGGATTGATAGAAGAAGATCTGGGTCGGGAGGTCGCTCTCACAGTTGCTCGCATGTTGGTGGTTTTTCCGCGTCGCCCCAATGGCCAGAGCCAGTTTAGCGGCTACGTCACCTCTTGCGAGTCGGACCGACCGGAAATCTGCAAGCTGCAAGCCTGGATCCTCGGGAATCCGGGAGCCGATCTCAGCGTCACGGCGCTGGCCGACCGGGCAGCCATGAGCACACGCAATTTCTCGCGCCTCTTTCGGAATGAGATAGGAGCGACGCCGGCGCAATTCGTCGAGTGGGCAAGGGCTGACGCAGCGCGCTGGAAGCTCGAGGAATCCAGGTCGTCCATCGAGAGGATCGCCGAGGAGTGCGGCTTCGGAACCTCCGAACGAATGCGGCGCACTTTTCAGCGCTTATTCGATGTCAGTCCACTGGAGTATCGCGCGCGGTTCCGCTCGCCCCTCGCCAATGAAGCGGCGAAGACATCCGTGCAGCCTGTCTCGAAAATGGGGGCAAATCAATGAAAATTCTGTTTTTGACGTCGGCGCACAATAGCCTCAGCCAACGGCTTCTCATTGAATTAACCGACCGCGGCCATGACGTGCGTGTGAGCGTCGTTGCGACGGGCGAGGCGATGATCGACGCAGTTTCGCGCGATACTCCCGACATCATCCTTGCGCCGATGCTGAAGACCGCCATTCCTGAAGCAGTATATTCGCGTCACCGATGTCTGATCGTGCACCCTGGAATCAAGGGTGATCGTGGCCCGTCTTCATTGGATTGGGCGATCATGAACGGCGAAAAGAGCTGGGGCGTATCGATATTGGAAGCGCACCCGGAGTTCGACGCCGGACCCATCTGGGCCTCTCACGAGTTCCCGCTGGACGTCGATCCTCCCGCCAAGAGCAGCCTCTACCGCGGCCCGGTCACAGAGGCGGCGGTGCGCGGCGTTCTCGAGGCGCTCTCTCGATTGGAGTCGCGCGAGTTCCGATCCGCCGCCTGGAAGCCCGAGCCGCTTTGCGAGGCTTCGGCCTATGCTCGCGGTTCCCTGCGCCCGCCGATGAAACAGGCGGATCGCGCCATCGATTGGACGCAGGACAAAACTAAGGACATCGTGAGAAAAATTCGCGCCGCAGACAGCGCCCCCGGCGTCCTCGACTCTCTGCTCGGCGTAAGTTGTTTCCTTTACGGCGCGCATGAAGAGGAGCGCATCAAAGGACCGGCCGGCAAAATTTTGGCGCAGCGTGATGGAGCTGTCTGCATCGGCGCAGTCGACGGCGCGGTATGGATTTCTCATCTGAAAGCAAAGGGCGACCCGTTCGCGCACAAGGAGAGCTGCCAGCTCGCGCAGGCAGGCGTTCCCTGCGAACTCTGCGAACAGGAATTCTGCACGATCGCTGGGGTGAAGTTGCCGGCGGCCCAGGTCTTGGGGCCGCTGCTGCGCGGAACGCCCGAGGCGCCGATCCCGATCGACGCGCCGGTCGATCATCGCACCTACCGAGAGATCGCCTATGCTGAGGAAGGCCGGGTCGGCTATCTTTCGTTTAATTTTTACAATGGCGCAATGAGCACAGAGCAATGTCGTCGTCTTCGCGACGCTTTTCTCTATGCGCGGTCGCGACCGACCAGGGTCATCGCGCTTTTGGGCGGACCAGATTTTTGGTCGAACGGGATTCATCTCAATGCGATCGAGGCGAGCCCTGACCCGGCCGAAGAGTCCTGGCGAAACATCAATGCGATCGACGACCTGGTCTATGAAATCATCAATACCATGTCGCATCTGGTCATCGCAGGCATGCGCGGCAACGCCGGGGCGGGAGGAGCTATTCTGGCTCTTGCAGCCGACCGCGTCTACGCCATGTCGGGGGTTGTCCTGAACCCGCATTACAGGAGTATGGGAGAGCTTTACGGGTCTGAATATTGGACCTATCTGCTCCCCCGCCGTGTCGGACAGGCGAAAGCTCTCGAACTGACGCAATCCTGCAAGCCGATCGGCGCGAAGGCGGCGCGGGACATGGGTCTCCTCGACGATGCTTTTGGCGCGGACATCAACACCTTCGAGACGCAAGTGAAGGAGCGCGCGCAGCGGCTCGCACAAGACCCCGAGTTCCGGACAATGTTGCGAACGAAGCACGACGCGCGCCTCGACGACGAATTCGTCAAGCCGCTCGCAAGCTACCGCTGCGAGGAACTCGGACGCATGAAGATTAATTTCTTCGGCCCCGATCCCGCATATCACCAGGCGCGTCGCCGTTTCGTGTTCAAGGGGAACCCACCGTCGCCAGAGATCCGCCTGACGCCGCATGCAGCCGCCAATGGAGCCGGTTGGTCCTCCAACAGAAAGCCACTCGGCCAAGGCGCGCCAAAGTCAGAGCATGCGACTTGCGCGGTCTCCTCGCATCGCGCCGCGAATGGCGCCCCGCTCCACCCGCAGCCATCCTCCGTGGAGAAGTCACCGCTCGGTGCAGAGGCAGGATTGAGTCGCGTGCTGAGGGCGCTCCGGGAGACCGCCGCCGCCTTCAGGAAGGGCCAATGATCCTAGCCCTAGAGCTTTCGTCCGGGGTGGTTGGCGCTATGCCGTGAATAAGTTTGTAGCATTGTGGAGGCCGAGATGAGGAAGAATGTCCTGCCGCTCGCATGCGCCCTTGCCGTTACTTGCTGGACAGATCTCCCGTCACACGCCGACGGTGATCCAAAATTGCCGCGCGAAAATGTGACGCTTGTCGCGCCGCCTTTCGTGCATCCGCATGAGCAGGCGACAAAGTCGGGTCCGAAGATCATCGAATTCAAGATGACTGTTGTCGAGAAGCCCATTGTCATCGACAACGCCGGCACGACAATCCCCGGTTCGACGTTCAACGGCTCGATTCCCGGGCCGCTTATCGTGGTGCATGAGGGCGACTACGCCGAGATGACCCTCGTCAATCCGGCGAGCAACAGGCTGACCCACAATATCGATTTCCATGCGGCGACAGGGGCGCTCGGGGGAGGCGCGCTGACCGCGGTGAATCCGGGCGAGCAGGTCGTGCTTCGCTGGAAGGCCACGCGCGCTGGCGTCTTCGTATATCACTGCGCGCCCGGCGGCTCGATGATTCCCTTGCACGTGATGTCGGGGATGAGCGGAGCGGTCATGGTCCTCCCACGCGGCGGCCTAAAAGATGGGACGGGCAGACGCCTGCATTACGACCGCATTTATTACATCGGCGAGAACGACTTCTACGTGCCGCGTGACGCCAAGGGCAACTTTCAAAGCTCCACCGATCTGACCGACTATTTTCCCAAGACGCTCGAGGTCATGCACAAGCTCGTTCCCTCGCATGTGGTTTTCGAGGGAAAAGCCGGCGTGCTTACGGGTGAAAATGCGCTCCCCGCGAAGGTCGGAGAAACTGTGCTGATCGTGCACTCGCAAGCAAACCGGGACAGTCGGCCACACCTCATCGGCGGCCACGGCGACTATGTCTGGGAAACCGGCAAGTTTGACAACCCGCCGGAAAAAAACCTCGAGACCTGGTTCATTCGCGGCGGAAGCGCAGGAGCCGCTCTCTACACATTCCGGCAGCCCGGCGTTTACGCCTATCTGACGCACAACCTCATTGAAGCGGTGGAATTGGGAGCAACGGCGCACTTCAAGGTCGAGGGCGCGTGGAGCAGCGATTTGATGAAGCAGGTGAGCGCCCCGCAACCGATTCCCGCGGCCCAGTCCAGCCAACCGAAAATCAGCTCGTCGCCTCGTGATGTGGCGCCGCCTTCGCCTCTCAGGCTGAAGGGGCTTGACCAATGAAGGATTGGGTTTTGATCGTCGCCGGAGCGAAGTTGCGGCGCTATGCGGTTGCGGGCGTCGGCGCGCTTCTGGGGGTCGGACTTACGGGTCTCATCAGCGCCTTGGCTTAAGCGAGCAGCTCACCTATAGAGTTGATATGAGCTTAAGGGCTTGAAACGCTGAGACGAGATCGCAAGAGAAAACTCGGAGGTCGGACAGAAAAGCACGGAAACGGGAAAAGGAACGCGGCGGTCGCGTGCGCAGGGAGACGAGCGATGAGAATACTAACCGATAGTTCGTTTCTTTCTCCAACTCAGATCGAGAAAATCGAACGAAGATACAATGGGCGATATGTGTTCGAATCCCAATTGAAATTGAGGGACAACAGCTGGAGTGATTTTCCAAGCGCAATCTTTTACACAGAGACGGCCCACCCCGAAGGCTCGAACTGGTTCGGCGTCTGGCGCGACCGGGACAAGTTCATGATCTCCAACGCAATTTCGGCGGTAGAGGAGCCCTTCGTCGGGATCGTGGCGGAGAATGGAGACGTCATCTACTCGCGCCACCGCAATGATTTCAGGGTGAGCGCCGACAAGACGGTCTTCATAGACGGCGGCCGCGCGCATTGCCGCCACGACTTCGAGCACAAGCTGGTGAAGCTGAGAGTTTCCAGGGACAGGGTCGTCGTGATTCCGACAGAGAACAAACGGTCCGGTTTCGAGATCCCGCACACGGAAGAAATGGATTGGAACTTGGCCGGCGCCTAGCAGGCCGGCGGCATGTCAGGCTCCTTTATCAAGGCCAAGGAATTTTCCCGGCCGGCCGCTTTTTCCGTTGGCATAGGCGCCAGCGGCATGAGCGGCCTGTTTGATAGGGAGCTCTGGAACCAACCAGTTTCGCAGTGCTTTCCATCGTCAGCGCAATCCGTCGCTTGAAATCAGCCACGCGGAGGTCGACGATGACACATGCGATCAAGACCTTGTGCATAGCGGTCCTGGGGTCCGGCCTGACCGTCACGCCGAGCTGCGGAGCCCAGTGGGTCGTCAAATTCCAGACGATCGATTATCCTCGCGCTGTGATGAGCGAAGCCAACGGCATCAGCAGCCCGGTTAGCTCCTTGCCTCTTCAGCCTTCAGATATCGTCGGCGCCTTTACCGACAGAACAGGCAAGCAACATGGTTTCTTGCTTTCCCGTGGCCAATACACGCCAGTCGACTTCCCCGGCAGTTATCGAACGCAAGCGTGGGGAATAAATGGGCGCGGCCAGATTGTCGGCATTTACTCATCCACCCAGCCAGGTCCCCTGGTTCAAGGTTTTCTTCGGAATTCGGGCTCTTACCTTCCGACACCCTGTAACGATGCGACCGAGGAGGCGCACGGCATTAACAACGTCGGGACGATAGTTGGTTCTTATAGTCTCTTTGAGCAGGCATCTACCGTCTCTTATCCACCATCACGATGCAACGTCTACTCGATAGGAGGGGTCAGCGAAGCCAATGGAATTAACAACGCAGGCCAAATCGTCGGCGATTTTATCGACGCCACGGGATATCACGGGGTATTCGTGAATACATCCGCGCGGTTTGATTTTCCGGGCGCCTCGAGCACTTGGTTGCGAGGGATAAACGACTCCGGCTACGTGGTGGGGTATTACAGGAGAGGGAACGCCACGCACGGCTTTTTGTACGATAAGCAGAGCTTTACGACAATCGATGTCCCAACGGCTGTTAATACCGAAGTCCACGGTATCAACAATGGGAATGCCCGTGGGTTCAGCATCGTGGGATCGTTCCTCGGCGCGGATCGCCGACTGCATGCCTTCATGGCGTCTCTCTCATTGCCAGTAATGAGCAGAGCAGGGCGAGAGGAGAAGTAGGGGCCGGAGCTGCGGCGATGGTGTAGGAGGCGATCTATGAGCCCTTCGGCGCGGTCGCCTCCATCGCCGCCGCGCCGGGCGTTCCGCCTCCGTTTCGGCCGGTGGCGATGGCGGGCGCCGGATGGCCAGGCGTGGGGCGGACCGCGACTCGCGGCCTCGGCTTGATTACAGGCGCGCTTGGCCTCAATATTTTGGGGTCTCGCCAAAGATGCTAAGAGATGCTAATTGCGTGGCTTTACACAGGAAAGCGGGCGTGAGCCGGGCAATCCTAACGCAACCAGGCGCAATCGCCCCCGCGGCGGCGGTTGACGGCGCGCGGGTCGGAGCGGGCGAGATCATCTCTTTCGACCAGGGCTGGGACGAATTCGAAAAGGCCCAGGCCCTGGGTCGCATTGGCTGCTGGCGCCTCGACGCGCGGCGGGGCGTTTTGAGCTGGTCGGACGAGCACTGCCGGATTTTCGGCGTTCCGCCCGGCGAACCGCAAAGCTGGCGCTCGTTCCTCGATTATGTGCATCCCGACGACAAAAACTACGTGCGCCGCAAATGGGCCGCAGCACTCGACGGCGAGGGCTTCGACATAGAGCATCGGATCGTCGTCGAAGGCGCGACCAAATGGGTCCGCGAAAAAGCTTGTCTCAGCTTCGACGATAATGGCGCGCTGCGGGGCTGTTTCGGCGTCACGCAGGACATCACCGCGCAAAAGCTGAACGAGGAAGCCTTGCGATGGGGCGCCCGCCGCAACGAGCTTTTGTCGAAAACCGCCGCGCGCCTGCTGCAAAACACCGATCCGCAAAAGGTCGTCGAGGAACTCTGCGAAGAAGTGATGCAGTTTCTCGATTGCCAGGCTTTCTTTAATTACTTGGTCGACGAAGAGGCCGACTGCCTGCGACTCAACGCCTGCGCCGGCATTCCGGAGCCGCAGGCGCGCGCCATAGAGCGCCTCGATTATGGCGTCGCCATCTGCGGCTGCGTGGCGCGCGAGGGCCGGCGGATCGTCGCCGAGACGATCTCCGCCGCGCCGGACGCGAGGACCGCGCTCGTCGCGTCCTATGGGATCGAAGCCTATTGCTGCCATCCGCTGATGTATCAAGGCCGGCTGATCGGAACCCTCTCCTTCGGGACGAAGAAACGCGGCGCATTCAGCGCGGCGGAAATCGAGGTGATGGAATCGGTCAGCCACCTCGTGTCGCTGGCGATGGGGCGCATCCGAATGGAGCAGTCGCTGCGCGAGGCCGATCGCCGCAAGGATGATTTTCTCGCGACCCTGTCGCATGAGCTGCGCAATCCGCTGGCGCCGATCCGCAACGCCGTCGCGGTTTTGAAGCGAATATCCGGGCTCGTCGCGATGGAGGAAAATCTTCTGTCGATGGTCGAACGGCAGGTCGAGCATGTGATTCGGCTCGTCGACGATTTGATGGACGTCTCGCGCATCGGACGCGGAAAAATCACTCTCAAGAAACAGCAGACGGATCTCGCCGTCTCGATCAGGCACGCGGTTGAAGCTTGCCGGCCGGCGTTGCAACGCGCCGGGCACGCGATCAGCCTGGATCTGCCGGAAGCACCCTTGCACGCCGACGCCGACCCCGTCCGCATCACGCAAGTGTTCGGCAATCTGCTGGACAATGCGATAAAATACACGCCCGCCGGCGGGCGCATCGCCATAAGAGCCGCGCGCGAGGGGGACTGGGTCGCGGTCGTCGTCGAAGACACGGGCGTCGGCGTGCCGGCCGACATGGCGCCGCGCGTCTTCGATCTGTTCACCCAGGTGGACAAGAATCTCAACCGCGCGCAGGGCGGTCTCGGCATCGGTCTCGCCCTCGTCAAGAACCTCGTCGCCATGCATGGGGGCGACGTGACCGTGGAAAGCGATGGTCCGGGCCTCGGCAGCCGCTTTACGGTTCGCCTTCCCTTGTGCGCGCCGGGCCGATTCGCCGCCGAGACGGAAACGCCCGCGACTCTGCCGCCTCTGCGCATCCTGCTGGTCGACGACAACGCCGCGGCGGCCGATAGTCTCGCGACCTTGCTCGGCGCCTGGGGCGCGCGGCCCCATGTGGCCTATGACGGCCGCTCGGGTTTGAAGGCCATGCAGGACTTCAAGCCGGATGTGGTCTTGCTCGATCTCGGCATGCCGTCGATGGATGGTTTCGAAACGGCGCGCCGCATCAGGCAAACCGAAGAAGGCGCGAAGGCGATGCTGATCGCGCTGAGCGGGTGGGGGCAGGACGCCGATATAAAGCGATGCGAGCAGGCCGGTTTCGACCACCATCTGGTGAAGCCTGCGAATCTGGCCAGGCTACAGAAACTGCTGAGGACCGCCGGCGCTCCTTCCCGGGGGCGCGCATGAGGGGCGTTTCGCCGTCAGGCCGCTCCGGCGACGGGAGTTATGCGGCGGCTCCCGCGCGGCGCTCGGTCAGGCTTGCAACCCTTCACGCCCACATCGTCCGCATCTTCGCCCGAATATCGACGCGCAGGCCGGAGCGCGCCGCGGCGCTTTCGGCCGCCGCCTGCGGCCAGGTCGATTGCTCGAAGAGGGGGATGATCGCGTCCGGAATGAAGCGGCTGCGTATCGCGTAGACGTGGCGGTCGCCGTGGCCGGATTGGCCATGCGTATAAAAGCGCTGCGGCGTGACCAGCCGCAACTCGTCCCTCGCGCGGGTCATCGCGACATAGAGAAGCCGCCGCTCCTCCTCGATCTCCTCGGCGCCGCCGGTCGCGAGGTCGGAGGGAAGACAGCCGTCGACGACGTTGAGCAGAAAAACCGATTTCCACTCCTGCCCCTTGGCGGAATGGATAGTGGACAAAATGAGATAATCCTCGTCGAGATGCGGCGCGCCGGCCATGTCGCTGGTCGCGTCGGGCGGATCGAGCGTAAGTTCTGTGAGAAAGCGCTCGCGCGAGGGGAAGGAACCGGCGATCTGCTCCAATTGCGCGAGATCGCTCCGGCGCGCGGCCGCGTCCTCATGGATGCGGTCGAGATGCGGCTCATACCAGCGCCGGCACAGCCCGATCTCGGCCGGCCAGCCGGCGCCGCCCGCGCGCAGCAGGCCGAGCGCTTCGATCAAGCCGCGCCAAGCCTCTTTTGCGCGCGGCGGCGGCGCAAGATCGCTTAAGCGTTGATGAGGATCGGGGGCGCCGGTGGTTTCATCGAGCGCGCGTTGCGCGGCGCGGGGACCGACCCCCGGCAAGAGCTGCAGCACACGAAAGCCCGCGACGCGGTCGCGCGGATTCTGCGCAAATCGCAGCAGCGCCAGCAGATCTTTCACATGGGCGGCGTCGAGGAATTTCAGCCCGCCGAATTTGCGATAGGGAATGTTGCGGCGGCCAAGCTCGATCTCCAGCGCGCCGCTGTGATGTGCGGCGCGAAACAGCACCGCCTGCTCCTTCAAGGCGACGCCGCTCTCGCGGTTCTCGAGCACGCGCTCGGCGACATAGCCCGCCTGCGCCGCCTCGTCCGGCACATGGACAAGTCCCGGCTTGCGCTCGCAGCCGCGGTCGGTCCAGAGATTTTTGGTGAAACGCTCGCTGGCGAAACCGATCACCGCATTGGCGGCGGCGAGAATGGGTTGCGTCGAGCGATAGTTGCGATCGAGCGTGAGGAGTTGCGCCGGCGGGTCGAAACAGGCGGGAAAGTCGAGAATATTGCGGATAGTGGCGGCGCGGAAGGAATAGATCGCCTGTGCGTCGTCGCCGACGACGGTCAGGCCGCGCCCGTCGGGCTTCAGCGCCAGCAGGATCGACGCCTGCAGGCTGTTCGTGTCCTGATATTCATCGACGAGGACGTGATCGAAACGGCCGCCGATCTCCGCAGCGAGACCCGCATCGCTCATCGTCTGCGCCCAGTAGAGCAGCAGATCGTCGTAATCGAGCACATTCTGCTTCTGCTTCGCCTCGACATAGGCGGCAAAAAGCACGCGCAGCTCTTTCTCCCATTCCGCGCACCAGGGAAAGAACCGGCGCAGCGTCTCGTCGAGCGGCGCTTGCGCATTGACGCAGCGCGAGTAGATCGAAAAGCACGTCCCCTTGGCCGGAAAGCGCCGCTCGGTTTTGGCGAGGCCCTGTTCCTGCCGCAGGAGATTCATCAAATCGGCCGAGTCCTCGCGGTCGTGGATGGTGAAGTCCGGATCGAGCCCGATGTTGGCGGCATAGTCTCGCAAGAGCCGCGCGCCGACGGCGTGAAAAGTGCCGGCCCACGGAAGCCGCGGTGCGGCGTCCAATGTTTCTTTGGCGATGCGCTCGACCCGCCGCGTCATCTCCAGCGCCGCGCGACGCGAGAAAGTGAGCAGCAGAATCCGGCCCGGATCGACGCCATGGGCGATGAGATGCGCGACGCGATGCGCCAGCGTGTTGGTCTTGCCCGATCCCGCGCCGGCGATAATGAGCAACGGCGCCGCGTCGCGGGGCGATTGCCGGGTCACGCCGTGCTCGACGGCGCGGCGCTGTTCGGCGTTCAGGGTTGCAAGACGAGCAGGGACCAAGCGAATCATCCTTTCCAGGGGGATTCTCCAGATTCGCTGTTTGTTCGCAAGTGCGCGCTGCAGCGGAGGAAAACAGCGCTGGTGGACGCGGCCTCCTGAAGCGTCACTCCGCCCAGGCGAGAATCGCCATGGAGCACAGGAAAGGCAGCGATGCGAGCAGGCAGAGGACCGTCACGCAAACCATCATTGTATTTTGTTCGGAGTGCGCTCTCGCCATACTCGAAACTCACGCGGCCGTTGGTCGGGAGCCGCTCCGCGTCCCGTCCGCAGGGAAAGAGCGGCGACAGCCTGACAGTCTCGCGTTCCGGCGCGGGCGGCAATTCGCAATAAGCTCATCCGCAGAAGCCCCTAGCGTGCGAGAAGAGGGTCGCGTCCATGGCCGAACTGCGACCGGGCGCCGCATGGAGAAACGAGCAAGTTATAATAAGTTTCTGTGTAACGGCGCGCCCCGCCGGGGCGCAAGAGAGGGGGCGCAAAATGACGACGTCGGACGCCAAAGCCACACGCCGCACGGTCCTGAAAATTGCCGGATGCGCCGCCGCTCTGCTCGGCGTGAGCGCGACAGGCGCAGAGGCGAAATCGACCCAGGCGTCGGTCGCCTATCGGGCGCGGCCGCGCGGCTCGGAGCGCTGCGCCAATTGCGGCTATTTCGAACCGCCGAACGCCTGCAGCGCCGTGAAGGGGCCGGTGAGCCCCAACGGCTGGTGCAACATCTGGAGCCCGTGAGGGCTCCCCTCTCCCGCGGCGCAAGAGGGCGGCGCAAGAGGGGAGCTGCGTCTTACGCAGCCTTGCCGGCGGCCGTCGCGGCCGGCACTTCGATCAGCTTGCCGGTCTTGACGTCGTAGATATAGCCGTAGATCGGAACGTTCTTCGGCGTCAGCGGATGCGAGCGGATGCGCTGCACGTCCTGCAACACGCTGTCTTCCTGATTCTTGATCGTGTGCCATTTGATGAAATGGCCGGCGGAGCAGCCGCCGCCGTGCTGCGGGTTCGACCATTTCAGCGTCGACATGTCGAGGGCGGCGGTCGCGAGACTGTCGTCGAGCAGCTCGGCCATGACCTCGTCGCAGAACAGCTCCATGCCGCAATTGGTGTGATGGATCACGAACCATTCCAGCGTGCCGAGCAGCTTGTGCGAAATCACCAGCGAGCGGATGGCGTCGTCCGAGGCGCGGCCGCCGGCGTTGCGAATCACATGCGCGTCGCCTTCCGAAAGGCCGGCGTATTTCGCCGGATCGAGGCGCGCGTCCATGCAGGTGAGGATCGCAAAGCGCCGCGCCGGCGGCAGCGCGAGCTGGCCCTTGTCGCCGAAGCTCGCGGCGTATTTGGCGTTGGCGTCGAGAACTTCCCCGAGAATCTTGCTGGTCATGCCAATCTCCCTCTTGGCGTCGGCCGCGCCGATTCTTTGCCGGCGCGAAGCCGAAATGACTCGTAGTTTGCTTGGCTTGCGCCCGGCAAGCCCCGGTTCTGCGCAATTTGTTTTTGCGGTGCGGCAGAGCCGCCGGCAGTCGCGCTCTATCCTGCGGAGCGGCTTGTATTTTCCGCTTTATGCGGCGCCGCGGGCCAGCGACGGAAATTTTGCCCGGTTTTTTGTTATTACTTGGTCTATAAACGGGCTTCCACACGCAAAGAGCAAGTTTGCTATGTCAGACCCCGCCGATTTCTTCCCCGGTTTCGCCTCCCACTGGATCGACACGGAGGCCGGCAAGATTTTCGCGCGCGCCCACGGCGCCGGGCCGGCCGCGCTGCTGCTGCACGGCTTCGGCGAAACCCATGTCGCCTGGCGCAGACTCGCGCCGCAGCTTGCGAAAAGGTTCAGCGTCGTCGTGATGGACTTGCGCGGCTATGGCTGGTCCGCCGCGCCGGCGAGCGAAAAGGGCGAGGCTTACACGAAGCGCGCCATGGCGGCGGACGCGGTTGCGGTGATGGAGGCGCTGGGCCATGCGCAATTCGCGCTTATCGGCCATGACCGCGGCGCCCGCGTCGGCGCGCGGCTCGCGCTCGACCATCCGGGGCGCCTGTCGAAACTCGCGCTGCTCGACGTCGCGCCGCTCGACGACGCCTTTGGCGCGGGCGACCTCCAGCGGGTCGGCCGGGCGAAATTCATGGCGAGCGAGGAGCCCAAGCCCGAGACGCTGATCGGCCTCGATCCGCTCGGCTTCCTCGCGGACGCGCTGAAAAGCTCGACGAAGAGCAAGACGTTGGAGGCTTTCGACGCCGGCGCCTACGCCGCCTATCAGGCGGCCTTCGACGAGCCCTCCCGCATCCACGCCTTTTGCGAGGATTTTCGCGCCGGCGCCGGCGAAGACCGCGAACTGTTGCTGGCCGACAAGGCGGCGGGGCGCAGAATCGCCGTTCCGACGCTGCTCCTATGGGGCGAGGCGAGTTTTCCGGCCGAGGGTCCGTCGCTCTTGGACGCCTGGCGCGATTACGTCGTGGATCTCACCGGCCAAGCGCTCGACTGCGGGCATTTCCTCGCCGAAGAGGCGCCCGAAGCGACGCTGGCGGCGCTGGAGGCGTTTTTGTGAGAATCCGCGGCTATTCGGCCGTGGCTCATCAACGCCGCGCCTGAAAAAACTCCCGCAGCAGCGCCGCCGCTTCGCTCTCGCGAATGCCGCCGTAAACCTCGGGCGCATGATGGCAGGTCGGCTGCGAGAAGAAGCGCCCGCCGTGCTCGACGCCGCCGCCCTTGGGGTCCGGGGCCGCGAAATAGAGCCGGCGGATGCGCGCGAAGGAAATGGCCCCCGCGCACATGGCGCAGGGCTCGAGCGTCACGTAGAGGTCGCAGTCGATCAGCCGCTCCGTGCCGAGCCTGGCGCAGGCTTCGCGAATCGCCAGCATCTCGGCATGGGCCGTGGGGTCGCGGTCGCGCAGCGTGCGATTGCCCGTTGCGGCGAGAATTTCGCCCCCGCGCGCAATTGCCGCGCCGACCGGCACTTCGTCAGCCTGCGCCGCGGCGCGGGCGGCGTCGAAAGCCGCGGCGAAAGGATCTGACTTTTTCATTTGCCGCTTCGCCCTTCCATTTGCGCGCTTGCGCCTGCTATCAGAGCGCATGAGCGACGAGAAACGAAAAAACACCGGCGGGGACAAACCGCTGCGCCGGCGCGGCGGCGCCGGACCGAAAGCGCCGGAGAAGCCGGTGCGCGCGCGTCCCGGCGCGCCGGGCAAGAAAGCGACGCCCGAAAAACCGCGGCTGAAGAAGGCTCGTGCGGAACGGCCCGCGCCGCCGGAGCGCACCAGCGCCTATGAGGGCGAGCGCATCTCCAAGGTGATGGCGCGCGCCGGCGCCTGTTCGCGCCGCGACGCCGAGCAGTGGATCGCCGAGGGGCGCATCGCCGTCAATGGCCGCGTGCTGACGAGCCCCGCCGTCAATATTCGCGAGGGCGACAAGATCACCGTGGACGGCAAGCCGCTCGCCGAGCGCGAGCGCACGCGGCTGTTTCTGTTCCACAAGCCGGCGGGCCTCGTCACCAGCGCCAAGGATCCCGAAGGGCGCGAGACGGTCTTCCACTATCTGGAGGAGCGTCACCCCGATCTGCCGCGCCTCGTCAGCGTCGGGCGGCTCGACATAAACACCGAAGGGCTGCTGCTGCTCACCAATGACGGCGGCCTTGCCCGCACGCTGGAGCTGCCGGCGACCGGCTGGACGCGGCGCTACCGCGTGCGCGCCCATGGCGACATCGACCAGGCGCGGCTCGACGCGCTGCGCGAGGGCGTGACTGTCGAGGGGGTCGATTATGCGCCGATCGAGGCGCGGCTCGATCGCGTGCAGGGCGCCAACGCCTGGATCACGATGAGCCTCACCGAAGGCAAGAATCGCGAGATCAAGCGCGTGCTCGAGCATCTCGGGCTCGCGGTGACGCGGCTCATTCGCGTGGCCTATGGCCCGTTCCAGCTCGGCGAGCTGGCCGAGGGCGCGGTCGAGGAAGTGCGGCTGAAAGTGCTGCGTGACCAGCTTGGCAAGGGGCTCGCCGAGCTTGCCGGCGTCGACTTCGCCTCGCCCTTGCGCGAGGCGCCGAGCGCGACCGAGGAGCAGCAACGCCGCGAAGCGCTGCAAAAGCGCTCGCGCAAACATGTCTCGACGCTGCGCAAGGAGCGCGCGGAGGAGCGCCCGCGCGCCCGCATCGAACGCGCCGTGACCGCCGACCGCAAGGGCCGCGCCGTGGCGGTGGAGCGGGTGATCGTCAAGCGCGAGAAGCCCGAGGCGGAGGGCCGCAACGCCCGCCGCTTTGCTTCGCTGCGCCGCGACGCCGAGCCGGCCCGCGGCCAGCGTGACGCCGAGGCGCGTCCGGCCCGCGCGCCGCGCGAGGGAGCGAAGCGTTTTGCGGAAGGACGGCCGCGCGAAGAACGCGCGCCGCGGGGCGAGCGCAGCTTTGATCGGGAGGCGCGTCCGGCCCGCGCGCCGCGCGAAGGGGCGAAGCGTTTTGGGGAAGGTCGTCCGCCGCGCGAAGAACGCGCGCCGCGGGGCGAGCGCAGTTTTGATCGGGAGGCGCGTCCGGCGCGCGCGCCGCGCGAGGGAGCCAAGCGCTTCGGCGAAGGTCGCCCGCCGCGCGAGGAACGGGCTCCGCGCGGGCCGCGGGCCGAGGGCGGCGGCAAGGCTGGCCCCAGAGGCGGCGCAAAGAGCGGCGGCAGAAGCTTCGACGCCGGCAAGCCGCCGCGCGGCGGCGGGCGCGGCCCCGGCGGCGATAAACCGCGCGGCGGCAAGCCACCCAGAAAGCCCCGCGCGTAATGCGCATCGTCGGCGGTTCTCTGCGCGGCCGGGTGTTGAAGGCGCCGCAGTCGCAATCGGTGCGGCCGACCTCGGATCGGCTGCGCGAATCGGTGTTCGACATTCTCGCCCATGCCTATGACGATCCCGTCGCCGGCGCGGCGGTCGTCGATCTCTTCGCCGGGACCGGCGCGCTCGGCTTCGAGGCGCTGTCGCGCGGCGCGGCGCGCGCGCTTTTCGTCGATGACGGCGCCGAAGCCCGCGCCCTGTTGCGCGCCAATATAGAAGCGCTGGGACTGGGCGGCGTCACCCGCGTCTTTCGCCGCGACGCGACCAGGCTCGGCTCCGCGCCACCCGGCGAAATCTTCTCGCTCGCCTTTCTCGATCCGCCCTATGGCAAGGGGCTCGCGAGCCGCGCGCTGGCCGCGCTCGTCTCCGGCGATTGGCTCGCGCCGGGCGCGCTGGTCGTCATCGAGGAGGCGGCCGAGGCGGCGGTCGATCTCCCCGAGGGCCTCGCCGAGGAAGAGACCCGCCGCTACGGCGATACGAAAATCATCATCGCCCGCCGCGTCTGATCGGTTCTGGCGCGCGCCAGCCAGGCGTCTTATTCTGCCGCCCGCAAATCAGCGAGGTTCAAGCAGATGAGCAGCTTTCTCGGCGGCGCCGGCGTCGGCTCCTATCAGCCGCAAACGCTTTCGGAGCGCAAGGCCGGACCCTGGGACGCCGATCAACCCGGCTTCGACATCAAGGGCCATGAGATGCAATTCGTCGAGCTGCGCCTCGGGCCGGGCGACGCCTGCGTCGCCGAGGCCGGCGCGATGATGTTCAAGGACGCGCCGGTCTCGATGGAGACGATCTTCGGCGACGGCGCCAGCCCCGACGAGGGCCTGCTCGGCAAGCTGTGGCGCGGGGCGAAGCGGGCGCTCTCCGGTTCGACGCTGTTCATGACGCGCTTCGCCAACTACGGCGGCGGCCTCGCCCGCGTCGCCTTTGCGGCGCCCTATCCCGGCAAGCTTCTGGCGCTGCGGCTCGCCGATTACGGCGGCTAAATCTTCTGCCAGCGCGACACGTTTCTCGCCGGAGCGCAAGGCGTCGCGATCGACATCGCCTTTCAGCGCAAGATCATGACCGGCCTCTTCGGCGGCGAGGGGTTTATCATGCAAAAACTCTCCGGCGAGGGCTGGATCTTCGTCCATGCCGGCGGCACGGTCGTCGAGCGCGAGCTTGCGCCGGGCGAAGAGCTGCATGTCGACAGCGGCTGTCTCGTCGCCCAGACCGGGAGCGTGCAATTCGACGTCGTGCCGGTCGGCGGCGTAAAATCGATGATCTTCGGTGGTGAGGGATTCTTCTTCGCGCGGCTCGTCGGGCCGGGCCATGTCTGGCTCCAGTCGATGCCCTTCTCACGGCTCGTCGGCCATATCGCCGCGCGCATGCCGGCTTCCGTCGGCGTCGGCCGCAGTTTTGGGGGCGGCGGCTCCGGCGGCTCGTCCGATTCGGGGTCGAGCTTTGTCGACGGCGGCTGGAGCGGGGACGCCTAGGCCGTCAGGACATATCGCTTGGGGACGCAAATGAGCGCCATGGACTACGGCGGCGACATGCCGCTTTATTACGATAAAGCGCTCGGCCCCGTGATTTTCGCGGCTTACGCGGCCGACATCGCCCGCCGCACGGCGCAGCGCGCGCCCCGCGACGTGCTGGAAATCGCCGCCGGCACCGGCCTCGTCACGCGGGAATTGCGCAACCGGCTGGCGCCCGAAACACGGTTGACCGCGACGGACGTCAGCCCGGCGATGCTCGACGTCGCCCGTGCGAAATTCAGCGCCGGCGAAGCGGTCTCCTTCGAGATCGCCGACGCGATCGCCTTGCCGTTCGGGGATGAAAGCTTTGATGCGGTCGTCGCGCAATTCGGCTTCATGTATTTTTCCGACAAGGCGACGGCGCTCAGCGAAGCCTTTCGCACTCTCCGGCCAGGCGGGCGGCATCTCTTCAGCGTGTGGGATCTCGCGAAATATAATCCCTTCTCGAGCCTCGCCGCCGAAGTGCTGAAAGACTTCTTCCCCGACGGTTTGCCGCAGTTTCTCGAAGCGCCGTCGTCCTGCTCGGGAATCGATCCCGTGAAGGAGACGCTCCAGGAGGCGGGCTTTTCGGGAATCGTGATTTCGGTTCAAAAACATGTCGGCGAAGTGGCGGACGCGGCCGCTTTCGCGCGGGGGCTCGTCTTCGGCAGCCCGCTGATCGACGAATTCGCAAGCCGGCGCGTCGATGTGGACGCCGCCGTTCACGCCTTGACGCAGGCGCTCGCCCGCGCCTATGGCGAGAATCCGATGCGCTATCCGGTGCAGGCGATCCTGTTCGACGCGCAAAAGCCGCCAGCGGCATGAGGCTCGCGCGCCGGAGCGGCCGCGTCAGCGCGGCCGTCTCGCCGGTTGCGGGTCGCTGTCGAGCAGCGCGAACAGCAGATGGTCGCGCCATTGGCCATTGATGTTGAGATAGGAGCGGGCGTAGCCCTCCTGCCGGAAGCCGACCCGCTCCAGCAGCCGTTTCGAGGGTTCATTGTTCGGCAGGCAGGCGGCCTCGATCCGGTGCAATCCTTGCTTGTCGAAGGCGTAGCCGATCACCGCCCGCACGGCGGCCGACATATAGCCCTTGCCGGCATAGGGCTCGCCCATCCAATAGCCGAGCGTCGCCGCCTGGGCGACGCCGCGCCGCACATGGCCGAGCGACAGGCCGCCGAGCAGGGCGTTGTCCTCCTCGCGGAATACGAAGAAGGAATAGGCCTCGTCGCGATACATCTCTTCCGCATGGCGGCGCACGCGATAGCGAAAGCTCGCCTTGGTGAGATCGTCGACCGGCCAGGTCGGCTCCCAGGGCGTGAGGAAGGCGCGGCTCTTCTCGCGCAGCTCCGCCCATTCCGGGAAGTCCCGCAATTCGGAGAGGCGCAGATACACGCCGTCTCCGCGGATGGGAAAATCGGATTTGCCCAGCACCCGAAACAGCACCATCTCAGCCTCTCGACGCGCGCGCCCGTTGATCGATGAAGGCCGCGACGCTGCGCGCGTCATTCTCCAGCACGGTGAATCGCTCCGGCGCCGACAGGATCGGCGACAGCCGCGGCGGCAGAGCCGGGCGCAAGCCGATCGCCCGCTCGATCGCATCGGGGAATTTCGCCGGATGAGCGGTGGCGAGCGCCACGACCGGCGTTCCCGGCCTTTCGCGCAGCTCGGCCCGGGCGACGCGCACGCCGGTCGCGGTGTGCGGATCGAGCACATAGCCCGTTTCGCGATAAGTGCGGGCGATCTCCTGCGACGTTTCCGCCTCGCTCACCGCCGCCGCGTCGAAATCCTCGCGCACTTTTGCGAGCACGGGCGGCGCAATGTCGAAGCCGCCGGACTGATCCAGCGCGCCGAAAGCGGCGCGGATCGCCGCCGGGTCGCGGCCATTGGCGTCGAACAGCAGGCGCTCGAAATTGGAGGAGACCTGAATGTCCATCGAGGGCGATTGCGTCGGCGTCACGCCGCGCGGCTCATAGCGGCCGGTGGCCAGCGCGCGGGCGAGAATGTCGTTGGCGTTGGTCGCAACCAGCAGGCGCGAGACCGGCAGGCCCATGCGCTTCGCGACATAGCCGGCGAGCACGTCGCCGAAATTGCCGGTCGGCACGGCGTAGGAAATTTCGCGGCCCGGCGCGCCGAGCGCGACGCCGCTGGTGAAATAATAGACCATCTGCGCGACGACCCGCGCCCAATTGATCGAATTGACGCCGGCGAGACCGACGCGGGCGCGAAAATCCGCGTCGCGAAACAGGCTCTTCAGGATCGTCTGCGCGTCGTCGAACGTGCCTTCGAGCGCGATGGTGTGGACATTGTCCTCGACGCTCGTCGTCATCTGGCGGCGCTGCACCTCGGAGACGCGGCCGTTCGGATAAAGGATGAAGACATCCACCCGGTCCAAACCGCGAAAAGCCTCGATCGCCGCGGCGCCGGTGTCGCCGGAGGTGGCGCCGAGGATGGTCGCGCGCAGCCCGCGCTCGGCCAACACATGATTCATCATGCGGCCGAGCAGCTGCATCGCCAGATCCTTGAAGGCGAGCGTCGGACCGTGGAACAGCTCCAGCACGAAGAGATTGTCGTCGATCTGCACGAGCGGCGCCGTGGCGGCGTGGGTGAAGCTCGCATAGGCCTTTTTCGTCGTCTCCGAGAGGAGGGCGGGCGCGAATCCGTCGCCGACGAATGGCTCCAGCAGCCGCGCGGCGGCGCCGGCGTAGGGCAGGCCCGAAAGCGCGGCGATCTCCTGCGGCGCGATGCGCGGATATTCGACGGGCGTGTAAAGGCCGCCGTCCGCCGCAAGTCCGGCGAGAAGGACGTCGTCGAAGGCGAGCTCGCGAGCCTCGCCGCGGGTCGAGATGTAACGCACGAGTCTATCCCTGCTGCACGGACGATTTTGCACTGTCTCTACCACATGCGCGCCGGCAGAATAGAGAAAACAGCGCCGGCTCAGCCTTGTCGCAGCCGGCCGCGGGCGTAGACCACAAAGACGACGACGAGCGCCGCCGCAAGGCCGAACCAGGTGAGCGCATAGGAGAGATGATTGTTGGGGATCGCCGCGGGGTCCATCATGGCGCGGACCAGCCCTGCGGCGTTCTCGTCGCCGGGCTCTTCGTCCAGCGTGAAGGGCGCGACCTCGGCAAGGCCGAGATGGGCGGCGAAGGCCGCCGGATCGCGGGTGAACCAGCGTCCCTTCTGCGGATCGTCCGCCGGCGTGAAACTATTGCGCGTCTGCGGCGGGCGCAGCAGGCCGCGAACGGTCGTCTCGCCGGGCGGAACGCGGCGCCATTCGTCGCCCTGCGTTCTCGATTGCGAAACGAAGCCGCGATTGACGAAGACGACGCCGCCCCCCGAAAGGCGAAACGGCGTGAAGGCCTGATAACCGGGCTCGGGCGGGGCGCCCGCAGGCGGCGCGGCGAAGACGAGAACGTCGTGACCGGAGTCGAAGACGCCGCTCGCCTGCACATGCAGAAATTCGTAAGTCTCGGGGGCGAGGGACGCCCAATCGGCGCGCGCCGGCGGATCGACCGGCGCGCTTTTCGCGCGCGTCTCGATGCGCGCGATCAGGGCTTCTTTCCAATCGAGCCGCCGCAACTGCCACAGGCCGAGCGAAACCAGCAGCGCGAAGACGACCGTTGCGACGGCGCCTTGCCAGACGAGCGAACGGCCCTGCGCCTTCATTGCACGTGCCGGCCTTCCTCGGCCTTGGTGTGATATTGCATGGCGATCATCAGCCCCTTGGTCGGGCGCAGCAGACCGACGCAGAGAATCGCCGCGAGCGGAATGGCGACCGCCGCATGCACCCAATAGGGCGGCTCGTAGAAGACTTCCAGGAACAGCGCGGCGCCGCCGACGACGAAGCCGACGATCGACATCACGAAGATCGCCGGCGCGTCGCCCGCGTCGGCGAAGGAAAAATCGAGCCCGCAAACCTCGCAGGATTTGGCGATGGTCAGAAGGCCGGAGAACATGTGCCCTTTGCCGCACCGCGGACATTTGCCGGTGACGCCGGCGACATAGGGAGAAACCTGCGGATGATGCTCGGCGGACATGGACGGGTTCCTTTCTAAAGCAAACGGCCACGGAAGCTCCGTGACCGTCGATGTTTTTCGCCGGCGGGCGGCGATCGCGACGGAGCGTCTCGCCGACTTACTCCATCACCCCGCCCCAGTTCCCCCAGACATATATGCAGCAGAACAGGAACAGCCAGACCACGTCGACGAAGTGCCAATACCAGGCGGCGAATTCGAAGCCGAGATGCTGATCCGGCTTGAAGTGGCCCTTCATCGCGCGCGCGAGGCAGACGGCGAGGAAAATGGTGCCGACGATCACATGGAAGCCATGGAAGCCGGTCGCCATGAAGAAGGTGGAGCCGTAATTGGTCGCGGAAGGATGCGCCGGATCGAAGCTGAAGGCGAAGGGCGCGTGGATATATTCATAGCCCTGCACGAAGGTGAAGAGCAGGCCGAGCGCGATCGTCGCGATGAGCCCCTTCTTCATCACGTCGCGGTCATTGTGCAGCAGGCCGTGATGCGCCCAGGTCAGGGTCGCGCCGGAGGTGAGCAGAATCACCGTGTTGAGCAGCGGCAGCTTCCAGGGGCTCAGAACCTCCATGCCCTTCGGCGGCCAGACGCCCTGGAAAATTTCCGTGCGGACATATTGCACCGCGTCGGCCGGGAAGATGCTGGAATTGAAGAAGGCCCAGAACCAGGCGACGAAGAACATCACCTCCGAGAAGATGAAGAGGATCATGCCGTAACGATGGTGCAGCTGAACGACCGCCGTGTGATGGCCTTCGTCCTGCGCCTCGCGGATGACGTCGCGCCACCAGGCGTAGGCGGTGCCGACCACGCCGGCGAAGCCGGCGAAGAACATCATGCCGCCGAACTGCAATCCGGCGATCGGCTGACCCTTGTGCGCGGCGAGCCACAGCACCGCGCCGATGGCCATGATCAGCGCGAAGAACGCGCCGACCAACGGCCACGGGCTCGGATCGACGAGGTGGTAATCGTGACCTGGTTTCGCGTGTCCTTGAGCCATCTTGTCTGTTTCCTTCGACTGCGCCGGCGCGCCGGCTTCATTGCACTTTCGCCGCTCCCGCGCCGGGCGGAAGGGCGCTGACTGTTTCAGCCCCTCAACTCCTGGGCTTTGCGGGTTGCGCCTCGGTGGTTTTGCCCGCTCCCGACTTCGTGGCGAAGAAGGAGTAGGACAGCGTCACTTCCTCGACATGCTGCATCGAGGGTTCGGATTCGAGCGCCGGATCGAGGAAAAAGACCACCGGCCATTCCGCCGTTTCATGCGGCCCGAGCTTCTGTTCGGTGAAGCAGAAACAGGCGATCTTGTTGAAATAGGCGCCGGCCTGTTCGGGGCTGACATTATAGGCCGCCTGGCCGCGCGTCTCGTGATCGGCCTCGTTGACCACCCTGTAATAGACGGTGGTCGTCTCGCCGGTGCGCACGGAAACCTTCGCGACTTCCGGCTCGAAGCGCCAGGGCAGGTCCTTGGCGACATTGGCGTCGAACCGCACGGCGAGGCGCCGCTCGCCGGGTTTCGCCGGCGCGATTTTGGCGACCTGGGTGGTTCCGCCGAAGCCGGTCGCGGCGCAAAAGGCGCGGTAGAGGGGCACGGAGGCGAAGGACAGCGCGAGCATCGCCCCGGCGCCGAACACGACCACCGCCGCGGTGCGCCGCCGGCTTTTGGCTCTCAGCTCTTCAGGAGATGCGTTCATCGGATTGGCCTCACGCCGGCGGATGGGCGACGGCGCCGCCCAGCCGGACGATGGTGATGACGTAAAACAGCGCGATGAAGCCCGTGATGGCGAGCGCAATCGCAATGTTGCGGGCCTTGCGGCTCTTTTCCTGTTCGGGCGTCAGCGTCACGCCTTTGCGTTCCGCTGGCTCTTTCAGCTTCTGATCGGCCATGGTCTTCGCCTCTTTAGCGCTGGGCCGTCACAGGGAGAAGCCGGTCGCGGCCAGCACGCGCTCGACGACGAGGGTGAGGAAGAGCAGGAAAAGATAGAGGATCGAGACGAAGAACAGACGCCACGCCGCCTTTTTCGCCGTCTCGCCCTCGCGCCGCCGGTAGACGGCATGCGCGCAGTAGACAAAGAAGCCGCCGCCGATCACCGAAATGGCGCCATAGGCCGGCGAGGCGAAGCCCATCAGATAAGGCGCGACGCCAAGCGGCGCCAGGACCAGCGCATAGATCAGGATCTCCAGCCGCGTGCGGTCGGCGCCGGCGACATTCGGCAACATCGGCACGCCGGCGCGGCCGTAATCATCGCTCTTCACCAGAGCGAGCGCCCAGAAATGCGGCGGGGTCCACATGAAGATGATCGAGAAGAGCACGAAGCTCGCGAGGCTCACCTCGCCCGCAGCGGCTGCGAAGCCCACCATCGGCGGCAGCGCCCCGGCGGCCCCGCCGATGACGATGTTGAGAGGCGTCGAGCGCTTCAGCCACATCGTGTAGATCACGACGTAAAAGAAGATCGTGAAGGCGAGGAGACCGGCCGCCAGCCAGTTGGCGGCGAGGCCGAGCGTCAGGATCGACAGAACCGACAGGATCAGGCCGAAGGCGAGCGCCTCCTGCGGCGCGAGACGGCCGGCGGGAATGGGACGGTTGCGCGTGCGGCCCATGATCGCGTCGATGTCGGCGTCATACCACATGTTCAGCGCGCCAGAGGCGCCGGCGCCGACGGCGATCGCCAGCAGCGAGGCGAAGCCGATGACGGGATGCGGGAGATGCGGGGCCAGCAGCAGGCCCGCGAGCGCCGTGAAGACGACGAGCGACATCACCCGCGGTTTGAGAAGAGCGAGATAATCTTTCGGGGCCGCGAGGGAGGCGAGACGGACATCTTCGGTCTGGTCGTGTGCGAAGGAAGCGTCGCTCATGGAAAGGCCCGATTGTTTGCCCGGTCAGCGGGCGGTCATCTGTCCAGGGAGCCGCCGGGAGCGAAACGCCCCCGGCGGAAGTTCGAATTACATGTGGCCGGAGCCGGTGATGCGCGGCAGCGTCGTGAACTGGTGGAACGGCGGCGGCGAAGACAGAGTCCACTCCAGCGTCGTCGCGCCCGGGCCCCACGGATTGTCGCCGGCCGGCTGCTTGCGGATGTAGGCGTCGATCACCGCATAGATCCACACGATCATGCCGAGAGAGACGAAGATCATGCCGCTGGAGGACACGAGGTTCCACTGCGCATAGGCGTCCGGATAGTCGATGTAGCGGCGCGGCATTCCGGCGAGGCCGAGGAAGTGCTGCGGGAAGAACACCACGTTCACGCCGACGAACATCAGCCAGAAGTTCAACTTGCCCAAAGTTTCCGAATACATGTAGCCGGACATCTTCGGGAACCAGTAGTAGAACCCCGCGAAGATCGCGAAGACCGCGCCGAGCGACAGCGTGTAGTGGAAGTGCGCCACGACGTAATAGCCTTCGTGGAACTGCCGGTCCGCGCTGGCGTTGGCGAGCACGACGCCGGTCACGCCGCCCATCGTGAACAGGAAGATGAAGCCGATCGCCCAGATCATCGGGGTGCGGAAGGAGATCGAGCCGCCCCACATCGTCGCGATCCAGGAGAAAATCTTGATGCCGGTCGGAACCGCGATCACCATCGTCGCGAAGACGAAGTAACGCTGGGCGTTCAGCGACATGCCGACCGTATACATGTGGTGCGCCCACACGATCGAGCCGATCACGCCGATGCAGGCCATGGCGTAGA
>JAWOLK010000105.1:0-9503 GCA_033853615.1 Beijerinckiaceae bacterium | reverse complement strand
AGCGCGACAGCGTGCGCGCCTCGGTGATCTCCGCCTTTGCGCAGCTTGAGACGGCGAAAGCGTCGATCGTGTCGAGCCAGGCGGCGGTGAAGGCGGCGGAGATTGCGCTCGAGGGCGTGCGCGAGGAGGCCAGGGTCGGGCAGCGCACGACGCTCGACGTGCTGAACGCGCGGCAGGCGCTCCTCAACGCGCGGGTCAATCTCGTCATCGCGCAACGCGACCGGGTGGTGGCGTCTTACGTGGCGCTGGCGGCGGTCGGGCGCCTCTCGTCCGACGATCTGCAACTCGACGTGGCGGCCTATGATCCCGCCGTGCATTTCGAGCAAGTCAAGGACAAGTGGATCGGGCTCGACACGCCGGATGGGCGATAATCGAAAGCGCGCCGCATGACCCCGCTAGATTGGACAGATGAATTTCCGGCGCTGCGGACGCTCGATCCGGCGGAGCGGAAAGTGCTGCGCGACGCCGCCGTGCGCAAGACCATCCCGCGCGGCGCGACGCTTGCTCGGCCCGGCGACGCTTGCGTGAATTTTCCTCTCATCGCCTCTGGCTCGGTGCGCGTCCAGCGCGTGACCGAGTCAGGGCGCGAAATTCTGCTCTACCGCATCGCCGCCAATGAAACCTGCGTTCTGACGACGGCCTCCTTGCTGGCGGACGAAAGCTTTTCGGCCGAAGCCGTCGCCGAGACCGACGTCGTCGCCTATGTCTTGAGCGCGGACAAATTCAAGGCGCTGATGAATGTCTCGGCCGCCTTCCGCACGCTGGTGTTCGAAGGCTATGGCAAGCGTCTTGCAATGTTGATGTCGCGTATCGAAGAAATCATCTGCACGCCGATCGCGGTGCGATTGGCGGAGCGACTGCTCGCGTCGATGAGTGCGGACGGGTCGGTGGCGGCGACGCAGCAAGCGCTCGCGGCCGATCTCGGGACCGCCCGCGAAGTCGTCGGGCGCGCATTGAAATCTTTCGAGCGCTCGGGATGGGTGGCGCTGCGGCGCGGCGGCCTGTGCGTCACAAATGCCGACGCCTTGAAGGCCGTCTTGTCATCGGAACGGTGACGAAGTCACAGAGCTATCACGAAAGATCGGATATATCTCTCTCCATCCGACACAAGCTCACGAGAGGAGCGAAGATGTTCAAACATCCGCTGGCGCGTGAAATCGGGGCGGTCCTCGTCGTGAAGCTCGTCGCGCTCATTTGCATCTATCTCGCGTTTTTCGGCTCGTCGCACAAGACGAAGGTCACGCCCGCGACCATATCGCAGGCGTTGTTCGACTCCGCCGGCGCGCGCTGAACAGGAGGCTCTTGGCCATGGATGTCGTCGCACTGTCGCGGCTGCAGTTCGCGCTGACCGCAATGTATCATTTTCTCTTCGTGCCGCTCACTCTGGGATTGTCGCTGCTCATTGCGATCATGGAGAGCGTCTATGTCATGACCGGCCGCACGATCTGGCGCGACGCGGTGAAATTCTGGGGTACTCTGTTCGGCATTAATTTCGCCATGGGCGTCGCCACCGGCGTGACGATGGAATTCCAGTTCGGAACCAACTGGGCCTATTACTCGCATTACGTCGGCGATATTTTCGGCGCGCCGCTCGCCATCGAAGGCTTGATGGCCTTCTTTCTCGAGGCGACATTCGTCGGGCTCTTTTTCTTTGGCTGGAAGAGACTGACCAAGGTCCAGCATCTCATCGTCACCTGGCTCGTCGCGCTCGGCAGCAATTTTTCCGCGCTGTGGATTCTCGTCGCCAATTCCTGGATGCTCAATCCGGTCGGCGCCCGCTTCAATCCGCAGACGATGCGCATGGAACTGACCTCCTTCATGGAGGTGCTGTTCAACCCGGTGGCGCAATCGAAATTCGTGCACACGGTCAGCGCCGGCTATGTGACAGGCGCAATGTTCGTGATGTCGATCGGCGCCTATTACATTTTGCGCAACAAGCATCGCGACATCGCGCGCCGCTCGGTGACGGTCGCGGCGAGCTTCGGTCTTGCTTCGGCCTTGTCGGTCGTCGTGCTCGGCGACGAGAGCGGCTACACCGCCGGCCAGGATCAGAAGATGAAGATCGCCGCCATCGAGGCCATGTGGGAGACCGAGCCGCCGCCGGCGTCCTTCACCCTCTTCGGCCTGCCCGATCAAAAGGCCGAAACCACCCGCTATGAAGTGAAACTTCCCTGGCTGCTCGGGCTGATTGCGACGCGTTCGATCGACAAGCCGGTCGCCGGCATCAAGGATCTCGTGGCGCAGGCGGAAGGGCGCATTCGCAACGGTCTGCCGGCCTATAAGTGGATCAGCAACATCGGGCCCGGCAAGGCCGACGCCGTGCCGGTCGCGCTCGAAGGCTCGATGCGCGATCTCGGCTACGCCTTTCTGCTGAAACGCATCCGGCCTGACATCGAAAATGCGACCGAGGCGGAGATCGCCGAGGCCGCCCGCTCGACCGTGCCGGACGTGCCGGTCCTGTTCTGGTCCTTCCGGGTCATGGTGGCGCTCGGCATGTATTTCATCGCGCTGTTCGGCGTCGCCTTCTATCTGTCGAGCCAGCGCCGCTGTGGCCAGCCCTGGTTCCTGCGGCTCGCCATGTTCAGCCTGCCGCTGCCCTGGGTCGCCGCCGAACTCGGCTGGATCGTCGCCGAATATGGCCGCCAGCCCTGGATCATCGACGGCGTGATGCCGACCTTCCTCGGCGTCTCCAACGTCCCGGCGAGTCATGTCGCGCTGAGCCTCGGCGCTTTCGTGGCCTTTTACAGCGCGCTGGCGGTCGTCGACCTCGTGCTGATCGCCAAATATGTCCGCCTCGGCCCGAAAGCCGCGCCGCAGCCCCAGCCGATCGGCGTCGGCGTCGCCGTGCCCGCGGAATAGGAGTCTCACCATGTTTTCTTATGAAGTGCTGCGGCTCATCTGGTGGGCGCTGCTCGGCGTGCTGCTCATCGGCTTCGCGGTGATGGACGGCTTCGATCTCGGCGTCGCCATCCTCACGCCCTTCGTCGGCAAGACCGATACGGAACGCCGGGTCGCGTTGAATACGATCGGCCCGGTGTGGGAGGGGAACCAGGTCTGGTTCATCCTCGGCGGCGGCGCCGTCTTCGCCGCCTGGCCGCCGCTTTATGCGGCGTCCTTCTCCGGCTTTTATCTCGCCATGCTGCTGGTGCTCATCGGCTTCATCCTGCGGCCGGTCGCGCTGACCTTCCGCGGCAAGTCGGAGGCGGCGTCGTGGCGGGCGGTGTGGGACGGGCTCTTCTTCATCTCCGGCCTCGTTCCGTCGCTGATCTTCGGCGTCGCCTTCGGCAATCTGTTGCAGGGCGCGCCCTTCCACTTCGATCAGACGCAGCAATTCATCTATGACGGGACGTTTCTCGGCCTGCTCAATCCTTTCGCGTTGCTCTGCGGCCTCGTCAGCGTGGCGATGATCGTGATGCAGGGCGCGAGCTTCCTTGCATCCAAGGCGCAAGGAGTGGTTGCGGAGCGCGCCCGCGCCTATGGCTCGGCGGCGGCGCTCGTGCTGGTCGCGCTGTTTCTCGCGGCGGGCGTCTGGGTCGCCTTCGGCGTGGACGGTTATGTCATTCAGGGCGCCGTCGACGGCTCCGGCCCGTCGAACCCGTTTTTGAAGACGGTGACGCGGGAGCCGGGCGGCTGGCTCCTGAACTACCGCATGATCCCGGTGACGCTCGCCGAGCCGCTCATCGCCGTCGCCGGCGCCGTCGGCGCGTCCATTGCGCTGCGCAAGGGCGCCGCGCGCGTCGCGCTGATGTTGAGCAGCGCGGGGGTCGCCGGCGTCGTCGCCACGGCGGGCTTGAGCCTCTTTCCCTTCCTGCTGCCCTCCTCGACGCAGCCCAGTCAGAGCCTCACCGTTTGGGACGCCTCCTCCAGCCAGACGACGCTCTCGATCATGCTGGTGGCCGTGGTGATCTTCCTTCCTATTGTCTTGGGATACACGGCCTGGGTCTTCCATGTGCTGCGCGGCCCCGTGACCGAGGCGGCGATCGAGCGCGGCGACGATTACTATTACTGAGCAGGAGTGAACGGCATGTGGTATTTTTCCTGGATACTCGGGCTCGGCCTCGCCTGCGCCTTCGCGATCCTCAACGCCATGTGGCTCGAGCTGGACGAGGACGACCTCAAGAAGTAGCTCCCCGGAAATCTTACGGGCGTCGCTTGACCTTCCGGCGCCCGCTCCCTATCCAAGAAGGGCCAGTCGGCCGGATGACCGCTGTTCATGGTTTCGCCCATGGAGAGAGGAAAGTCCGGGCTCCACGGAGACACGGCGCCGGATAAAGTCCGGCGGGGGCGACCCCAGGGATAGCGCCACAGAAAGCAAACCGCCGCGCATCGCGCGGTAAGGGTGAAAGGGTGCGGTAAGAGCGCACCGCTCGGGCGGCAACGTCAGAGGCACGGCAAGCCCCGCCGGGAGCAAGACCGAATAGGGGCGACCGGCGGCCTTCGGGCCGCCCGGCCCGTCTCCGGGCCGTCGCCCGGGTTGGTCGCCAGAGGCGGTCGGCGACGACCGTCCCAGAGGAATGGTCATCACGCGGGGCGGGGCAACTCGTCTCGCCATACAGAACCCGGCTTACAGGCCGGCTGGCGCTTACTCTCCCCAATATGACGCGCAGCCTGCGTCAAGGCGCTGAAAACCCGGGCTTTACCGCGGCGTGCGCAGCGCGCGCGTCGCCGCGGCGCCCGCCGCCGTCCCGGCGTAAACGCTCCCTTAACACTAACAAAGCTTAATGAAACGCGGCTGCCGAACCGGCGCGTCGGCGGCCGCTTGCAATTGACGCCCCCGGCATCCGAATGCTAGCCGAAAAATTCCGGACGCGTATAAGGTTAAGCGGCTCGATCGCGCAGACTTCGCGCCTGTCTCGCGCCGGGACAGGCATCGCGGGGGCAAGCCGCCGGGCGCTATCGGAAAGGCGCGCGCGCGTAGCGCGGGGCCGGGCGGCCGTCGAATCGAAAACAGCAAAGGCCTTCGCTCTCGGGCGCGAGGAACCAAGGAGCCCGCGGCGGCGGGAGCATTGCGTCGAGACATGCGGCGGGGCCGCGCATTCGGGGGGCAGGGGCATGAGCAACGGGACGAGCGAGGAGGCGCCGGCGGGCGCCGCGGCCCGGCACGTCCCCGTCCTGCTCGAGGAAGTCCTGGCCGCGCTCGCGCCGCAAGCCGGGGGCCGCTACCTCGACGCCACTTTCGGCGCCGGCGGTTACACCCGCGCGCTGCTCGCCATCCCCGGCGTCGAGGTTCTGGCGCTCGACCGCGATCCAAAAGCCGTCGCCGCCGGCGCGCCGCTCGTCGCCGAGGCCGCCGGCCGGCTGACGCTGGTCGAATCGCGTTTTTCCACGCTGGGGGAGGCGGCCGAACGCGCGGGATTCCTGCCGCTCGACGGCGTCGTCTTCGATATCGGCGTGTCCTCGATGCAATTCGACGAGGCCGAGCGCGGCTTCTCCTTCCGTTTCGACGGCCCGCTCGATATGCGCATGGAAGGCAAGGGCCAAAGCGCCGCCGACATCGTCAACGAGGCGGACGAAGAGACGCTCGCCGATATTTTCTACCATTATGGCGAGGAGCGCGCCGCTCGCCGCATCGCCCGCGCCATCGCGCACGACCGCAAAACCGCGCCCTTCACTACGACGAAGGCGCTCGCCGGTCTCATCGAGCGGGTCGCGCCGGGGCGGCCCGGCGACATCCATCCGGCGACGAAGAGCTTTCAGGCGCTGCGCATCGCCGTCAACGACGAGCTTAGCGAGCTGGTCGCCGCCCTCTTCGCCGCGGAGCGGGCGCTCAAGGAAGGCGGGCGTCTCGCCGTCGTCACCTTCCATTCGCTCGAGGACCGGATCGTGAAGCTGTTCCTCTCCGCGCGGGCCGGACGGGGCGAAACCGGCTCGCGGCGCCTGCCGGGCGAGGCCGCGCCGCCGGAGCCGACCTTCATCTGCGAGGGGCGCCAGCCGGTGACGCCCGGCGGGGAGGAGACCGCGCGCAATCCGCGCGCCCGCTCGGCGAAATTGCGTTTTGCGACGCGCACGGCGGCGGCGCCGCGCGGTCCGGACGACAAGCTCATGCGCCTCGCGCGTCTGCCCGAGCGCGTGAAAGGGAGAGGCTGATGCTGCGCTTTCTCAACATCGTCGCGATCGTCGCGCTCGTCGGCTCGGCCGTCTACGCCTATACCATCAAATATCAGACGAGCTTTCGCGCCGAGCAGATCACCAAGACCAAGCTCGAGATCAAGGCCGAGCGCGACGCCATTGCGGTGCTGCGGGCCGAATGGTCTTTCCTCACGCGGCCCGAGCGCCTGCAACAGCTCGCCGATAAATATCTGCCGTCATTGCAGGCGGCGAAGGTCGATCAGATCGTCACCGCCCAGGCGCTGCCGGAGCGCGCGTCGCATGTCGACTCCATCGGCCAGAAGATCGACGCGCTCGGCCTCAGCCTGCCGAGCACGCCAGCGGCCGACGCCGGCCCCGTTCCCACGACTCCGAAGGCGAAGACAGGACGCTGACCATGCAGGAAGACATGCGTCGCAACGCAGACGGCAAAAGGAACGGCGCCGCGCCGTCGAAATTGCGGGCCATGGTCGCGGCCGCCTTTTCCACCAGTCTCGCCACCAGCCCGCAGCGCATCCGCGTCGTCGCGGCGCTGTTTCTCGGCCTTTATCTCGTCATATGCGGCAAGCTCGTCTATCTCGGATTCAAGCCCGATCCGGCGACGACGCGCCGCGCTGCGGCCGAGGCGGTGGCGGCGTCGCGCCCCGACATCCTCGACCGCAACGGCGAGATTCTCGCGACCGACGTAAAGACCATGTCGGTGTTCGCCGAGCCGAAGCGCCTCATCGACAAGGACGAAGCGACCGAGCTCATCACCGCCGTGCTGCCGGATCTCGACGCGCGCGACTTGCGCGAGCGTCTCGGCTCGAAAAAAGGCTTCGTCTGGGTAAAGCGCGAAGTCACGCCGCATCAGCGCGACGAGGTGTTCCATCTCGGCCTGCCGGGCGTCGGCCTCCTCGCCGAAAACAAGCGCGTCTATCCGAACGGCCCGATCGGCGCGCATGTTCTCGGCTATGTGAACATCGACAACGCCGGCATCGCCGGAATCGAGAAATTCATCGACGGCCAGGGCCTCGCGGATCTCCACGGCGCGGGCTTCAATCTGACGCCGGACGATCTGCGCCCCATTCAATTGTCGCTCGACCTGAAGGCGACGCACGCCGTGCGCGACGAATTGGAGAAAGGCATCGCGCATTTCAAGGCGAAGGCCGGGGCCGCGGCGATCATGGACGTCAACACCGGCGAAGTGATCGCGCTCGCCTCCTTGCCGGATTACGACCCCAACAAGCCGACCGACGCGCTCGATCCGCTGCACATCAACCGCATGAATGTCGGCGTCTATGAAATGGGCTCGACCTTCAAGGCGCTCACCATCGCCATGGCGCTCGATTCCGGCAAGGTCAATCTGAATTCGCGTCTCGACGCGCGCGGCGCGCTGAGCTTCGGCCGCTTCAAGATCCACGATTACCACGCGCAAAACCGCGCGCTGACGGTGCCGGAGGTCTTCACCTATTCCTCCAACGTCGGCACGGCGCGCATGGCGCTCGGCCAGGGCGTCGAGCGGCACAAGGCCTTTCTGCGCAAAATGGGCCAGTTGCGCCGCATGCAGACCGAGCTGCCGGAGAGCGCCGAGCCGATCGTGCCGAAGACCTGGGGCGAGCTGAACACCATGACCATCGCCTTCGGCCACGGTCTCGCGGTCGCGCCCTTGCAGGCGATGATGGCGGTCTCGGCGCTGATGAACGGCGGCTACCTCATCACGCCGACCTTCATCAAACGCAGCGAGGCGGAGGCGAAGAAAAACGCGCCGCAAGTGGTCAAGCCCGAGACGAGCGAGGCCATGCGCTATCTGATGCGCCTCAACGCCGAGATCGGCACGGCGAAGAAGGTCGACGTCAAGGGCTATTACGTCGGCGGCAAGACCGGCACGGCGGAGAAGGTCATCAACGGCCATTATTCGAAGAACCGGCTGTTCACGACCTTCATGGCCGTCGCGCCGGCGGACAAGCCGAAATATCTCTTCCTCACCATCATGGACGAACCCCAGGGCCTGCCGGAGACCGGCGGCTATGCCACGGCCGCCTATAATTCCGGCGCCGTCACCGGCCAGATCATCGAGCGGGTGGGTCCATTGCTCGGCCTGCCGCCGCGTTTCGAATTGCCGACGCAGCCTTTCCCGCTGCTCGCCAAGCTCGGCTATGGCATGGCCAATGTCCCCGCTTCCGGAGGTCACGGCCACTGATGCGCCTTGCCGAACTCCTCGCAAGCGATGATCTTGACCCCGCGCTGGCGGCGCTGGAGGTCGCCGGCCTCACCGCCGACAGCCGCGGCGTGCGTCCGGGCTTTGCGTTTTTCGCCATACCGGGACATGCCGCCGACGGTCTCTCCTTCGTCGCCGACGCCAGGGCGCGCGGCGCTTGCGTCGTGATCGCGCAGCGCCCGGCGGACTGCTGCTTGCCGCTCGTCGTCGTTGAGGATGTGCGCGCCGCGCTCGCCCATGCGGCGGCGCGCTTCTATCCCCGCCAGCCCGCAACCATCGCCGCCGTCACCGGCACGAGCGGCAAAACTTCGGTCGTCGCTTTCCTGCGCCAGATTTGGGGGGCGCTCGGCCGCGAGGCGGCCTCCCTCGGCACGGTCGGCGTCGTCGACGGCAAGGGCGCGAGCTATGGCGCGCTCACCACGCCAGGGCCGGTCGAGCTGCACCATACGCTCGACCGGCTCGCGGGGGAGGGCGTCACCCATCTCGCGATGGAGGCCTCTTCTCTCGGCATAGACCAGCGCCGGCTCGACGGGGTGCGTCTCTCGATCGCCGCCTTCACCAATTTCTCGCGCGATCATCTCGATCTGCATCGCGACATGGACGACTATTTCGCGGCGAAGATGCGGCTGTTCGACACGCTGCTGCACCCTCGCCAGACGGCCGTCATCGACGCCGACAGCCAGATCGCGCCTCGCGTCGCGGCGGGCTGCGCGGCGCGCGGGCTGAAGATTTTCGACGTCGGCGCGAAGGGGCGGGCGCTCACGCTGCTGTCGGCGCGCCCGACCGCGCTCGCGACGCATCTCGACCTGCGGCATGACGGCGCCGATTATGAAGTCGCGCTGCCGCTCGCCGGCGCCTTTCAGGTCTCCAATGCGCTGGTCGCGGCCGGCCTCGCCATTGCGGCCGGGGAGAAGCCCGCGGCGGTTTTCTCCGCGCTCGAAAAACTGCAAGGCGCGCCGGGCCGGCTCGAGCTTATCGGAACGCGGAATGGGGCGCCTGTCTTCGTCGATTACGCCCATAAGCCCGACGCGCTGGAGAAGGTCCTGGCCACGCTGCGCCCGCTCGCTACGGGGCGACTCATCGTCGTCTTCGGCTGCGGCGGCGACCGCGACCCCGGCAAGCGGCCGCTGATGGGCGAGATCGCCGCGCGCGGCGCCGACGTCGTCATCGTCACCGACGACAATCCGCGCAGCGAAGATCCGGCCGCGATCCGCGC
>JAWOLK010000104.1:0-17003 GCA_033853615.1 Beijerinckiaceae bacterium | reverse complement strand
GCGATGATGGACATGATCCGCGACGATCTCGCGGCGCTGAACATCCGCCACGAGGTTTTCTTCTCCGAGCGCACGCTGCACGAAAAGGGAGCCGACGGCCTCTCCGCCATAGACCGCGACATAGAGGAATTGCGCGCGCGGGGGCTCGTCTATGAAGGCCGCCTGCCGCCGCCCAAGGGCCAATTGCCGGAGGACTGGGAAGACCGCGAGCAGACGCTGTTTCGCTCCACCGAATTCGGCGACGACATCGATCGCCCGCTGAAGAAATCGGACGGCTCGAACACTTATTTCGCCGCCGACATCGCCTATCACAAGGACAAGATCGACCGCGGCTTCGACACGCTCGTCGACGTCTGGGGCGCGGATCACGGCGGCTATGTCAAGCGAATGGCGGCGGCGGTTGCGGCGCTCTCCGACCGCAAGGCGACGCTCGATGTGAAGCTCTGCCAGCTCGTCAAGCTGATGCGCAACGGCGAGCCGGTGAAAATGTCGAAGCGGTCCGGCGATTTCGTTACGCTGCGCGAGGTCGTCGACGAGGTCGGCGTCGACGCGGTGCGCTTCATGATGATCTATCGCAAGAACGACGCCCCGCTCGAATTCGACCTCGCCAAGGTGATCGAGCAATCGAAGGACAATCCGGTCTTTTATGTGCAATATGCCCATGCGCGGGCGAAATCAGTGTTGCGGCAGGCGCTGGCGGCTTTCCCGGATCTCGACGTCGCGCCGGCCGCTCTGGCGCAGGCGCCGCTCGAACTGCTGCAAGACGAAGGCGAAACGCAGCTCGCGCATATGATCGCGCAATATCCGCGGCTGATCGAGGCGGCGGCGGCGGCGCATGAACCGCACCGCGTCGCCTTTTACCTGCATGACCTCGCGAGTATTTTTCACGCTCATTGGAACCGCGGCAAAGATCGGCCACAATTACGCTTTGTTAATGACGCTGAGCGAAATTTGACGAGCGCCCGCGTTGCGCTCGTGACGGCGGCGAGCAGCGTGCTGGCGTCGGGGCTGAGGCTGCTCGGCGTAAACGCCCCCGACGAAATGCGGTAATCTATCGTCCTGATGCGCCGCAGCAGGGGGACGGCGCGCTCGGCGGGCGCCCCGAGTCAACAGACGAGGTGAAACATGCGCGAGTCCACGAAGAGAGGGGCCGCAATCGACCTCAGCGATTTCGAGCGGCGCTTGCGCGGCGGGGAGCCTAGGGCGCCGGCGGCTTCCGATCCGCTGGCGGAATTGGCCCGTCTCATGCAAGGCGAGGAGCCGCCGAAGCCGGCGGACCGCCTGCGGCAGGCGCTCGCCGCGGAATCGGCGAGGCCCGGCGCGGCCCGGGGCGCGCCGGGCGAGACGGGTCCGGGCGCCCTGCGCGGCTCGCTGCCGCCCGATGCGGCGGCGACGGGCGGGCATGGCCATGCGGATTATGGATACGACCACGAGGCCTATGGCCATCCGCAACAGGCGGAGGCTTATCATGCCAGCTACCATGAACCGGCCTATGACGCGCAGAATTACGCCTCCGGTCATCGCCCGGCCGACGTCTATGGCGCGGGACAGGGCGAGTGGCGCGACGATCCCGGCTATCTCGACTACGGCGCCCATCCCGACGACGGTCCCTATGGGGCCGAGCCGCAGCCCGAGCCCGTCTCCTTCTTTGGCCGGCTGCGCCGCGCCATCCGGCCCTGGCATGCGGTCGCCGCCGTCGCGGTGATCGCGGCGGGCAGCATCGCCTGGGGCTTCGCCCATCGCGCCGGCTTGGGCGGCCCGCGCGAGATTGCTCTGATCAATGCGCCGGCCGGCCCGGCCAAGGTGAAGCCGCCAGAGGCCGCGCCAGGCGAGTCCCAGCAGGGGGCGACCGTGCTCGACCGCAATGAAAGCTCGCCGGTCAAGCGCGTCGTCTCCAACGAGGAGCAGGCCGTCGACCCCAAGGTCGCGCCGCAGGCCGAAAAAAATGCGCCGCCGCCGGCGCAGCCCTTGCTGCCCGAGCCCAAGAAGGTCAAAACCGTTTCGGTCCGCCCGGACGGCAGCGTGATCGAGAACGAGTCGCTGCCGCCCGCCGTCGCCAAGGCGGCGCAGCCGCCCGCTCCCGATGCCGGCGCCACGAAACGCGGCGCGACGCCGAAAAGCCCGGCGAAGCCCGCCACCACGCCGACCGCAGACAAACCGAAGCAAAAGCCCAAGGTCGCGGCCGCGACGCCGGCGGAGGAGGGCGCCGCCGAGGCCCCGCCGCCGGCCGAAGGCGCGACCAGCGGCGGTTTCGCGGTGCAATTCGGCGCCGCCGGAAGCGAAGCGGAAGCGCGCGAGCTGATGACCAAAATCGTCGCGAAATACGGCGGGCAGCTCAGCGGCCGCAAGCCGTCGTTCAAAATGGCCAAGGTCAACGACAAGACCGTCTATCGCGTCCGCGTCGGCGGCCTCAGCAAGGAAAGCGCGACGGGCGTTTGCGGAAAGGTCAAGGCCGCCGGCGGCAATTGCTTCGTCGCCGGCAACTGAAGCGCGCATTTCACCCGCTGCGCCGCGCCGGAAACTGCGCGGCGCTTTTTTGCGACAATTTCGGAGTCGGACCATGACCCGCGCCTTTATTTGCGGCCTCGCCGGCGGGACGCTGTCGGCCGAGGAGCGCGATTTTCTCGCGCAGGCCGAGCCCTGGGGCGTGATTCTGTTTCGCCGCAATGTCGAGTCCCGGGCGCAGTTGCGGGCGCTCACGGATGAGATTCGCGCGGCGCTCGGGCGCCAATCGGCGCCGGTGCTGGTCGATCAGGAAGGGGGGCGCGTGCAGCGCCTCGCGCCGCCGCAGTGGCGGGCCTATCCGGCGGCGGCGGCCTTTGCGCGCCTTGGCGTGGATGTGGCGGAGCAGGAGCGGCTCGCCCGGCTCGGCGCCCGGCTCATCGCCCATGATCTGCGCGAGGCGGGAATCACAATCGACTGCCTGCCGGTGCTCGATACGCCGCAGGAGGGCGCGCATAATGTCATTGGCGACCGCGCCTATCACCGCGACCCCGGCCGCGTCGCGCGTCTCGGCCGGGCCGCCGCCGAGGGGCTGCTCGCCGGCGGCGTGGCCCCCGTGATGAAGCACATCCCCGGGCATGGCCGCGCCCGCGCCGACAGCCATCTGGAGCTGCCGGTCGTGACGGCGAGTCGCGAGGAGCTGGAGCGGATCGACTTTTCCCCCTTCCGCGCCAACGCCGATCTCCCCATCGCCATGACCGCGCATGTGGTCTATCGGGCGTTGGACCCGTGCGCGCCAGGGACGCTCTCGAAAGTCGTCGTGGGCGACATCATCCGCCGCGAAATCGGTTTCGACGGCCTGCTGATGACCGACGACCTCTCTATGAAGGCGCTCTCCGGCGATTTTCGCACGCGCGCCGAGCGGGCGGTCGCGGCCGGTTGCGACATCGTTCTCCACTGCAACGGCGATCTTGGCGAAGCCCGGGCCGTGGCCGAGGGCGCGCCGGCTCTCTCGGGCAAGGCGCTGGCGCGGGCGGAAAAAGCGCTGGCCTGCGTGCGGGAGGCCGAGGCTTTCGACGTTGCGGCGGGCGTCGCGGAGTTCGAGGCGGCGATGGGGGTGGCGGTTTGAGGATTTTTGCCTTTTTGCAAAATCGCTTTCACTCAATTGGGATTTGGTCAAATACTTTCCCTTTCCGAAAGCCCATTCTCTGAGGGGCCTTTGAGGGGTATTCTTTTCCTATGTCCGCCCTTCCCAAGCAGCGCATGAGCGCCGAGGAGTTTCTCGCCTGGTCGCAGACGCAGGCGGGGCGCTTCGAGCTTGCGGGCGGCGAAATTTTCGCCCAGGCGTCGGAGCGCGTCGCTCTCGCGAAGATCAAGGGCCGCGTCTTTATGGCCCTGCATAACGCAATTCACGACAAAGGCTTGTCCTGCCATGCGCTGCCGGACGGCATGGCCGTGCGGGTCGATGCGCAGACGGTGTTCGAGCCCGACGCCCAAGTCTATTGCGGGCCGGAGCTGCCGGCCGATACGCTTCTGGTGGAGAGCCCCGTCATTGTCGTCGAGGTTTTGTCGCCCTCGACCGGCAAGAATGACGCGCTTGGCAAGCTCGCCGCCTATTTCCGCATGCCCAGCGTCGCGCATTACCTCATTGTCTCGCCCGACGAGCCTTTGATCTTCCACCACGCGCGCGGCGAGGGGACGGCTATAGTGACCCGAATCATTCGGGAGGGCGTCGCCGCGCTCGATCCGCCTGGGCTCGAGCTGAGCCTCGACGCCATTTACGGCTTCTAGCGCCTCTATCCTGTGGATGGGCGCCGCGGCGCGCCCGCGCGGCTTGCCCCCAAGCCGCAAAGCGGCCAATCTGCGGCCCTTATGGTGAAGAACGCGTAAACGGGCGCCGGAGAATGGCTGAGGCACGCTCATTCAACGACGACTTCCGCGCGGAGGGCGAGGCCTTCCTTGTGGACGTCGATGGTTTCGAGGGGCCGCTCGATCTGCTTCTGGAGTTGGCGCGGCGCCAGAAGGTCGATCTCGCGAAAATCTCGATTCTCGCGCTGGCCGAGCAATATCTCGCCTTCATCGAGGAGGCGCGCCGCGTGCGGCTGGAGCTTGCCGCCGATTATCTCGTCATGGCCGCCTGGCTCGCCTATTTGAAGTCGCGGCTGCTGTTGCCCGAGCCGCCGAAGGGCGAGGAGCCCTCGGCCGCCGATCTCGCCGCAGCGCTCGCCGAGCGGCTGCGCCGGCTGGAGGCCATACGCCGCGCCGCCGATCAGCTGACACAGCGCGCGCAGCTCGGCCGCGACATGTTTCTGCGTGGCGGCGGCGAGGGCGTGCAGATCATCTCTTCGCCAAAATATCAAGCCAAGCTCTACGATCTGCTCGCGGCCTACGCCCGCCAGCGACAGATTGCGGCGATGTCCCGCGTCACGCTGCGCCAGCGGACGGTGTGGTCTCTCGCCGAAGCGCGCGAGGCGCTGGAGCGCTTGGCCGGCGCGGCGGTGGAATGGACCGTCATGGATGATTTTCTGCTGCAATATTGTGTGGATATGCAGACCGCGCGCACCGTGAGGGCTTCCGCTTTCAGCGCTTCGCTGGAATTGGTTAAGGAAGGGCGGCTCGACATGCGCCAGGATCGGCCTTTTTCGCCGCTCTGGGTGCGGCGGCGCCGGGACGAGACGGAGACCGCCGGCGCGCAATGAGCGCCCGGCGCGGCGAGGGAGGGGGCGGCGCATTGGCGCAGGCGGCGGAAAATATAGAGCTTTTCGCAGAAGACGGCGACGCGGCGCTGGCTGCGGCGGAGCGCGCCTTGCAGGAGGCGGAGCGCATCGCCGAGGCCCTGCTTTTCGCGGCCAGCGAGCCGCTCGACGAATCGGAAATCATCCGCCGGCTGCCCGAGAAAATCCGCTTCTCGACCGTTATGGACCGGCTGCGCGCCCGCTACAGCGACCGCGGCGTGACCTTGGCCCGCGCCGGCAAGAAATGGTTCTTCCGCACCGCCGAAGATCTCGCCTGGATCCTTGCGCGCGAGCGGGTCGAGGAGAAGAAGCTGTCGCGCGCCGCGCTGGAGACGCTCGCCATCATCGCCTATCACCAGCCCGTCACCCGCGCGGAGATCGAGGAAATCCGCGGCGTCGCCATTTCAAAGGGCACGCTCGACGTGCTGATGGACACGGGCTGGGTGCGGCTGCGCGGCCGGCGCCGCGCGCCGGGCCGGCCGATCACTTATGGCACGACAGAAGCCTTTCTGATGCATTTCGGTCTCGAGCAGATCGGCGACCTGCCGGGGCTCGACGAGCTCAAAGGCGCGGGCCTCTTCGACGGGCGGCTGCCGAAGGATTTCCGCGTGCCGCAGCCCTCCGACGATCCGGCGCTCACGGAGGACGAAGATCCGCTCGAGGCGGAGCCGCCGGAATTGCTGGAGATGGAATTTCCCGAAGAACCGGAGCCGCTCGCCGCGGAGGCGGAAGAATGAGCGCGGCGCCGCCGCAGACATTCAAAGACAAGGCGCTTACCTTAAAACGCGGCTCGGCCGTTCTTCTGCTTGTTTTTGCGCTTCCGTCGTCCTAGGTTCCGAGGCGGCTGGCCGGACGACCCGGCCGAAGATTATGCGCGAGGGTTCACGCCATGGGCGGCTTGTCGATCTGGCACTGGATCATCGTCGGCGGCGTGGTGTTTCTGCTGTTCGGCGGCAAATTCAAGATCTCCGACGTGATGGGCGACGTCGCCAAGGGCATCAAGGCGTTCAAGAAGGGCATGGCCGAGGACGAGGCCGAGACGCCGCCGGCCGCCGAGCCGCACAAATCCGTTGAGGCGCACAAGCCCGTCGAAGCGCAGATCCCGCCGCGCGCCATCGAATCGGCGGAAAAAACCGAATCCCGCAAAATCTGACGCCCGGCGCAGGACCGTAGGCCAGGTGAGGATATGTTCGATCTCGACGCCGGGAAATTGATCGTCATCGGGATCGTGGCGCTCGTCGCCATTCCCTCGAAAGACCTTCCGCGCGTCTTGCGCCAGCTCGGCCAGATGGCCGGTCGGATGCGCCGCATGGCCGCCGAATTCCAAGGCCAGTTCATGGAGGCGATGCGCGAGGCGGAACTGCACGAGTTGCGGCAGGAGGTGGAGAAGGTCAAGGACAGTGTGAAGCTCGAGGGCTCCTTCGACCCGCTCGCCGAGGCCCGCAAGCAGATCATGCAGGCGACCGAAGGCGCTGCGACCGACCACGAGGCCGCGCCGGCGACTGATGCGCATGGCGAAGGCGCCGGCGCCGAGCGCGCATCGCTCGAGCCCTCCACCGCCGAGCCCGCCATATCCAAGCCGCCGCAGGGAGACGCAGGCGCATGACCGACGCCGATATCGA
The DNA here is from genome assembly GCA_033853615.1 of Beijerinckiaceae bacterium. GTDB lineage: Bacteria > Pseudomonadota > Alphaproteobacteria > Rhizobiales > Beijerinckiaceae > Methylosinus. The sequence continues at coordinate 10,204 of JAWOLK010000104.1, read as the reverse complement.
AGCGACAAAGGCGCCGCTCATCGAACATCTGATGGAGTTGCGGGAGCGTCTCATCCGAGCGCTGCTCGCCTTCGTCGCTATGTTCGTTCTGTGCTTCTTCTTCGCCAAGGATATTTATAATCTTCTGCTCTATCCTTACATGCAGGCGGCGGGGCCGGAAGCGAAGCTGATCTACACCGCGCCGCAGGAATATTTCTTCACGCAGATTAAAGTCGCGCTCTTCGCCGCAGCTTTCTTCTCCTGCCCGGTCGTGTTCAGCCAGCTCTACGCCTTCGTCGCGCCCGGCCTCTATAAGCACGAGCGCGCCGCCTTCCGGCCCTATCTGATGGCGACGCCGATCTTTTTCGCGATCGGCGCGCTGGTCGTCTATTTTCTCGTCATGCCCAATCTGCTGCGTTTCTTCATCGGCATGCAGCAGGCCAATGAGCCCGGCAGGGCGCAGATCGAGCTGTTGCCGCGCGTCTCCGAATATTTGTCGCTGATCATGACGCTGGTGCTCGCCTTCGGCGCCGTGTTTCAGCTGCCGGTGATTCTGACGCTGCTCGGGCAGGTCGGCATCGTCACCTCGCAGTTTCTCGCTGAAAAGCGTCGTTATGCGATCGTCCTGGTCTTCGTCGTCGCCGCCGTGCTGACGCCGCCCGACGTCTTTAGCCAGCTCGCTTTGGCCTTCCCCGGCGTGCTGCTCTATGAGGCGTCGATCTATTCGGTGCGGATGATCGAGAAGAAGCGCGCGGCCGCGGAAACGCCGGCTTGACCGCTCCCGCCGCTTGCGGGACAAGCGTTGAGATCGAAACTTGGGGTTGGTGGCTTCATCCAGCCCCGCATGCGGCCGCCTTCTCCTTTGGGCGGGAGTCTTTTTCCCATGTACGACATCAAATGGATTCGCGATAACGCCGAGCTTTTCGACGCCGCCCGCAAGCGCCGCGGGCTGGAGCCGGTCTCGGCCAGGCTGCTTGCGCTCGACGACGCGCGACGGGCGGCGATCGCCGCCTTGCAGACCGCACAGGAGCGCCGCAACGCCGCCTCCAAGGAGATCGGCCTCGCGCTGAAAGAGAAGGACACGGCCCGCGCCGACGCTCTGAAGGCCGAAGTCGCCCGCATCAAGGACGATTGGCCGGCGCTGGAGCAGGCCGAGCGCGAGGCGATTGCGGCGCTCGACAAGGCGCTGGCCGAGCTTCCCAACACGCCGCTCGACAGCGTGCCGGACGGCAAGGACGAGCAAGACAATGTCGAGGCGCTGCGCTGGGGCGAACCGCGCACATTCGACTTTGCGCCGAAAGAGCATTTCGACATCGGCGAAGGGCTCGGAATGATGGATTTCGAGCTGGCGGCGAAACTGTCCGGCGCGCGCTTCGTCGTCAACAAGGGGCCGCTCGCCCGGATGGAGCGGGCGCTCGCCCAATTCATGCTCGATCTGCACACCGGCGAGCACGGCTATACGGAAGTGAACCCGCCGCTCTTGGTGCGGGACGAAGCCATGTTCGGCACCGCGCAATTGCCGAAATTCCGCGAGGATCAGTTCCCGGCGGGCGAGGGCTTCTGGCTCATCCCCACCGCGGAAGTGCCGCTCACCAATCTCGCGCGCGAGCAGATTCTCGACGAATCGCAACTGCCGATCCGCCTCACCGCCGGCACCTATTGCTTCCGCGCCGAAGCGGGCGCCGCCGGCCGCGACACGCGCGGCATGATCCGCCAGCACCAGTTTTTCAAGGTCGAGCTGGTGTCGATCACCACGCCCGAGCAATCGCTGGAAGAGCATGAGCGCATGACCGCCTGCGCCGAAAAAGTGTTGCAGGCGCTGGAGCTGCCCTACCGCAAGGTCGTGCTGTGCACGGGCGACATGGGCTTCGCCTCGCAGAAAACCTATGACCTCGAAGTCTGGCTGCCGGGGCAGGGCAAATATCGTGAAATTTCGTCCTGTTCGGTCTGCGGCGATTTCCAGGCCAGGCGGATGAACGCCCGCTTCCGGCCGGCCGAGGGCAAGGGGCCGCGCTTCGTCCATACGCTCAACGGCTCCGGCGTCGCCGTCGGCCGCGCTCTCGTCGCCGTGCTCGAGAATTATCAGGAGCAGGACGGCTCCGTCACAGTGCCCAAGGCGCTGCGGCCCTATATGGGCGGCATGGCGCGCATCGCGCGCGCCTAAAACCTATCAAGCGCTCCGCCGTCACGCTGGGCGGGGCGCACAGCAATCGTGAGCCGATGCGGATTTTGATCACCAATGACGATGGCGTCCATTCTCCGGGCCTCACCATCGCGCGCGACATCGCCCGCGCTTTCACAGACGACGTCTTCGTCATCGCGCCGGAGAGCGAACAATCGGGCGTGTCGCATTCTCTGTCGCTGAACGACCCGTTGCGCTTGCGCGAGATTTCGGAGCGCGAATTCGCGGTCAAGGGCACGCCGACCGATTGCGTCATCATGGGCGTGCGCAAGCTTCTGCTCGACCATCCGCCGGATCTCATCCTTTCGGGCGTCAACAGCGGCCAGAATGTCGCCGAGGACGTCAGCTATTCCGGCACCATCGCCGGGGCGATGGAGGGGACCATTCTCGGCATTCCGTCGATCGCTCTGTCGCAATGCTACGATTTCTTCGCCGGCCGGCGCACGATTCACTGGGGCTGCGCCGAGGCCCATGGCGTCGACATCGTCCGGCGACTGATCGAGTCCGGCATCCCGAAGAATGTGCTGATGAATGTGAATTTCCCGAATTGCCTGCCGCAGGAGATCGAGGGGATAGCCATCACCATGCAGGGAAGGCGCAGCAATGATCTGATGCGGATCGAGGACCGCAAGGACGGGCGCGGCAATCCCTATTCCTGGATTTCGTTCCAGCGCGGCAATTTCACGCCGGGACCCGGCACCGATCTCGAAGCGCTCGACAACAACAAGATTTCCATCACGCCGCTGCAATTGGACTTCACCGACCATCCGACGGTGACGCGGCTTGCGGCGGCCTTCGAGACGGCGCGATGAATGTGGCGGACGCGGGCGCGTCGGTTGAGCAGCGGGCCGCCCTGCTGCTGCAGCTGCGCCGCGCCGGCGTCCAGAATCTCGCGGTGATGCGCGCCATCGAGACGGCGCCGCGGGAATTATTCGCGCCGCATAAGTTCAAGGATCTGGCGCGGCGCGACATTGCGCTCCCCATTGGCTGCGGCCAGACGATGCCCTCGGCGGCGGAGCTCGCCCGCGCGCTGGAGGCGCTCGCGCCACAGCCGCAGCATCGCGTGCTGGAGGTCGGCGCGGGCTCTGGCTATGCGACGACGGCGCTGGCGCGTCTCGCGCGCGAGGTGGCGACCTTCGAGCGATTTGAGACATTGGCGATCGAAGCGGAGCGGCGGCTGGCGGCGTTGTCGATCGCCAATGCCCGCGTGCTGTTCGCCGATGGGCTCGCGCCGTCGCGCTCGCTCGGGTCGTTCGAGCGGATGATTCTCCATGTCGCCGTCGAGGAGCCGCCGCAGGCGCTGCTCGATCTCCTGGCGCCGGATGGGGTGATGATCTTCGGCCGCCTGGCGCCGGCCGCGCCCGGAGAGCGGCGCCGCGCGCGCCTGATGCGGCTGGAGCTTGCCGGCGGCGCGGCTCGGGAGCGCGATCTCGGCCCCTGTCGCCTGGCGCCGGCGCTCGCCGGCGTCGCCTCGGCCCTGTAGAGCCTCGCCCTTGCGGCGTCCGGCTCGTGGCCGCCTAGCAACTTATAAGCCAGCGCATTTTTGCTTTCTTGATGAACGGGCGTTCATCTTAAACGCTCCCTTAACCCGGCCGCGCATAAATAAACCAGGTTTGAGGTTGCGTTCTGGTGGGTCGCGTCATGGCAATAGAGCGTCGGGTTTTCCTTTCGCGGGTCGCATTGCGGCTCTTGTTGGCGGCTGGAACAGCCGCGCTAATCGCCGGCTGCTCGGATGCGAGCCGGTTTTCCGCCGATCCTTTCGCCAATCCGTTCAAGAGCGCGTCGAATTCGGTCGACCGCGCGCCGACGGGCGCGATCAGCCGCCCGAAGCCGCTGAGCCCCGCGCCGGTGCAATCGCGCCCGCTGCCGCCGCCCGCCGCCGCACCCGTCGCTTCCGCCGCGCCCGCTGCCGCGCCGGCGCCCGCCCCCGTGGCTGCGCAGACGGCCAAGGCCGGCAGTTACAACCACTGGACCGCCGAACACGGCACGCCGATCACCGTCGGCCCGGGCGAGACCATCCCCGTTCTCGCCAATCGCTATGGCGTGCCGGCGGATGCGCTGCTGAGGGTCAATGGCTACAGCAACGCCGCCCAGGTGCAGCCCGGCGCGCGTCTCGTCATCCCCGTCTATCCCGCGGCCGCCGCCGCGCCGGCCGCCGCCGCTCCGGCCGCCGCCGCCGCGCCCGCTCCGCAGCCGGCGCCCAAGGCCGAGGAAAAGCCCAAGCCCGCGCCGGAGGCGAAGAGGATCGAAACCAAGCGGGCCGCCGGCAAGGACGTCGAGGAGACGCCGCATCCGTCAAAGCCCGCCCATAAGGCCGCCGAGCCGACGCCCGCGGAGCCGCGCAAGCTCGCCAAGGCGGAACCGGTCAAGCCCGAGCCGGCGGCGGAGCACGAAAAGAAAGCGTCCTCGCACAAGACGGCCGAGGATGTGAAATCCAAGGCGGTCAAGACCAAGACCGCCAAGGTCGAGGAGGCGGAGGAGCCAAAAAGCGCGAAATCCAAGGCCAAGGCGACCAAGCCCGACGCAAAGGCCGCGGCCCATGAGGAGCCGCCCGCGAAATCCGCGGCGAAACCCGCCGCCAAGCTCGCCAAGGCCGAACCGGCCAAGCCCGTAAAGACTGAGCCCGTCGCCGAGCCGAAGAAGACGGCCAAGGCGCCGGAGCCGAAGAAGCTCGCCGTGAAGGAGGCGAAGGAAGAAAAGAGGCTCGCCGCCAGGGACGACAAGCCGGCCAAATCCCGCGAGACCACCCGCGAGACGACGACGCGCGAGACGATCGCCGCGCCGGCGAAGCCGACTGAGGTCGCCGAGGCGCCGGTCGAGAAGGTTTCGGCCAAGTCGAAAACGGAAGCGAAATCCGAGCCGAAGCCCGAACCGAAACTCGCCGAGGCGCCGTCCGCCGGCAAAGCCGCCGAAAAGAGCGCGGCCGTCGCCCAGGAGGACAAATCGGCGACGTCCGACGCGGCCAAGGAATTTCGCTGGCCGGCGCGCGGCCGGGTGATTCAGGGCTTCGCCAAGGGCAGCAATGACGGCATCAACATCGCCGTGCCGGAGGGAACGTCGGTCAAGGCGGCCGAGGGCGGCGTCGTCGCCTATGCCGGCAATGAGCTGAAAGGCTACGGCAATCTGGTGCTGATCCGCCACCCGAACGGCTTCGTCTCGGCCTACGCCCACAACAGCGAGATCGAGGTGAAACGCGGCGACCAGGTCAAGCGCGGCCAGATCATCGCCAAATCGGGCCAGTCCGGCAATGTCAGCTCGCCGCAGCTGCACTTCGAGCTGCGCAAGGGCGCAGAGCCGGTCGACCCGAGCGCCCATCTCGCCGAGCTGTAAGGCTTCAGGATACTCCAGCGCTCGCGAGACACTGCGCCGGAGCGGGGCGGCGGGTCCAAAGAAAGGCCCGTCGCCCGTATCTTTTCGGGCCATTTCCGCCAAAAATGCGGTATAGGCGAAGCCTCTTTCGCAACGAGAGGACAAAGTCCCGTGAAACTTCGTCTCGCTTTGCTGCTCACTCTCGCAGCGACGCCCGCCCTCGCCGTCGACCCGACCGGCATTCCGCAATGCGACGCGCTACTGACGAAATATGAGAGCTGCTCCTCGCTGCTGCCGCCGAAACAGGTCCACGCCGCGCAAAAGGAACTGCTCGAAGGCGCGATGGGCATTCGTTCCGCAGCCAAAGAGCCCAATCTGCGCGCCGATCTCGAGCGCTTTTGCGTTGACACTTTCGAGAAGATGAAGACGGCGAGCGACATCAAGGATTGCATGGCCAAGTAAGGCGGCGGCCTTTTCGCGCGGCCGGGGATGGGGCCGCGCCGTCTTTGCTGCTAAGCTGAGCCGTCAGCTTGGAGATTCGCCTGTGCCCAATTACCGCGCCATCGGCCTTATGTCCGGAACCTCCATGGACGGGGTCGATGTCGCGCTGATCGAGACCAATGGCGCCGACCGCCTCGTCTTCGGCCCCACCGGTTTTTTCCCCTATGGCGAGGAAGACCGGGTCTTGCTGCGGCGCGCGCTGGCCGAAGCGGTCACGCTCGAGGATCGCACGGCGCGGCCCGATGCGCTGGCGGCGGCCGAGCGCATGGTGACGGAGCGCCACGCCGAGGCGGTCGAGGCTTTTTTCCGCGATAACGGGATCGACGCGGGAACGGTCCATGTCGTCGGCTTTCACGGCCAGACGGTGCTGCACCGGCCCAAGCAGCGGCTCACCATCCAGATCGGCGACGGGCCGGCGCTGGCGGCGCGGCTCGGCGTCGACGTCGCTTATGATTTTCGCGCCGCCGACATCGCTGCGGGCGGCGAGGGGGCGCCGATCGTGCCGGTGTTCCACCGCGCGCTGGTCAATTCGGCGGGGCTCGCGGGCGAGGTGGCGCTGCTCAACATCGGCGGCGTCGCCAATGTGACTTATATCGTCGACGGCGAGGAGCCGATCGCCTGCGACACCGGCCCCGGCAATGCGCTGATCGACGATTTGATGCTGGAGCGCACCGGCGCGCCGATCGACCGGCACGGCCGCACCGCGGCGCGCGGCCGGGTCAATGAGGCGGCGCTGCTGCGCCTCCTGGCGCATCCCTTTTTCGAGGTTCCGCCGCCGAAATCGCTGGATCGCAACGCTTTTTCGCTCGGCGCCGTGGGCCGCCTCTCGACCGAGGACGCAGCGGCGACGCTCACAGCCTTTACGGCGGCCTCGGTGCTGCGGCTTTTCCCGCATCTGCCGGCGCCGCCGCAAATGCTGATCGTCTGCGGCGGCGGCGCCCGCAACCCGATCCTTGTGCGCGAATTGGTGATGCGCCTGCCCTGCAAGGTGACGACGGCCGATGTTCTCGGCTGGTCTTCGGATTCGCTCGAGGCGCAGGCCTTCGGCTATCTCGCGGTGCGGGCGCTTTTGCGCCTGCCGATCACTTTTCCGGGCACGACCGGGGTTTCCGAGCCGACGCCGGGCGGCGTGGTGGCGCGGTTTCGCGCCGGCCGGTGAGGGGCCTCAATCGCCCCTTGCCGGGATCGCGATGCGCGGCGGATTGCCGAGACGCTTGTCGAGATAGGCGTCGACTTCCGCGATCAACGGCTCGACCTTGTTCTCGAAGAAGTGATTCGCGCCCTTCACCACCGCATGTTCGATGACGATGCCCTTTTGCGTCTTGAGCTTCTCGATAAGGCCGGTGACTTCCTTGAGCGGCGCGACGCGGTCGAGATCGCCGTGGATGAACAGGCCCGAAGAAGGGCAGGGGGCGAGGAAGGAGAAATCGAAGCGGTTGGCCGGCGGCGCGACCGAGACGAAACCTTCGATCTCGGGCCGGCGCATCAGCAGTTGCATGCCTATCCAGGAGCCGAAGGAGACGCCGGCGATCCAGCAGGCGCGCGCCTCCGGATTGACCGCCTGCGCCCAGTCGAGCGCCGCGGCGGCGTCGGACAATTCGCCGACGCCGTGGTCGAAGGCGCCCTGGCTGCGCCCGACGCCGCGGAAATTGAAGCGCAAAACCGAAAAGCCGCGCTCGGCGAAGGCGTAGTAGAGGTGATAGACGATTTGATTATTCATCGTGCCGCCGAACTGCGGATGCGGATGCAGCACAATGGCGATCGGCGCGCCGCGCGTGGCGGATTGGTGGAAGCGGCCTTCCAGCCTGCCGGCCGGGCCGGTGAAGATGACTTCGGGCATTTTGCTCCCCGTGAAATGGCAGGCTGCGTTCTAACACGCGGGAAGCACAAAAATGCAAGCAATTTCGCGCATGGGCGGCGAGGCGCCGCGCGGTCTCCCATTCTGCCTCCAAAGCAGTTACATAAGCGGCATGTCCGGTCCACGCGCTTATCTCGATCACAACGCCACTTCCCCGCTGCGCCCCGAGGCGCGCGCCGCCATGCTCGCGGCCATGGACACGCTCGGCAATCCGTCATCGGTCCACGCCGAGGGGCGGGCGGCGCGCGCAGTGATTGAAGACGCCCGCACGGCGATTGCGCGGGGGATCGGGGCGCCGGCGCGCAATCTCGTTTTCACGAGCGGCGCCACGGAGGCCGCAAATCTGGCGCTGACGCCGCATCTGCAACGGGGGCGGGTGGCGCAGGACGTCGAGATTCTTCTCATCAGCGCCGGGGAGCACCCGGCCGTGCTGCAGGGGCGCCGATTCCCGCCCCAGGCGGTCGAAACGATCGCGCTGACGCCGGGCGGGGCGCTGTCGCTCGAGGCGCTGGCGCAGGCGCTCGCGCGTCATGCCGGCAAGCGCATTCTCCTTGCGCTGCAGGCGGCCAATAATGAAACCGGCGTCATCCAGCCGGTTCGGCAGGCGGCCGAAATGGTCCATGCGGCGGGCGGGCTCGTCGTCTGCGACGCCACCCAGGCGATCGGGCGCATTGAAACAAGGCTTCCGGACAGCGGCGCCGATATGATGTTTTTTTCCTCGCACAAGCTCGGCGGGCCGACCGGCGCCGGGGTTCTCGCATTTTCGCAGGAGGATCTCCATATAAGAGATCCATTGTTGCGCGGCGGCGGCCAGGAGGGGGGGCGCCGGGCGGGGACCGAGAATCCCGCCGCGATCGCAGGTTTTGCGGCGGCGTTCGCGGCGGCGACGGCGTCATTGGCGCAAGAGGCGGAACGGCTCGCGGCGTTGCGCGACGCGCTCGAGCGGCGGGTCGGCGAAATCCTCCCGCAAGCGCGCGTGCTTGGCGGCGGGGCGGAGCGCCTGCCCAATGTGAGCGCCTTCATCACGCCGGGCTATTCCGCCCGCACGCTGCTGATGGCGCTCGATCTCGAAGGCGTCGCCGTGTCGTCGGGCTCGGCCTGTTCCTCCGGCAAGGTGCGCGCTTCTCACGTGCTCCAGGCGATGGGGATCGAGGAAGGTGAAGCGCTCCGCTCGAGTCTGGGTTGGTCTTCCGCGCCAAAGGATGTAGAATTATTCGGCTCGGCGCTTGGACGGGTTGTCGAACGAATGAAATCGCGGCAAACCGCCGCCTGAGCAGGCCGTTGAGATCAAGGGGTCTCGCGGCCATTGATTCGGCCGACGGGCCTTGAACCCGTTGTGACGAGGAGAAATGGAATGGCGGCTCTGAAAGAGACCGTTGAACGCGTCGAATCCATCGACGTGGACGCCTATAAATACGGGTTTTTCACCGATATCGAATCGGAGAAAGCGCCGAAGGGGCTGAACGAGGACATCGTTCGCTTCATCTCGGCAAAAAAGAACGAACCCGCCTGGCTGACCGAGTGGCGCCTCGACGCCTATCGCCGCTGGCTGACGATGCGCGAGCCGCGCTGGGCGCGGGTCGGCTATCCGGCGATCGATTATCAGGATCTCTATTATTACGCCGCGCCCAAGTCGACGGCGGGTCCAAAGTCGCTCGACGAGGTCGATCCCGAATTGCTGCGCACCTATGAAAAGCTCGGCATTCCGCTGCGCGAGCAGGAGATCCTCGCCGGCGTCGAGACGCGCAAAGTGGCGGTGGACGCCGTTTTCGACAGCGTCTCGGTGGCGACGACCTTCAAGGAGGAACTCGCCAAGGCGGGCGTGATCTTCTGTCCGATCTCCGAGGCGGTGCAGACGCATCCGGAGCTGGTGCGCAAATATCTCGGCTCGGTCGTGCCGGTGACGGACAACTTCTTCGCGACGCTGAACTCGGCCGTTTTCTCGGACGGCTCGTTCGTCTACGTGCCGCCGGGCGTGCGCTGCCCGATGGAGTTGTCGACCTATTTTCGCATCAACGAGCGCAACACCGGCCAGTTCGAGCGCACGCTGATCATCGCCGACGCGGGGTCCTATGTCAGCTATCTCGAAGGCTGCACGGCGCCCAAGCGCGACGAGAACCAGCTTCACGCGGCAGTCGTGGAGCTTGTTGCGCTGGACGACGCCGAAATAAAATATTCGACTGTGCAGAACTGGTATCCCGGCGACAGCGAGGGCAAGGGCGGCATTTATAATTTCGTCACGAAGCGTGGCGATTGCCGTGGCCGCAATTCGCATATTTCCTGGACGCAGGTCGAGACCGGCTCGGCGATCACCTGGAAATATCCGTCCTGCATTCTGCGCGGCGACAATTCGCAGGGCGAATTTTATTCGATCG
>JAWOLK010000103.1:0-21364 GCA_033853615.1 Beijerinckiaceae bacterium | reverse complement strand
CCTTTACGCTCGACATCGAGACCGAGGTCGATCCGACCGCCAATACGCAGCTCTCCGGCCTCTATCGGTCGGGCTCGGCCTATTGCACGCAATGCGAGGCGGAAGGTTTTCGCCGCATCACCTATTTCCTCGACCGGCCCGACGCGCTCAGCGTCTACACCACCCGCATCGAGGCCGATAAGGCTGAAGCGCCGGTCCTGCTCGCCAATGGCAACCCGATCGAAAGGGGCGATCTAGGCGATGGCCGCCATTACGCCGTCTGGCGTGACCCCTTCCCAAAGCCCTGCTATCTCTTCGCCCTCGTCGGCGGCGATCTCGCCCATATCAGCGAGCCGTTCAAGACGCGCTCGGGGCGCGAGGTCGAGCTCGCCATCTATGTCGAGCACGGCAAGGAGGCGCGGGCCTCCTATGCGATGGACGCTCTGGTGCGCTCGATGCGCTGGGACGAGGAGTCCTTCGGCCGCGAATATGATCTCGATGTGTTCAACATCGTGGCCGTCTCCGATTTCAACATGGGCGCGATGGAGAACAAGGGCCTCAATATCTTCAACGACAAATATGTGCTGGCCTCGCCCGCGACGGCGACCGACGTCGATTACGCCGGCATAGAAAGCGTGATCGCCCATGAATATTTCCACAATTGGACCGGCAATCGCATCACCTGCCGCGACTGGTTCCAGCTCTGTCTGAAGGAGGGGCTGACCGTCTTCCGCGATCAGGAATTCTCCGCCGACCAGCGCTCGCGCGCGGTCAAGCGCATCAGCGAGGTGCGCGGCCTGCGCCTCGCGCAATTCGCCGAGGACGCCGGCCCGCTCGCCCATCCGGTTCGGCCCGAAGTCTACCGCGAGATCAACAATTTCTACACCGCGACGGTTTACGAGAAGGGCGCCGAAATCGTCCGCATGCTGAAGACGCTGATTGGCGACGCCGATTTCCGCCGCGGCATGGACATTTACTTCGAGCGTTTCGACGGGACCGCCGCGACGGTGGAGGACTTCCTCTCCTGTTTCGCCGAAAGCTCCGGCCGCGATCTGGCGCAATTCGCGCTTTGGTATAGTCAGGCCGGCACGCCGCTCGTGACGCTGGAGAGCGCCTATGACGGCGAGGCCAAGACGCTGACCCTGTCGTTGAAGCAGGAGACGCCGCCGACGCCGGGCCAGAGCGAGAAGAAGCCGCTCGTCATCCCGATCGCTTTGGCGCTGTTTGGGGAAAACGGGGAAAAGCTCGATCTCGTCTCCGCCGACGCCAGCAAGGAGGAATGCGCCCGCGGCCTCATCGAGCTGACGACTCCCACCCGCGCCATCACCTTCGAGAATGTGCCGTCGCGGCCGGTGGTCTCGGCGCTGCGGCATTTTTCGGCGCCGGTGCGGCTCGAGCCCGCGCCGGACAACCGGGACCTCGAACGGCTGCTCGCCCATGACGACGACGCCTTCAACCGCTGGCAGGCGGCGCAAAGCCTGGCGCTCAGCTCGATTTTCGCACGCGTCTCGGCGCTGCGCGGCGCGGGCGCCCCGCCCGACGACCGCGCTTTCATCGACGCGCTGCGCCGCCTCCTCGATGCGGTGGAGAACGACCCGGCCTTCGCCGCGCTGGCGCTGACGCCGCCGACGGAGATCGACCTCGCCCGCGAGATGGGCCATGACGTCGACCCGGACATTCTCTTCGCTGCGCGCAAATCGCTGCGCGAGGAGCTGGGCGTGGCGCTCGCCGAGCCGCTGGCGCGAGCCTATGAGCGCTTTGCGACGCCCGGACCCTACAAGCCGGACGCCGCCAGCGCCGGCAAGCGCGCGCTGCGCAACGCGGCGCTCGACATGATCGCCGCCGGCGACGCGGCCAAGGGCGAGGCGCTGGCCAAGCGGCAGTTCGACGCCGCCGGCAATATGACGGACCAGTTCGCGGCGCTCGGAACATTGTCGCTGATCGGCGGCCCGGCCCGCGAGGAGGCGCTCGCGCGCTTCTACAACCAGTATGCAGGGGACGCGCTGGTCATCAACAAATGGTTCTACCTCCAGGCGGTCATTCCCGAGGCGGCGACCACCGAGCGCGTGCGCCGGCTGATGACGCATCCCGACTTCTCGCTCGCCAATCCCAACCGCGTCTATTCGCTGATCGCCGCTTTCTGCAACGCCAATCCGACGCGCTTCCACGCCGCCGACGGCTCCGGCTATGCGTTGCTCGCCGATGTGGCGCTGGAGCTCGACGCCATCAACCCGCAGGTGACGGCGCGGCTGCTCACCAGCCTGCGGTCGTGGCGGACGCTCGAAGCCAAGCGCCGCGATCTGGCCGAACAGACGCTGCGCCGCATCCTCGCCAAGCCGGGCTTGTCGAGCGACGCCACCGATATCGTCACCCGCGCGCTGTCCTGAAACGCTAAGCGATTCATCCGGAAGGGAATGTACAAATCATTCACAGGCACGGGGCGTTAACGCGCGATTAAGCTCTGGACAATCGCGCCGGGGAAGATTCAGATGTGGTTGATTCGGGAGCTTAGCCGCTTTCAGTCCCGTTCACCGGCATCGAGGGGAATTCCAAAATGGCGCGCGCCAACGCGACCAACACGACGAGTCATGCCGAGACGGTCTGGGGCGCGCGCGGCTTCTTAGAGCCACGGCCGCGCGGCCGCGGCCTGGAGGGCGCGTGGCTCCGCCGCACGGCCCTCGCCGCTTGCGCCATCGGCCTCGTCTGTCTCACCGGCTTCGCCGCGACGCTCACCGCGAGCGTGCATGAGCGGGTGTTGAACGATGCGAGCGCCGATCTGGAGATCGTCGCGGCCTCGCTGTGGCGCGAGCTTCACGAGACCGCCGCCGTAAAGCCGCGGCAGCTCGAGACGCGGCTCTCCGGCCTGCTGCCGGAGGCGGCGGCGCGCGGCCGGCGGATCATCGTCAGCGACGCGGCGGGCCGGATTGCAGCGGCGGCGCCGCCGGCGACGGGGCGCGCCCTCGCCGACATTCTCGGCCTCTTGGGCGCCGACGAGGTTCAGAGACCAACCCGAATCACCCTCGCCGAGGGCGGCGAGGCGCTGGCGATCATCCGCAAATTGCCGGCGCCGCTCGGGCAGCTGGCGCTGATCCACCCGCTCGACCAGCTGCTGTCGCCCTGGCGGACCATCGCCTGGCGCTATGTGCTGATCTTCGCCGCGACGACGGCGATGCTGCTCGCGGTGGTCGCCTCCTATGTCCATCAGACCCGGCGGCGGCAGGCGGCCGAGAAGGTGAACGACCTCATCCGCCGCCGGCTGGAGACGGCCTTGTCGCGCGGGCGCTGCGGCCTGTGGGACTGGGACATCGACAATGGCTGCATCTATTGGTCCGACTCGATGTACGAGCTGCTCGGCATGCCGGCCGAGCGGCGCTGTCTGAAGGTCGGCGAAGTGGAGGCGTTGCTGCACCAAAAGATCGGCGGCCTCGCCGAAATGGCGGAGCTCGCCGCAAGCTCCGGGAGTCGCTGCGTCGATCGGGAGTTCCGCGTGCGCAAAGGCCGCGGCGAGTGGGTCTGGCTGCGCGCCCGCGCCGAGCTTTTGGAGGACGCGCGCGGGCGCCATCTCGTCGGCATTGCGGTCGACGTCTCCGAGCAACATGCGCTCGCGGAACATACGGCGACGGCCAATCTGCGCCTGCGCGACGCCATCGAGGCGATTTCCGAAGCCTTCGTGCTGTGGGACGCGCAGAACCGGCTCGTCACCTGCAATTCGAAATTCCTCGATCTGCACGGGCTGACGCCCGAGGTCGCGACGCCGGGCGCGCCCTATGCCGAGATCATGGCGCACGCCACCGCGCCCTTGATCCAGACCGAAATCGCGCCGGCGCAAGAACAGCGCTCCGCCGCCGGGCGCACCTATGAGGTGCGGCTGCTCGACGGGCGCTGGCTCCAGGTCAATGAGCGGCGCACCAAGGACGGCGGCTATGTCTCTGTCGGCGCCGACATCACCCAATTGAAATGGAACGAGGAGAAGCTGCGCGAGTCGGAGCGCCGCCTGACCGCGAGCGTCGCCGATCTCACCAAGTCGCGCCAGAAGCTCGAAATGCAGGCGCAGCAATTGGCGACGCTCGCCGAGCAATATCACTTCCAGAAGGCCGAGGCCGAGGCGGCCTATATCGCGAAATCGGTCTTCCTCGCCAATATGAACCACGAATTGCGCACGCCGCTGAACGCGGTGATCGGTTTCTCCGAAATGATGCTGGAGCAGACCTACGGCGCGCTCGGCTCGCCGAAATATCTCGAATATTGCCGCGACATTCACAAGAGCGGCTCCTATCTGCACGAAGTTCTCTCGGATCTCATCGACATGTCCGAGCTCGAAGCGGGCCGGGTGCGGCTCGCCGAGCGCGAGCTGCGCATCGCCGATGTGATGAGCGCCGCGGCCGAGCGCTGGCGCCAGCGGGCGGCGGCCAAGAACATCGCCATCTCTCTCGACATAGGCGGCGAGCTGCGCTGCAGCGGCGATCGCGACGCGCTCTTGAAGAGCCTCGGCATGTTGCTCTCCAACAGCGTGAAATTCACCTCCCCGGGCGGGCGCATCCGGCTGGTCGCGCGCAAGGCCGGCGCATGGCTCAACGTCTTCGTCGAGGACAATGGCTGCGGCATAGAGAAAGACGCGCTCGGCCGCCTGGGTCGGCCCTTCGAGCAGCGCTCCGCCGTGATGGAGAACGGCATGAAGGGCTCCGGGCTCGGCCTCGCTATCGCGCGCTCGCTGATCGAGCTGCATCGCGGCAAGATGCGGATAAGATCGCGCCTCGGCGTCGGCGCCATCGTGCTGGTGCGCCTGCCGGCCGTGGAGGCGCCGCCGATGGCTCCCCGCTCGCGCGCCGCCGATCAGCTCGCGCTGCGCATTGCGAATCGTCAGACGTTCCCGCGCTCCGCCCGCGAGGCGGCGACCCGCGCCGCCGGCAGCGAGATGACGGCGCGCAGCCCCGGCGCATTGTCCTCGATGCGCAGCGCGCCGTGATGCAGCCGCGCCACCGCCGCGGCCAATGACAGGCCGAGGCCCGAGCCCGGCCGCGAACGGGAGTTTTCGAGCCGCACGAAACGCTGCAAGACGCGCTCGCGGTCCTGCTGCGGCACGCCCGGACCATGGTCGGCGACGGTGATTTCGACCGACCCGCCGACGCGGCGGGCCCGCGCCTCTATGCTGGGCTCCCCGCCGCTCACCCCATATTTCAGCGCATTGTCGACGAGATTGACGAGCGTCTGGCCGAGAAGCTGCTTGTTGCCGCGCACCATCAGCTCGCCCTCGCAGGAGGAGACGAGCCTTGCCCCCTGCTCTTCGGCGACCGGCTCATACATTTCGACGATGTCCCGCAGCACCGCGCCGGCGTCGATCTCGGCCATCGCCTCCCCGGATGAGCCGGCCTCCGCCCGGGCGATCAGCAGCAAGGCGTCGAAGACGCGAATGAGCCCGTCCGATTCTTCGATCACCCCGGCGAGCGCCGCCCGCGCGCGTTCCTCGCCGCCGGCGCGCAGCGCCTCCTCGGCGCGGTTGCGCAGGCGGGTGAGAGGCGTGCGCAGATCATGGGCGATATTGTCGGAGACCTCCCTGAGCCCCGCCATCAATTCCTCGATCCGCTCCAGCATGGCGTTGAGATTTTCTGCGAGCCGGTCGAGCTCGTCGCCCGCGTCGCTGACCGGGAGACGCTTGTTCAACTCGCCCGCCATGATGCGCCGCGCCGAGGCCGACATCAGATCGACGCGCTCCAAAACGCGGTGGGCGACGGCGAGACCGCCGAGTGTGCCGAACAGCGACAGCCAGAACAGCGACACGCCGAGCGCATGTTTCAAAATCCCGCGCAGCGCCTGCTGGTCCTCGGTGTCGGAGCCGACGACGAGCCGAAAGCCGCCGGGAAGCACGAATTGCCGGGCGAGCGCGTGATGACGGGCGCCGACCTGGCCGCGACGCTCGTAAAGCACTTCGGCGAGGGCGCCGCCGGGCGGCAGCGTCGGCGGCAAAGCGGCGACATTGCCAGCGATGACGTCGCCGCTGAAGGTCGTCACGAGATAGATCGCCCCGCCCGGCGCGCGCGCGCGCCGCTCGACCGCGAGCGTGAGCTGCCGGATGCCGCCTTCCTCATATTGCTCGGCGAGCCCGAGCATTTCGGCATCCACGGTCTGGGCGGCCTGCTCGTGCAGCACCTGCGTGACCCGCGCGCCGACGCTCGCCAGAGCGAGCCAGGCGCCGAGGGAAAACAACAGGAGATAGGCGACGGACAGTTTGAAGACCGTCGTTCGAAAAAGTTTGCCAAGCCTCATGAGGACCCGCTTCAGGCGCCGCGCTTGCGCAATATGTCCCTGACGTAGAAGGGAACGCCCGACACTTTGAGGCGCAGGCCGTGCGGCGTCAACGACACGCCGCTGAAGAAAACGCGGGGCAAGGCCCACATATCGCGGGCCGCGCTTTCATCGAGCACGCCGCCCTCGGTGGTGACGCCGGTGACATAGCCCGCAGCCTCGGCCAAGCGAAACTCGCGCGGACCGGCCGAGTCGTCGTCGCCGAAAGGATAAGCGACATGGTCGATGGGCGCGCCGAGCCAGTCTGAAAGCTCGGCCTTCGCGTCGAAAAGCTCGCGCCGCGCCACGGGCTCTTCATGGTGCTTCAGCCGCAAATGGTTGAGCGTATGCGCGCCGAAGGAGATCAAGGGCTCGGCCTTGGCGATGTCGGCGATTTCGTCGCCGTTGAGACAGGCGTCGCGCACGATCGCCGCGGCATCGACGCCGGCCTCGGCGGCGAGCGAAGCGACCTCAGCGCGCATGACGCTGTCGGGGCGCAGCCTGGCGAGGCAGAAATCGAAGGCGCGGTTTTTCTGCGCCGTGCTGCGCGTCACAAGCCGGATGCGTTCTGGCGCCTTTATCTCGATCTCATCGAGACGGCGGATCGCCTCCTCGAGCTCGATCCACCACAAGCGCGCCTCGCCTTTCACATAACCCGTGGTGAGGTAGATCATCATCGGGCAATCGTGTTTTTTCAGGATCGGCAGAGCGTGCTCAATATTGTCGCGATAGCCGTCGTCCGAGGTCATGACGATGAACGGCGCCGCGCGCGGGCCGCGCAACAGGCGCGGCACATCATCCATCCTCACGAAAAGATATCCGGCCTTTTTCAGGAGCGAGAGGCTTTCATCGAGCGCTTCCGGCTCGATTTCCAAGAGCCTGTTGGGCTGAAAAGCTTCTTTAGACCGCGGGCGCACGCGATGCAGCATGACGATCGCGCCGCGCACGCCGGGCGCGGCGAATAATTTATCGACGCCGGCCAACCCGCCGATATGCAGACCGGCCTTCACGATCGCATCCTTGAACATGGAGCCCCCTCCTCTGGTCCGGCCGCAGATGCGCAGCATGTTCATAATTGGCAATCGACCCCCGCGCCGCAATTGAGCGCGTAACGGAGCTTGCCGAGGTTCGGGGGGCGAAGACAAGTGAGAATAAGAAGAAGGCTGCTGATGAAAAGGACAGGCTTTTCATTCGATCTGGGAAAGGCGTTGTCGTTGATGGCGGGGGCCGCGCTGCTCGGTCTTTCCGATGCGGCTTCAGCCGAGACGGTCCTTTATGTCGCGCCGACCGGCAGCGATCGCAATCCAGGGACGCTCGAGCGCCCCTTGCGGACGCTGTCGGCCGCGGCGGCCCGCGCCCGGGCGGGAAGCACGATTTTCGCGCGCGGGGGCGTCTACCGGGAGATTGTGCGCATCGCCCGCAGCGGGACGGCGGCGGCGCCCCTGCGTTTCAGCGCCTATCCTGGCGAGCGGCCGATCATCGCCGGCGAAGGCGCGCCAGCCGGACGCGATCTGGTGCGGATCACCGGCGATCATGTCGTCTTTTCCGGCTTCGAGGTGCGAAACGCGACCGGGTCCGGAATAGACGTCGATGGAACGCGCGAGGTGACGATCGCCGATGCGATCGTGCACGATAATTATCTCTCCGGCGTTCTCGTCGAGGGCGGCCAAGCGGCTTCGCGCGACAATCTCGTCACGAGAAGCGAGATTTTCCACAATTGCCTGGTGAACCGCGACCATGAGAAGGACGGCGGATGGCCGGCGGCGCTGCAATCGGCCGATGCGCAAGGGTCCGTTTTCAGCGAAAACCGCGTCTATCAAAATTACGGCGAGGGCGTTTCGGCGCTGCGGGCGCGGGCGACGAAGATCGTCAAAAACATCGTTTATGATAATTACAGTATGAACATCTACCTCGACAACGCGCCTTCGACCGTCGTCGACGGCAATTTCAGCTATGCGACCGACGACAAAAGGTTCCTGCTCAAGGGCGCGCAACGGGCGATCGGCATCGGCGCGGCGAATGAGCGCTACGAGTCTGCGCCGCTGCCGCTGTCGGATCTTCTCATCAAGAACAACATCACCGTCGGCACGCGTTATGGCTTCTATTATGGTAATTACGATCTCGGCGGCGGATTGCGCGACGCCCTCATCGCCCACAATACATTCGCCAATGCGACCGATGCGGCGATTTTCATCGACGCGGACAAGCACAGCAATACGCAAATCGTAAACAACATCCTGTTCAGCGACGCAGGCGGGCCGCTCGCCGACGGCGATCCCGGCGGCATGCGCTTTTCCTACAATTGCTGGAGCGGCGGCGACGCGCCGAAGGACTTTCTCGGCCAAGGCGACCGGCGCGCCGATCCCCTGCTCGCCCGGCCGGGGGCGCTGGAGCCTCGCGCCTATGCCCTGTCGCCGCAGTCGGCCTGCGCGCGCTCGGCGCCGCGCCAAGCGAAGGCGGCGATGAGTTTCTTTGGCAAGGAGCGCGACGATCCGGCGAGCATGGGCGCAGACGAACCTTAAAAGCAGCGCCGAAAGAACACGATAAACCGTCTCCGCCTATTTGAAACATCGGCTCTTCCAGCTTTGCGCTGCGACGAGGACCGGCGGCGGGAAGCGCTATTTTTCATTCGCTTCCAACGACGTTGCCATATGCGGCTGACATGGCTGTCAACGCGAATTTCTTTTCGCTTATCCACGCGCTCCCCCAATGACCTGGAAATCACCGCCCTAAATGCGGCGCAGCGACGGAAAGAGCTGGGAGATTTTCGTCCTTCATGGAGGGAGCCATGTCCCCGATGATTTCCAAAGCCTCGCAGGAAGCGCCCACGGACAACGCTTTTTCGAAACCTCTCCGCCGACGACAGGTGCTCGCGGCCGCCGGCGCCGCCGCAGCCGCGCTGGTCGACGCGCAGGAGGCGCACGCCCTCACTCTCACCGATTATTTCAACATATTGGCGACCGGAGAGGCGCTCTTCGTCACCTTTTACGAAAACGCGCTGCAAAATCAGGCGGCTCTCGCCCTTCATGGCCAAGTCTACGACGCACTCTGGGCGATCTTGACCGAGGAACAAATCCACTATGACTATGCGAGATCACGCGGCGGAACGGCGGCGACGCTGCTTTTCAGCATGCCGCATGGAAAAGACACGTTCACCCGTCCAGACTTTTTCTGGCAGACGCAGCAGCTCGCCGAGGAACTGACCAATGCGGCCCTGCTCGCCTGGATCGGCGATATGGCCGCGGCGGGACACTGGCGGCTTGCGCAGGTCGGCGGCGAGCTGATGCAAGTCGAAGGCGGCCATCGCGCCGTCGGGCGCGCCGCGACGCACGCCCGGCCTTGGGAGAATTGGGCGTTCGGGCTTCGCAATCCGAATGTGAAGTCGTTTACGGACGTCCCGGCGGCCGTCAAGGCGGCCGGCTTCCTCAGCCCGACGGCAGGAAATCAATTCTCATTCACGCCGCTCGGAAATTTCCACAGCGGCGTCGTGAACACCAATCCAGCCGCCATGGCCGTGGCTTGAACGTCGCCAGAAGGGCTTGCGGGCGCCTGCGCAGACGCCCGCTCACCGCAGAACTTGAACCACGCCCGCGGGCGTTGCCGCGTGCGCCGCCCCGACGACGACGAGCGTGGCGGCGAAGCTCGCTTCAAGCAGAAGCAGCATCACCGCAAATATTCGCATGAGCTTGCGCATGGGTTTATTCCCCTTTCGTCCATAGATAGGTTGCGCTCTGCGCCGGCACAGGGCGCGGCGGGCGGCGTGGACGCTTTGGGGAAGTGGTTATTCGCTCGGCGGCCGGATCATATAGCCTGCGCCGCGGATCGTATGCAGCAGCGGAACCGTCCTGCCCTTGTCGATCTTCGCGCGCAGCCGCGAAATATGCACGTCGATGACATTGGTCTGCGGATCGAAGTGGTAATCCCAGACATTTTCCAGGAGCATGGTGCGCGTCACCACCTGCCCGGCATGTTTCATCAAATATTCGAGCAGGCGAAACTCGCGCGGTTGCAGCACGACCTCTTCGCCGGCCATCGTCACCTTATGCGCGAGCCGGTCGAGCTCGAGATCGCCGACGCGATAATGGGTTTCTTCGCCACGCGGCCCGGAGCGGCGCCGCGCGAGCGCCTCGACGCGGGCGAGCAGCTCGGAAAAGGCGTAGGGTTTCGGCAGATAATCATCGCCGCCGGCGCGCAGTCCCTTGACGCGGTCGTCCACCTGGCCGAGCGCCGAGAGGATCAGCACCGGGGTCTCGACCTTCTGCTCGCGCAGCGCCGAGATCAGCGAGAGGCCGTCGAGCCGTGGCAACATCCGGTCGACGATCAGCACGTCGTAATCGCCCTCGCGCGCCGCCGCATAGCCCTCGACGCCGTCGGGCGCGTGGTCCACCACATGCCCCTGCTCGCGGAAGGCCTTGACGAGATAAGCGCTCGCTTCCTTGTCGTCTTCGATGATCAGAATCCGCATCGCATCCATTTAAACAGGTTTTGCAAAAAAAGGGCAGGCCAGCGCGCTGCGCCGACCTGCCGATGCGCGCTCGTCGGGAGGGGGCCGACGGCGCGCCCTTGCGCCGGCCGCGATCAAGTGGGGCGGAATCGCGGCCCTTGCGCAAGAAGCTCGTGTCTCTTTGCGCCGGTCAGGAGGGGTTGACCGGCACCGCGACGAAACGCGTTCCCTCGGCCGACTTCACCCGCAGCAGCACGGATTTGCGGCCATCCTTGCGGGCGGCGTCGAAAGCCGCCGCCAGCTCGCCGCGCGTATTCACCGGCTGGCCGCTCGCCTCCAGGATCACGTCGCCGCGCCGCAGGCCTTTCTGCGCCGCCGTCCCCGAAGGGTCGATGGCTGTTACATAGAGGCCCTCGGCGCCGGCCCCGCGCAGCTCCGAGGCGGGGGCCACCTCGAGGCCGAGGCCCGTCAGCGCGCCGCCCTGGTCCCCGCCGACTTCGGCCTTCGCCTCACGCTCTTCCGGCAAGACGCCGGTCTTGAGTTTGGCGGTCTTCTCCGAGCCGTTGCGCAGATAGGTCAACTCCACCGTCTTGCCGGGGCCGATCGCGGCGATCTTGCGGGCAAGCTCGCGCGGCCCATCGATCTTCTCGCCGTCGACGCCGGTGATGATGTCGCCGGCTTTAAGACCCGCAGCCTCCGCCGGGCCGCTCTTCTGCGGCTGGGCGATCAGCGCGCCCTTCGTCGATTTGAGGCCGAGACTGTCGGCGATGTCCTGCGTCACATTCTGAATTTGCACGCCGATCCAGCCGCGCTGAACCGAGCCCTTCTCCTTCAGCGCCGTTATGACGTCCTTTGCGACTTCGGTCGGGATGGCGAAGCCGATGCCGACGGAACCGCCGGACGGCGAATAAATCGCCGTATTCACGCCGATCACCGCGCCATGCATGTCGAAAGCGGGACCGCCCGAGTTGCCGCGGTTCACCGGCGCGTCGATCTGGAGGAAATCGTCATAGGGGCCAGCGCCGATATCGCGCCCCCGCGCCGAGACGATGCCGGCCGTCACCGTGCCGCCGAGGCCGAAAGGATTGCCGACCGCAATCACCCAATCGCCGACCCGCGGCGTCGTGTTGGACCAGGCGACGTAAGGATAGGTTCCGCTTTCGCTGATCTTCAACAAGGCGAGATCGGTGCGCTTGTCCGTGCCGATGACTTTGGCGGGCAGCGTCTTGCCGCTGTCCAGGGTCACTTCGACGTCGCTCGCATGTTCGACGACATGGTTGTTGGTGACGACATAGCCGTCCTGGCTGATGATGAAGCCCGAGCCCTGCGACATGGCGAATTGCTTGCGCGGATGCGGAGCGCCCGGCGTCTCGCCGAAACGTTTGAAGAAGCGGTAGAGCGGATCGTCCGGCGAGAGGTCCGGGATCTCCGGCGTCTCGCTCTGAACGACGGTTTTTACCTTGATGGCGACGACCGCGCCCTTAACGCGGTCGACGATATCGGCGAAGGAGGCGGGTCCGGCGGCCGGCGCCTGCGGCTGCGACAGCGGCGCCTCGGCGCGCGCGCCGCTGAAGGGCGTCAGCGTCATCGTCGAGCCGAGCGCCAAAGCCGCGGCCGCGCCGAGCAATGCGGCGCGCAACGGACGGCGGCTGCGAAGATCGTGATAATGACGGTTGAACGCCGGAACAGTCATGAGAATTAATCTCCATCTTCGCGCCGCGGCCGCGGCGGCGCAGAGTGTCGCGGGGCGCGCCCGCTTCGTTGCTGAAGATGGGGTACGGGGCTTTGCAGGCCAATGGAGACGGAATGAAACTTTCGTAAGGTATGGGTAAGCTTGTTACGCCAATGGGCGTTTCCGGAAAATCAACTAAAGCCAGCCCGCCCTGCGCAGCCGGCGGTAGAGCGTCCCGCAGATCAGCGCCATCGCGCCGAGAACCAGAAAATAGCCATAGCGCCATTTCAGCTCCGGGATATTCTCGAAATTCATTCCATAGATGCCGGCGATCGCCGTCGGCACGGCGAGAATCGCCGCCCAGGCCGCAAGGCGGCGCGAGGTGACGTTCTGCTGCATTTGCGCATTCATCAGACTCGCCTCGAAGGCGAAGGCGAGCACCTCGCGCAGCGTGTCGATCGTCTCCTGCACGCGGCGCAGATGGTCGGTCACATCGCGAAAATGCGGCCGCATATTATGGTCGATCGGCTTCAGTTCGCCGCGTTCCAGCCTGCGGCACACGTCGGCGAGCGGCGCAGCGGCGTTGCGCAGGCGCAAGAGATCACGCCGCAGCGTGTAGAGCCGCTCGATATCGCCGGTTTCGAGCGTCGTCGCGAGAACGCGGTCCTCGATGGTCTCGACTTCTTCGTTGATCATGTCGAGCACGGGAAAGTAATTATCGACGATGAAATCGAGGATCGCGTAAAGAATATAATCCTCGCCCTCGGCGAAGCCCGGTTGGCCCGCTTCGCAGCGGTCACGCAATTGCCCATAACTGCGCGAGGCGCCGTGACGCACGGTGACGACGAATCCCCGCCCGAGGAAAACATGCGTCTCGCCGAATGCGACGCGGCCGTTCACCATCTGCGCGGTGCGCGCGACGATGAACAGGCTGTCGCCATATTGTTCGAGCTTCGGATATTGATGCGCGTTCTCCGCATCCTCCGCCGCCAGCGGGTGCAGATCGAACTGGCGGCTCAGCTCGCCGAGCAGGTCGCGGGAGGGCTCATAGAGCCCGATCCAGACGACATGGCCGGGGCGGCGGGCCCAGGCGCCCGCCTCTTCAACCGCAATATCGGCGACCTTGCGTCCCTCGCGATAGACTGCAGCGGCGACGACGCCGCGCTTCGGGGACGCTTCGACCAATCGGGCGCCCGTCACGCGGAAGCCTTCGGACCGCCGCGGGTCACGCCGACTTTGGCCGGACGCAGCACGCGATCGCCGATGGTGAAGCCCGGCTCGATCACTTGCGCGACCGTGCCGGCCGGCTGCGTCTCGTCCGGAATCTCGTACAGCGCCTCATGCTGATTTGGGTCGAAGCGGGCGCCCTGCGCCTCGATCTTCTTCACCCCGAAACGCGCGAGCCGCGAGTGGAAATCGCGCTCGGTCAGCTCGACGCCCTCGATCAGCGTCGCAACGGCCGGGTCGAGCTTGTCGCGCTCCGCCTGCGGGAAATTTTCCAGCGCGCGGCGCAGATTGTCGGCCAGCGCCAGCATTTCGCGCGCGAAGCTCGTCACGCCGTAGCTCTTCGCGTCGGCAATTTCCTTCTCGGTGCGGCGGCGCTGATTCTCCATCTCGGCGAGCGCGCGCAGCAGCCTGTCCTTCATCTGCGCATTTTCGGCGCGCAGGGCTTCGAGTTCGGCCGACGCCTGCTCCTCGCCCGCTCCGACGGGAGCCTCGGCGGCGGTTTCCGGCTTGCCCGCGGCGTCCTCGGTCGTCTCGTTCTTCTCGTCGATCATCTTCTGGTCCATTGTTGTCAAAGTCCCGATATCTGGGCTTTTCGCGGTCAATTCAAGCGAAGGCCCGATCGCGGCAGGAAAGAGCTTTCAATTCAGCGGCATCGGCGTCACACGGTCTTGCGCTGGGCGGCGGCGCGCTCGGCGGGCGGCGCGAAGGCCTCCAGCAACTGGCGTTTGATCGCCGCCTGGCGGGAAGACGACGTGATTTTGCCGCCGGTGAGATCCGTCACGTAAAAGGCGTCGACCGCCTTTTCGCCGAAAGTGGCGATACGGGCCGAGGCGATGTTGAGATTGAGCCTCGAGATGGCGCTCGTCAGATCGAACAACAGCCCCTCCCGGTCGAGCCCCGAGACTTCCAGCACGCTGTAAACATTGGAGAGGCTGTTGTCGATCACCGCATCGGGCGCGACGCTGAAGGTCGCGCTCTGCGGCTTGCCGCGCGAGCGCGCCTTCACGGCCTCGGAAATGACGATCTCGCCGCGTAGCGCCTTTTCGATGTGGTCGGCGATGCGCCGCGCCCGGCGCATTTCGTCTTCGTCGTAATCGAAGGCGCGCGAACAGAAGATGGTGTCGAGCGCAAGCCCATCGGCCGTGGTGAAAATATGCGCGTCGACGATATTCGCGCCGCAGGCGGCGCAGGCGCCGGCGATTGTGGACAGCAGGCGGCGATGATCCTGCGCGATGACGGTCAGCTCCAGCGCGCCGGAGGTCGGATCGAGCTCGACGGCGGTCACGAGCGGCGTCGGGTGATCGGCGAGATCGCGCAACAGCCGCGTATGGCGGATTTTTCTGGCCAGATCGACTTTCAGCCAATAGGCCGGATAGTGGCGCTTCGCGTAAGAATCGAATTCCGCGTCGCTCCAATCTTCGAGCGCCGCGCGCAGCTCCTGTGTGGCGAGCGCGACGCGGCTCTTGCGGTCGGCCGCCGAATGGCCGCCGCCGAGCACGACCTCCGTCTCCCAATAGAGCGTGCGCAAGAGCTGCGCCTTCCAGGCGTCGAGCACATTCGGGCCGACGGCGCTGATATCGCAGATGGTGAGGACGAACAGCATTTTCAGCCGTTCCATCGTCTGCGCCTGCGCCGCGAAAGCTTCGATGGTCGCAGGATCGGACAGATCGCGGCTCTGCGCGAAAGTGGACATGGAAAGATGATGCTCGACCAGCCAGGCGACGGTCTCCGTCTCCGCCTGGGTGAAGCCGAGCCGCGGGCACAAGGAACGGGCCACATCCGCCCCCGCGAGCGAGTGGTCCTCCTTGCGGCCCTTGGCGATGTCGTGCAGCAACAGGCCGAGATAGAGCACCTTGCGATTGACGATGGTCGGCAGAATGTCGACGACGAGGCTCTGATATTCGGGCCGGCCGCCCGCTTCGAGATCAGCGAGCGCGCCGACCGCGCGCAGCAGATGCTCATCCACCGTGTAATGATGATACATGTTGAACTGCATCATCGACACGATGCGGCCGAAGTCGGGGATGAAGCGGCCGAGCACGCCGGCTTCGTTCATGCGCCGCAATACGGTTTCCGTCGTCTGCCGCGACAACAGGATTTCGAGAAACAGCCGGTTGGCTTCGGCGTTGTTGCGCAAATCGGCGTCGATCACGCGCAGCGAACGCGTCACGGCGCGCAGCGCATCGGGATGGAGCGGCAGCGCGCATTGATCGGCGACCCAGAACAGCCGGATGATGTTCACCGGATCGCGCAAGAACACTGTCTCGTTCTGAACGCTGACGCGATCGTGATCGATCGTGAAATCGGCCGAAGGGAGCCGCTTGCGGCGCTTGAAACGCCCCAGGAAACGATCGAGGATCGGGCGAGGCTTCGCCTGGCGTTCCTCCATCGCGGCGCAGACGATCGCCGTGAGATCGCCGACGTCTTTCGCCACGAGAAAATAATGTTTCATGAAACGCTCGACGCGCGACAGGCCGCCGCGGTCGCGATAGCCGAGCCGCGTCGCCATCGTCGTTTGAATGTCGAAGGACAGGCGCTCCTCGGCCCGGCCGGTGACGAAATGCAGATGGCAGCGCACGCGCCACAAATATTCCTCGCAGCGCTCAAACAGGCTCAGCTCCGCCGGCGAGAACAGGCCTGCGGCGACGAGCTCATGCGTCTCGCGCACGCGGTAGACATATTTCGCGATCCAGAACAGCGTGTGCAGATCGCGCAAGCCGCCCTTGCTTTCCTTGACATTGGGCTCGACCAGATAGCGCGAGGCGCCGGCGCGCCTCACCCGCGCGTCGCGCTCGGCGAGTTTCGCGGTGACGAATTCGCGCGCATCGCCCTGCATGATCTCGCGGTCGAAGCTTTCGAGAAGCTCGCGGTAGAGATCGGCGTTGCCGAGAATGAAGCGCGCCTCGACCAGCGTCGTGCGGATGGTCATATCGGCCTTGGCCTGGCGCAGACATTCGGCGACCGAGCGACTGGCGTGGCCGACCTTTTGTTTCAGATCCCACAATAAATAAAGGATCGCCTCGACGACGCTCTCGCCCCAGGGCGTTTGTTTATAGGGCAGCAGGAACAGAAGATCGATGTCTGAACCCGGCGCAAGCGTGCCGCGGCCATAGCCGCCGACCGCGACGATCGCGAGCCTTTCGCCGAAGGTCGGATTGTCGGCGACATAGACATAGCGCACGACATAATCATAAATCGCGCCGATCGCCTCGTCTTCGAGATCGGAGAGAAAGCGCGCGCAAAGCAAGCCGTCGCGCTTTTCCTCCAGCAGCGCGCGGGCGCGGGCGCGGCCTTCCTCGAGCGTCGCGCGCAACAGATCGACGACGGCGGCGCGCCGGCCCGTATCGGAGCGCGCCTCGGCGCAGAGCGCGTCGATCCTCTGGCCGAGCTCGCCGCGCAGACCGGCGAGACTCGGCGCGCCGCGCTTTACGGCCTCGAAGGTCGCGAGCTGGAAAGGCGCACGCGTGTCCACGCTCATGCTCCCGCCCTGAGCGCCGCGAGCCGCGCTTCGATCGCGTCGAAAATCGGGGCGGCGAGATCGGGTCCACCGATGCGGCGCAGCGCCCGCAGGCCCGTCGGCGACGTGACGTTGATCTCCGTCAGATAGCCGTCGATCACGTCGATGCCGACGAAGAGCAGGCCGCGCGCCTTCAGCGCCGGGCCGAGCCGCGCGCAGATTTCGCGTTCGCGCGGCGAAAGATCGGCGGCCGCCGCGGAGCCGCCGCGCACCATGTTGGAGCGAATGTCGTCCTCGGCCGGAATCCGGTTCACGGCGCCGAGCGGCTCGCCCTCGACCAGCAGGATGCGCTTGTCGCCCTCGATGACGCGCGGCAAGAATTTCTGAACCACCCAGGGCTCGCGGAAGGTCGCGTGGAAGAGGTCGAACAGCGAGCCGAAATTGGGGTCGCGCTCCGCGACCTTGAAGACGCTCGCGCCGCCATGGCCGTACAGCGGCTTCATGACGATCTCGCCGTGCTCCGCGCGAAAGCGCTCGATCGCCACCCGGTCGCGGGTGACGAGCGTCGGCGGCATCAGATCGGCAAAGCCCATGACGAAGAGCTTTTCCGGCGCATTGCGCACATGGGCGGGATCATTGACGACGAGCGTCTTCGGCGCGAGGCGCTCCAAAAAATGCGTCGAGGTGATATAGGCGAGATCGAAGGGCGGGTCCTGGCGCAGCAGCACCACATCGACCGTCGTGAGGTCGAGATCGGCCATCTCGCCAAGCTGGTAATAATGGCCGGCCTCGTCGAAGACCTCGATCGGCTGCGCCCGCGCCAGGAGGCGCTCGCCCATGAGCGACAGCCGGTCGGGCGTGTAGAACCACAGCCGATGGCCGCGCCGTTTCGCCTCCAGCATCAAGGCGAAGGTCGAATCGCTGGCGAAGTTGATTTTTTCCAAAGGGTCCATCTGGACCGCGACGTCGAGCATTGCGCCTCTCTTGATTGCGCCTGTCCTGCCGGCGCCGGCGGCGCGCCGGCGTCACGTCCTGATTCAAAAGTCTCTTCCGCCGGCCGCGTCAAGACGCGCCGGCTCATTCGGCGACCGCCTCCACCTCGGCCTCCTCCAGAATTTCGCCGGGTTTGCGCAGCGTCGCGTCCTGCAGGCCGACGCCTTTCTGCGAGGCGACGCGCAGCGTCAAGCGGCCCGGCCGCTGCAGGAAGGCGCTCAGCGCCGCGCCGACGCGTTTCGCCTTTTCGCCGTCGCCGAGCAGCGCCGCGACGACGCGGCCGCCGTCGCGGGCGTAATCGGCGCGGATGCGCTCGAGGCTCTCGCCCCGGCTTTCCGCCTCCTGCTTTAGCACGCGCTCGATCAGCGCGCCGCCCTCGAGCGTCAGCCGCAGCCGCGTGACCGCCGCCCCCGCCGCCGCCGCTTTGGAGATGGCGGGATCGGCGGAAAACAGGCCGGGCGAGACGCCCTCGACCGTCGCCGAGAGCGTGACCGCGCCCATGTCCTGCGCGTAAAAACTGAGGCGCTCGATCGACGCCCGCCGCTCCGGCTCCCGCCAGGCGCCGTCGAAGCCGGCCGAGAGGTCGAGGTCGCGATAGCCGAGCGCCAGAAACAGCGCCGTCGCAGGGGTTTCGCCGCGCTCGGCGAGGGCGACGCCGAAGTGCTCGACCTGCGCCGTCGCCTTGCTGGGCAGGCCGTCGACATAGTCGGAGAAATCCGCCGTCGCGGCGGCGAGGCCGAATTTCACCCGGCCGGCGGCGTTGGCGTCGGGCAGATCGGCGGAGAGCCCTTGCGCCGCGAGGCGTTTTATGCGCGGCCAGCCGGCGCCGAATAGGGGCTGCATGTCGAAGCCGGAGAGGGCGAGCCGCCGCAGCGCGAGGACGCCGCCATCGGCGCTGGCGAGCGCGATATTTTCCGCGACCGCCTCATCCGCGACGGCGCCCGCGAGCTTCGTGACGGCCAACCGCTCGCAG
This sequence comes from Beijerinckiaceae bacterium, assembly GCA_033853615.1. Lineage (GTDB taxonomy): Bacteria > Pseudomonadota > Alphaproteobacteria > Rhizobiales > Beijerinckiaceae > Methylosinus. Next base: position 2,337 of record JAWOLK010000103.1, on the reverse strand, counting down.
CCGATGGCGTAGGGCTTTGCAGGGTCGAGCCCTCGGGCGGACAGATCGGCGATTTCGACGTTCCCGATTTCGACCGCGGCGAGCGCGTCGGCGAGGCCCGCGAGAAGCGCCGCGCCTTGCGCCGCCCCTTCCGGCCCTCCGGAAGGCGCGGCCTGCGCGAGCCGCTCCAAAAGCCGCGGCCAGGGCTCGGCCAGCGCCCGCGCCTTGAGCCCCGAGACCGACGCCCGGCCGAGCGAGACCGCGAATTTCGCGTCCGGGTAAGAGAAAGTCGCGCTCTCGACTGTCCCGCTTTCGCCGACGAGGCCCGGAGCTTCCTGAGCCGCCCGCGCCGCGCCGGCGACATGGGCGAGCTGCTTGAGATCGAGCCCGGCGAGCGCCAATCCCTGATAGCGCGCCGCCATGCGGCCGGCGCCCGGGCGATCCGCCGCCTGCTCCATGGACGCCGCCCGCAAGGCGCCGATGCGGCCGCCTGCGACATTTTCGAGCGTCACATCCTTATAGATTATGTGTTGCTTCGCAGCCCCGAGCGTCGTCTCCCCGAAAAGCTCCGGAATGATGATGCGCGCGGCGGAGACATGGGCGAGCCCCTCCGGGCCCTGCGCGAAGAATCGCGCGAGATCGGCGGCCGAGAGCGCCGCCCCCTCGATCTCGAGATGCGGGATGCGATAGGCGGTCGCGCCGAGCGCGAAGGAGAGATCATCGTAAGAAAAACGCGCCGAGGCGGCGGGTTGGGCGAGGCAGAGCGTTCCTGCGGCGACTAGAGCGATGAGGCGCAGGCGCATTCCGCTTCCCCCCGGTTGGGGGCAAGAGATGGCACGGAAGCCGGACGGGGTCCACCGCCTTTCTTTAGGACAAGACGCATTTTGTCGCGGTCGGGGGAGTGCTGCGCTCGCGGGCCGTATGTTACAGATGCGCTATGAGACGACTCCTTCTGCTCCGCCATGGCAAAGCCGACCGCCACTCCGCTGGCGGCGACCGCGAACGTCCCCTGACCCGGCGCGGCGAGGAAGACGCGCTGCGTCTCGGCCAATATCTCGCCGCCGAGGGCATGAAGCCCGATCTCGCGGTCGCCTCCAACGCGCGCCGCGCCCGCCAGACGCTCGACCGCGTGCTTGCGGCCTTCCCCGGCCATGTGACGCATGTGATCGAAAACACGATCTACATGGCGACCGTCGATCACCTGCTCGACATTCTGCGGCAGACGCCGAATCGGGTCTCGACGCTGCTCGCCGTCGGGCACAATCCCGGCTTCGCCGAGCTGGCGATCAGCCTCGCGGGCTCGGGCGAGGCGGCGGAGTTACAGCGTCTGCGCTCGAAATTTCCCACCGCTGCGCTTGCGATTTTGAACTTCGAGGCCGACCATTGGGAGACCGTCGGCATGCAGGCCGCGCGGCTCGACCGTTTCGTCACGCCGGCCCTCCTGCGCGGCGACGGCGAGGATGATCCCGACTAACGCCTCTTCCGGGCGAGGGGGCGGGCCACAGCGGAGCCATGTTGCTCGAAACGCTCCTCTTTCTCGTCGCCGCCGCGGCGCCCAAGGAGCCGCCTGCGGCGCTCGCCAATCCGGCGGCGATCCTGACCCAGGCGCAGGTCCCCGCCTATGCGCCGCAGAGCCGCGCCGTCGATAATTGGCGCTTCGAGAGCGCGCTGGCGCTCGATCTCACGCCCGGCGCCGCCGTGGCTTTTGCCTTCGGCCGCGAGCCGGACACGCCGCGCTGCGTGAAGCTGAACAATTACTGGTGCGTCAAGAAAGCCGGCTGGTCGGGCGAGATCGCCGCCGACGCCGACGGCCATGTCGCCTTCGCCTCGGCGCGCGAGGGCGCCGCCGTCGCCGCGCAATTGTTGCGCCGCTATTATGTCGACTATCATCGGCGCTCCGGCCGCGAAATCGCCGCCCGCTGGGCGCCGGCGCAATGTTCGCTGCTCGCGGTATCTCCGCACTTGTCCGGCCCCCGCCCAGCCGCGCCGCCGCGCCCGAAGCTCGCATCCCGCGCCCCGGCCCCGCCGGGCTTCAAAATCGGGCGCATGCTGCCGCAGCGGGTCATGCCGATGGGCCTCGCGCCGCACGGCTTGGAGAATACGCTGCGGGCGCGCTGGCTCGCGACGCACCGGCCGGGCGGCCCGGCGCGCCAGCGGGGGCCGGCCCTGGTGGCCGATATGACGCCGACGCCGACGATCATGGCCGGGTTCAGCGAGGCTCCGGCCAAGCCCCCGCCCAGGCCGCGCGGCCCCGCGCCCGCGCGCAAGCTCGATCCGATCCCCGGCGCGGCGGCCACGGCCGCCCTGCCGCCAGCGCCGCGGCCGCTCGAGTGCGGCGGCGAGGCGGCGCGCGTCGCG
>JAWOLK010000102.1:0-3278 GCA_033853615.1 Beijerinckiaceae bacterium | reverse complement strand
TGCCGCCGATCTCGATCAGCACGAAATCGACATGCTCATTGCCCTCGAGGACGAATTCCTTGATGGCGTTGGTGACATGCGGAATGACCTGGATCGTCGCGCCGAGATAGTCGCCGCGCCGCTCCTTGGCGATGATGTCCTGATAGATGCGGCCCGTGGTGACATTGTCCTGGCGCGTGGCCGGCGTGCCGGTGAAGCGCTCGTAATGGCCAAGGTCGAGATCGGTTTCGGCGCCGTCGTCGGTGACGAAGACTTCGCCGTGCTGATAGGGGCTCATGGTCCCTGGATCGACATTGAGATAAGGATCGAGCTTGCGCAGGCGGACCGTATAGCCGCGCGCCTGCAACAGCGCGCCGAGGACCGCCGAAGCCAACCCTTTGCCGAGAGAGGAAACCACGCCGCCAGTGATGAAGATGTAGCGCGCCATGGGGCCTTACGACTAACGCCTTTCAATCGATTCGGATAGCGGCTTTTTGCATTGCGGGAATTCTCCCCGGCAAATTTTTTTGACGCGGCCCCGTGCGGGCGCCGCGTTTCAAGCCGCCAAAGAAGAAGAGCATCCCGGGCGGGATGCTCTTTTTGTCTTATTTCGCCGGAGCCTGCGGGCTTGCGGGCGCCTCGGATTTTGTTTCCGGGGCGGTGGGCGCCGGCGCCGCGGGAGGCGTTTTCGCCTCGGGCTGGGCGGGCTTTTCAGCCTCGGCCTTGGGCGCTTCGGCCGGCGGCGCCATGCGCTTCTCCTGCGCACGCTTCAACTGGTCGAAGATGCTTTCCTGCTGGTCGCCGGCCGGCTTGTCTTTCGGCGCGCCGGCTGTCGGCGCGGCTTCCTTCGGCGCGATGGGCTTGAGCTCCATCTTGCCCTGATCGACTGCGGTGGTCCAATCGTCGGCGCCGGAGACCTTGCGCTGCCAGGCCGGCAGCACGGTCAGCGCAATGCTGGTGAGGAAGAAGATCGTCGCCAGAATGCCGGTGGCGCGCGTCAGCGCATTGGCCTGGCCGCGCCCGGTGAACAGGCCGCTCTGGCCGAGGCCCAGCGCGCCGCCTTCGGATTTTTGATAGAGGACAAGCACGACAAGCGCCGTCACCACCATCAGGTGGACGACGAGAATGACCTTTTCCATGACGAAACCTTCTTGGCCAAAGCCGGCGCCGCCGGCCTCGATGTTCTCGAGCGGCCTTCTACACCATGCGCACGCGGGGAGGAAGGGGGCGCGAGCCGCGCCCCGCCGTCTCGATCAGTAGAAATTGCCGTCCTGACCCTTCCAGCCCTTCGGGCTCTCGTCGAAGCGGGTCTCGTCCTTGAAGTCGATGACCTTGCCGGGCTCGATATACTGCCGGTCCGTGATCATCTTGTTTTGGATCGTCGTCGAGTAATAAGTGCTCGCCGAGCACCCCGCCTTCACCGTTCCGTCGGCCGCCGGCTTGCAGTCGAGATTGGCGCCCTTGGGGAATTCCACCTTGGACGTGAAATAATATTCGACGCCGGCGTGGCCCGCGCCCTCGACGTCGAGACGCCAGAAGCGATCGACCTTGAAGTCGACGATCTTTGCGTCCGGGTCGAATTTCTTCTTGATCAGATTCTCGAACACCTTGCGCGCGTCGGCCTCGGTCGGCTCGCAATTGAAGAGACAGAATGCGCTCGCCGGCGCCGCCGCGACGGCGGCGGCGAACAGGGCGAGCGCAAAAATATTGTTCTTGCTCATAATCCGCGTCTCCTCTTTCCTTATGCGCTTTTTTCGTTCCGCGCTTCGCCTCCCGGGGCCCGTCGCAGCGGCGCGCCCCGCCCGTGTGGCGATTTGTTTTTTTGCGCGTTCAAGCTGCACGGCGCGCGTCCTGTCGGCAAGCCTCCCCTCTCGGACCAATTGTCGCACGGATCGCGCCGACGCCCCGGCGGTTGCGTCGCCGATGCGCCCGCCTTATTGACGGCGCAACGCTCACATCTACGACAGAAAGAGGGTTCTGTACATGGCCGCCTTCAAGCTCCTGCTCCTGCCCGGCGACGGCATCGGTCCCGAGATCGCCGCCGAGGCCGAAAAGGTCATCGCTTTCCTCGACAAGGCGGGGGCGGCCAAATTCGAGCTGGAGCGCGGCCTCGTCGGCGGCGCCGCCTATGACGCGCACGGCGTCGCGATCAGCGAGGGCGACATGGCGCTGGCCCAGGCGGCGGACGCGGTCCTGCTCGCGGCGGTCGGCGGCCCGAAATGGGACGGCGTGCCCTATGACGTGCGGCCCGAGGCCGGCCTCCTGCGCCTGCGCAAGGATCTCGGCCTCTTCGCCAATCTGCGCCCGGCGATCTGCTATCCGGCGCTGGCCGAGGCCTCCTCGCTGAAGCCCGAACTGGTCGACGGTCTCGACATCATGATCGTGCGCGAGCTGACGGGCGGCGTCTATTTCGGCGAGCCGAAGGAGATCACCGACCTCGGCAATGGCCAGAAGCGCGCCGTCGACACCCAGGTCTACGAGACCTACGAGATCGAGCGCATCGGCCGCGTCGCCTTCGAGCTGGCCCGCAAGCGGCGCAATAAGGTGACGTCTTCGGAAAAGGCCAATGTGATGAAGTCCGGCCTGCTGTGGCGCGAGGTCATCACCGCCCTGCACAAGCGCGAATATGCCGACGTGCAGTTGGAGCACATGCTCGCCGACGCGCTCGCCATGCAGCTCGTGCGCTGGCCCAAGCAGTTCGACGTGGTCGTCACCGACAATCTCTTCGGCGACATGTTGTCGGACGAGGCGGCGATGCTCACCGGTTCGCTCGGCATGCTGCCCTCCGCCTCGCTCGGCGCCGCCGACGCCAATGGCAAGCGCAAGGCGATGTACGAACCCTGCCACGGCTCGGCGCCCGACATCGCCGGCAAGGGGATCGCCAATCCGATCGCGATGATCGGCTCCTTCGGCATGGCCCTGCGCTATTCCTTCAACCTGCCCGAGGCGGCGGACGCCGTGGATGCGGCGATCTCCGCGGTGCTGGCCAAGGGTCTGCGCACCGCCGACATCAAGGGCTCGGCGCCTTCGAGCGTCTCGACCAGCGAAATGGGCGACGCCATCGTCGCCGAGCTGCAAAAGACGCTCGGCTAGAGCGTTTTCCGCCGAAGTGGGAACCGGTTCGGCGATAAGAAAACGCTCAAAAGAAAAGAGCTAGAGCCCCCGGGCCGATGCAATCGGACCGGAAAAGGCTCTAAGGCGGCCTAAAGAAAGACCTCGGCCGGCGCGCTGAAAGCGCCGGCCGCTCGCGCCTGCGGCGTCAGTAGCAGCGCCGGACGCGCACGCCATTCACAAAGACA
>JAWOLK010000101.1:0-12428 GCA_033853615.1 Beijerinckiaceae bacterium | reverse complement strand
CCACTCAAACGAGCGACAGGAACAACGTTCGGGGCCTGCCCAACCGCTTTTCCGCCCCGAGGTTATCGCCGAACGACAGACGCAATCGCTCGGGACCGTTCTGCTTGAGCCAAAACTGTCCCACAAGGCGTTTTCGTTAAGCGCGCTGCTCGCTCTTGCGGCCATTTTTGCTCTGCTCGTTCTCGGCTCTTACACCCGTAAGGCGCGGGTGAACGGCTGGCTTGTGCCCGACTCGGGCCTGATCAAGGTGTTTGCGCCGCAAAACGGCGTTGTGACGCATCTCCACGCCCGTGAAGGACAGCGCGTCGAGAAGAACGCGCCGCTCATGACCATCTCCGCCGAAGTGCGAAGCGAGACGCTCGGGGAAACCCGCCAGAATGTTCTCGAACAGATACGGCTGAGGCGAGAAAATCTCATGATGGAGCGCCGGAATCAGGATGATTTGTTCGCTCAGCAGGCCTTAGATCTTCGACGACGGATCGAGCTGGCGAATACCGAGATCGACCATCTCACGCGCGAAATTCAGATCCTGCGAAATCGTCTGGCTCTCAAAAATCGGACCGTGACGCGCGAAAGGGGACTGCTGGCGCGGCAGCTTTTTACAGTTAGCGAGCTTGAACAATCGGAACAAGAAGCTTTGGATCTCGCCGCACGGACAGAGGCGCTCGAGCGAGACCGGATTGCTCGACAAGGCCAAGTGGCGGAATCCGAAGCCGCGCTGCGGCAGTTATCGTCCCAGCATCAGACGCGCGTGAATCAAATTATTCAGAGCAAGGCGGCGTTAGACCAGGAGCTGGCTGAAGTCGAGGCCCACCGGCAAGTCCTCATTGTCGCGCCCCATGAAGGGATCCTCAGCGGGGTGGCGGCGGAGGAAGGCGGAGCGATTACGACCAACGCCCCGCTTCTCAACATCCTTCCCTTGGGCGCGAAACTCAAGGCGCAGATATTCGCATCAAGTCATGTGGTCGGCTTCCTCCGGAGCGGCCAACAAGTGTTGCTGCGCTATGAATCGTTTCCATTCCAGAAATTCGGGTCATACGCGGGAGCTATAACAGACGTCTCGCGTTCCGCCGTTAGCCCAGCCGAACTGCCACAGCCCCTTGCCGGCCTCACCAGCCTTTCTGGCACAAACGAACCCGTATATCGGATAACCGTCGCCCTCGATAAGCAATCGGTCACGGCCTATGGAGAACAGATTCCTTTGAAGCCGGGCATGCAGTTCGAGGCGGACATCCTGATTGAAAAGCGTCGTCTCTTCGAGTGGATCCTAGATCCGCTCTACACGATAACCGGAAAGTGAGCGATGCCCAGTCCGCAAGCGTTCTCTTTTGCTATCGCTGCGAAAGCGCCCTCGATTTTGCAAAGCGAGGCGTCCGAATGCGGGCTCGCGAGCCTCGCGATGATCGCGCATTTCCATGGCTACCGCGTCAGCCTGTCCGAATTGCGCCGCCGATTCGGCGTGTCACTCAAGGGCGCGACATTGAGGGACCTGATCCGCATCGCAGACCAGATCGGCTTGGCTTCCCGCCCGCTTCGCCTCGAATTGGATGGGCTGTCACAACTACGCCTGCCGTGCATCCTGCACTGGGATCTAAATCATTTTGTGGTTTTAACTCGGGTCAGGTCGAGGTCGATAACCATTCACGATCCGGCGGTCGGCGTTCGCAAGCTTCCCCTCGAGACGGTTTCCCGCCACTTCACGGGAGTGGCGCTCGAATTCATCCAAACTCAACGGTTTGAAAACGCAACGCCAGCGCCACGAGTTCGCGCGTCGCAACTGCTCGGCCGCTTAATCGGCGTCAAACGCGCCCTAGCACAGCTGTTCGCTCTCGCCTTGGCGATCGAGGCGCTGGCGATGATCGGCCCCATGCTCATCGGCCTTGTTGTCGATCATGCGCTCGTTTCCGCCGACCGCGATCTGCTCGTCACGCTCGCATTGGGCTTCGTGGTCCTGCTATTCATGCAGACGGGTTTTTCGGCGATGCGCGGCTGGATGCTGATGGGCCTCAACGCGTCATTGAAGGTGCAGTCCCGCGCGAATCTATTTTCACACCTATTGGAACTTCCAACGCCGTTCTTCGAAGCCCGTCATCTTGGCGACGTGATGTCGCGGTTTTCCTCGCAGGAAACCATTTTGCAGACGATGACCAGCGAATTGGTGGAGGCTGTTCTCGACGGGCTCATGGCGAGCCTCACGCTCGTGATCATGTTCGCTCTAGCCCCCGATCTTGCAGCGATCGTGTGTCTCGGCAGCCTCATCTACGCAGCCTTGCGTTGGGGTGTGTACGCGCCGCTGCGCCATGCTTCGATCGAAGCGATCGTTTGGGGCGCCAAGCGGGATAGCCATTTTCTCGAGACCTTACGCGGGATCAGGACAATCAAGCTTTTCAACGGCCAAGAAGAACGGCGCGCACGATGGCTAAACCTGCTCGTCGAGACGATCAACCGGCAGCTGACGATAGACAAGCTACGGCTGGCGTTCCGCACTGCGAATACGCTTTTGGCTGGCCTCATCAAAATCCTTATCGTCTGGCTCGGAGCCCGCAAGGTTCTGGATGGCGGCTTCTCAGTCGGCTTGTTATTGGCCTTTATCGCTTACAAGGATCAATTCCAAGAACGCGTCAGCGAGTTGACGGACAAGGCCGTTGATTTGTCGATGCTTAGGCTGCATTCGGAGAGACTGGCCGATATTGCGCTCGCGCCCGCCGAAAACCGCGGCGCCCATCTGGATTCAGGCACGGAACTCAACGCAGCGTCCATCGAGGTGCGCAATATCCGGTACCGCTATGCTGACAACGAGCCCTGGGTTCTCGACGGCGTGAGCTTTGCCATCAAAGCCGGCGAATCGCTCGCAATTATTGGCCCATCCGGCGGCGGGAAGACGACACTGCTAAAAATTCTTTCAGGTCTAACTGCGCCGACCGAAGGCGAGATCTTTGTCAATGGCGAGCCTTTGAGCCGTATGGGTCTTGCCAGATATCGCTCGATGATCGGGGTCGTCATGCAAGATGACCAGCTGTTCGCGGGCTCTATCATGGATAACATCTGCTTTTTTGCCGAGCATCCGGACTTCGAAAGAGTGAAGGCCTGCGCCATGCGCGCCGCAGTCCATGAGGATATAATGGCCATGCCGATGGCCTACGACACGTTGATCGGAGATATGGGGACCGTGCTGTCTGGCGGACAGAAGCAACGCGTCTTGATCGCCCGTGCGCTTTATCGGCGGCCGGCAATACTGTTTCTCGATGAGGCGACGAGCCATCTCGACGTGGAGCGCGAGGGCGCCGTGAACCGCGCGCTTGCCGGCATGCAGCTCACGCGTGTCGTTATTGCCCATCGTCCCGAAACCATCCGCGCATCGAAACGCGTGATCATGCTGGAGCACGGAATTTTGGATAAGCCTGATATGGTTCAGCCTGACTCGACACCCGCCATTAAGACCCTAGCCAATATTTGATCCGCAGGGCCAGCATAGCTAGAACTGATCCGTCGGGGTCTGAATCAACGACGGCCTTCGGCCGTTCCAGCGCCCGCCATGGCAGTGCTAAACAACGAAAATCTACCAGCGCGCCGCGTGTCGGGCTTTGCAGGCCGCAGCGCCGTGGTCGCCGACGTGGTGCTTGAGGCCGGCGCGACAGTGCTCCCCCTAGATTAACTGATTATTGACCTTAATCCATGGTCGTTTAACCTGCTCCAGGAAGCGTCAGCTGACTCGATTACGGCCCACGAGCAAAAGCAAGAGAAGAAGACTGTAGGCCGAGGGGGCAAGCGAACGCTGCAGGGGGGGACAAATGACGGATAATCTCGTCAGCGACTGGACGCTGGGCGCGTTTAAAGCCCGCGAAGACAAGCGCCGTCTGCTGGAGCTTGCCGAGGCTCCGGGGCTTGCGACGGTTGCGCCGGCAGATTTCGGAGCAGAAATTCTTTTGAGCGATTGGACGCTCTCCGCTTTGCAGCGCCGGGAGGACGAACGTCGCAAGCGAGAACAACAGGCGGCGCGTCACTTTGCCGGCGGCGCGAAGCTTGAAAATCAAATCGCGGCGGAACGTATTGCGGAAAGCGACTGGACCCTGCCCGCATTAGCCAAACGCGAAGCCGAGAGGCGCGCGCGGGACATGCAAGAGCGGCCCAGGGCGCAAGCCGCGCAAACGCGCGCCGCTGGTCCAAAACCCATGATTACCAGCGATTCTCAGGAAGTTACGGCAGGTGCGCGAAAAAACGACGGAGCGGGAATTCTCCTCAGCGATTGGACTCTCCCGGCGGTGGAGCGGCGGGAGGCCGCGAGGCGGAAATTGGAGACGGAAAACGCTCGCGCCGCGGCTCGGGAAACACTTGAAGCGCAAGGTGTAATCGAGAGCGACTGGACCCTCCCCGCATTCGCCAAACGCGAAGCCGAGAGGCGCGCGCGGGACAGGGAGCGGCCCCGGGCGCAGGCCGCGGCGGGGCGGGCCGATGGCCCCTCTTCGGAGCAAATAGTCACGAGCGACTGGACGCTTGCGGCCTTCAAGCGTCGCGAAGAGGCCCGCTATTGGGCGGAGCTCGTGGAAAGGAAGCGCGCGGCTCTTCAGGCGGCTGGTCGGCCGGAAGCGGAAACGCGCGCCGCCGATAAAATTCAGACGGCGCCAGCGATGGCGCCAGCGATAAAGGCCGCTCTCGACGAGCGGCTCGGCGCGCTTCCGTCTGGAGGGGCGCAAGGTGAAGCCGGCAGGCCCCAACCAATGATCACAGCGGGCGAACGCCCCGCAGCCGCGCCGGAAGCTGCGCCCATCCATCTGGCTCAGAGCGGACGGCGCGAAGCCCTCGGCGACCGTGAGGCGCCGCATGTCGCGGAAAGCCGCAGCGCCGCGCCGGCGCCGGAACTTCGCGCCTCTTACGCGGAAAGCATGAGCCCTGTCCGCGCGGCTAGGCCGGCCGGTGACGGGAACGACCAGGAAGACGCCCGCGCGCGCGTCCCATGGGCGCCTCGAAGCGCGGAGGCGGACCCCAGTTTCAGGGGCTTGCTGGGGCGAATGGTCACCCCGCGTCGCCTCGCCTTTGGCTTTGCCGCTTTGCTCGCCATCGGCGCCGGGCTCTTCATGGCGCGCCTGTTTTTCCAGGCCGAGACGCCCGCCCCGCGGGAGGCGACACGCATGGAGCGGCGACGGCCGCCGCAAACCCTCGCCAGCCCGGCCGGCGGCAAAATTCCCGCGCAGCGGGACACCGCCGCAAAGAAAGCCGTTTCGAGCCAACCGCCAGCCGATGCGACCCATAGCGCCGCGCCGGCCACGCCTGCGCCGCTGGGGGCCGATCAAGGCGCCCTCGCCGCGCCCCCAAGCGTCGATGAGACCGCGCGCCCGGCTCCCCCACGGCAGCCGGACGGCCAAACCCAGGGAGCAGTCGCGCCGGCCGAGACCGCGCCAAGCGCCACAAGGGAAGCGACCAAGGCGCCGGCGCGACCTTCGGCCCCGCCGACGGGCGGCTCTCGGGAAACGCCGCAGCACGCGGATGCGAAAAGAAAGCCCGCCGCCGCGAAGGACGCGACTCCAGAGGCCCGGCCGAAACACACGGTGAGCAAGGTCAAAAAGCCGGACGCGGGCGGCGGCGAAACGCCGCCTGCGCCGCAGGCTCCCGCGGCGGCGCCGCAACCTCCCGCGGCTGCACAGGAGCCCGCCACGGCGCCGGCGCCGGAGAGCGGGTCTCTTTCCGGAGCGTTCGAAAAGGCGACCGGGGCTGTGATGGACTCGTTGAAACAGCTCGGTCCGGGAGGCGCCGGGCAATGATCGGCGTGGCCCACGGCCGGCAACCGATCGGTCGCGCGTAGATGAAGCGGGAGAGGCGGCGCGCGTCAGCCCAGCAGCGCCTCCACCCCCGCGACAAAGCGCCCGGCGCCCTCCACCGCAGTGGCCGGCTGCAAGGCGCCGTAAGCGACGCGCACGCAACACCCCGCCCCGAGCCCGAAAGCGTCGCCCGGAATGGCGGCGACGCGATGTTCTGCGATGAGACGCGCAGCAAGCTCCATCGGCGCGAGCTTCGACCGCAGGCGCAGAAGGAAGTAGAGGGCGCCTGACGCCGGCGGGATCTCGGCGAGGCCCGTTCTCGCGAGACGCGCCAGCTCACGCTGGACCATGGCGCGCGTCTGCGCCAGCTCGGCGCGCTTTCCCTCGATGAAGCCTCGCCCTTCGCCGAGCGCCCCGGCGGCGGCATATTGGGCGATCACCGGAGGGCAGATGATCAGCGTGTCCTGAATTTTCAACAAGGCCCGTTCAAGCTCGGCCGGGAAAACGATCCAGCCGATGCGCCAGCTTGCGAAGCCATAGGCCTTCGACATCGAAAACAGTGAAATGGTGTGCGCTGCGGCGCCGGGGATCGACGCGGGCGAGAAATGCCGCGCGCCGTCATAAGTGAAATATTCATAGGCCTCGTCGCTGATGTGATAAATCCCGCGCTCCGCGCAGAGCGCGTTCACGGCGCGCAAAGCCTCTTCGGGATAGACCGCGCCCGAGGGATTATTCGGCGAGACCGTCACGATCGCCCGCGTTCGCGGCGTGATCGCCGCGCGAAGCGCCGCAAGGTCGAGCTGGTAATTTTCATCCGTCGGCGCGAGCACCGGGCGCGCATTGGCCATGGCGATGGCCATCTCGTGATTGAAATAATAGGGAACGGGCAGGATCACCTCGTCGCCCGGATCAAGGATCGCGAGAACGACGTTGAGAAAGGCCTGGTTCGACCCCGCCGTGACCATGAGGCGGTTCCCATGGGCGTCGCCGACGCGCAGGCCGTTCTCGTCGGCCAATTTGCCGGCAATGGCGTCGAGCAGCGCAGGAACGCCGGACGTCCCTTGGTATTTATGATTTTCCGGCTCCGCCAAGAAACGGGCGATTTCGGCTGCGGCCGCTGGCGGCGGGCCATAATTGACGACCCCTTGTCCGAGCGAAATCGTTCCCGGATGCGCGCGAATGAGATCGGCGATCGCCGGAATGATCGGCGTTTGCACCGCCTGAAGTCGATGAGATTGAGCCATCAGCGCCCATGCATGAGAATGGTTTGGCGGCGCGCGGCCCCGAAAGGACAGACGCCGGAGGTCTCAGCATCCTCTACTGCAAGCGACGGCTTCTCTCAACGCGCTTCGAGGGTTGCATCATCTCGCGCAAATTGCGGCCGCCTCGCGCCCATGGCGTCGCGGCGGACTATGGCGCCGGCGGCAAAGATGCTAAACGTCACATTTATGAGCGCCTACACTCTCGCGCAGGCGGCAGAGGCCGCGCGTCACATCTGGTCCCGCTGGCAAGCCGGCGAGACGCTTGATGCGCTGCCGCCGGAATGCCGGCCCCTCACGGCCCTCGACGGCTATGCCGCGCAGGCGCAACTGCCCGCGGTCGCGGAACGCAGCGTGCTCGGGTGGAAGATCGCGGCGACGAGCGCCGTCGGTCAGGCGCATATCCAAGTGTCCGGGCCGCTCGCGGGTCGCCTGCTTTCCGGCCAGCTTCACGAAGACGGCGCCGAACTGACGCTGACCGGCAACCGCATGCGGGTCGCGGAGCCTGAATTCGCCTTCCGCATGGGCCGCGACCTGCCGCCGCGCGACGCGCCCTACACGCAAGACGAAGTGCTGGCCGCCGTCGCCGATCTTCACCTCGCTCTCGAGACGCCCGACTCGAGATTTGCGGAATTCACCAAGGCCGGCGAGGCGCAGCTTATCGCCGACAACGCTTGCGCCTGGCGTTTCGTGCTCGGACCGACCGCCCCGGCGCGCTGGCGCGGGCTCGACCTCAGCCGAAGCCAGGTGCGTGGAGTGGTGCAGACGGCGGGCGGCGCGTGCTGGACGCGCGAAGGGACCGGCGCCGCCGTGCTCGGCGACCCGCGCATCGCGCTGACATGGCTCGCGAACCGGCTTTCTTCTCTCGGATTGACGCTAGAGACGGGGCATGTCGTGACCACCGGGGCCTGTATGACGCCCCTGGAAATCGGACCGGGCGACGCGGTCACGGCCGATTACGGCCCTCTCGGGCGCGTCGGATTGCGGTTCCGAAACGAAACATAAACAAAATCTGCAGGTTATCTTTTTCACGTCCGTCGCTGCCGAGCAAAACCGCGCATTGCTCGAATAAAACCGTCTCGCGCGCGCGGGCTCCAATTACGAACAATGCGGCGAAAATATTCGTGTGAAACCTCTGACGATGCGGGCGCGGGCCACAAGTCCCGCGCCCTTCCTTTTTTGGTCCTATCGAGAGGCGACGCCGCAAAACGAATCGCATAAGCTAAACAGCTGAAAACGCCGGGCGATCAAGCCGCGCGTTCGGCGCGGGTCGCGAGGGAGTCGGAAATGTTCACGGAGTACCCCCTCTCGGGCGTGTTCGTCGCGAGCCTGCTGGCGCTGATCGCGGCGAGCGAGGGCGGTCATTGGCTTGGGACGCGCCGTTCTGGCGAGGCGAACATCGCGACTTTGGAAGCCTCGGTCCTCGGCCTGCTTGCGCTCATGCTGAGCTTCACTTTCGCGATGGCGCTGACGCGATACGACGAGCGGCGCAATGCGCTGCTCCTGGAAGCGAACGCCATTGGAACGGCGGCGCTGCGCGCAAGCCTGTTGCCTGCGCCGCATGGCGCGGAAAGTCTGAAGCTCCTGCAAAAATATGCGCAAGTCCGCCTGGACGCCCGCGGGCCCACGCCCGCCGAAGTGGAGAAGGTGATCGCCCGCTCCAACGACATCCAAAAGGCGCTTTGGCTGCAAGCCCGCGCGGCGATGGCGAAGGACAATTCAATGGCGCCGACGGGCCTCTATATCCAGGCGCTGAACGAAACCTTCGACGATCAAGAAAAGCGGCTCACCGCCTTTCGCACCCGCGTGCCGGACATCGTCCTTTTGGCCCTGTACGGCATCGCCATAATAGCGATCGCTTTCGCCGGTTATTCGAGCGGCCTCGAGAAAAAGCCCTGGAGGCTCCCCGTCTACACCGTCACCCTGCTGGTCGCCTCCGTCATGTTGCTCATCCAGGACATCGACCGACCCAGCTCCGGCTTCGTCTCGGTCAGCCGGCAACCCATGATCAATACCGCCAAGTCGATTGCGGGTTATTCGGCGGAAGTCATCGACAAGCCGAGCCGTTGATTTCGCCGCCCAAGCGGGCGAGACGCCTCCTTGGCGCGCTCAACGACCCCAGCGCGCGCGCGCTTTTCGCCGTGGAAATCCGCTTCACGATTGCGCGAGCCGCCGCCCGAAGACGGATCGTCGGTCCCGTTCTCAAGGGCTTCGCCCGTGCTTTTTGGCATGAAGCTCTTCATCGACGCCCAGGCTTCGGTCAGCGATGGAGTAGAAGGCTTGCAGCAGCATGGCGCGCAGCAAGTTCTCCGGCGGGATGCAAGGCCGGCCAGTCCTTGTGAAATAATATCCCGGCGTGTTCGATCGCGCTAACGCGCCCCTGCCCTGCTAAGGCTTTTTCACAATATTGCCAAAAGCGCAAACTCGTGTTGCGCTGTGGACGCATCGCTCCTGCGGTCTTTTTCGGGAGCGAGCTTTGGTCCCAGTCCAGCGTAACAGGAGCTGCGGATGACCAGGGGCAGGAAATCGGCCGCACTCGCGCTCATCGCCGCGTGTCTTTTCGCCGGCGAGGCGGCCGCGGCGCAATGTGGCGGCGGCGCCGCCGGTTTCGAGGCGTGGAAAGAACAATTCTCCGAGGAAGCGCGGGCGCGCGGCGTCGGTCCCTCGGCTATTCGCGCCCTTATGGGCACGTCCTATTCGGCCGCGACGATCTCCGCCGATCGCGGCCAGAAAAGCTTCCATTTGTCGCTGAACCAGTTTCTCGCAAAGCGCGGCGGCTCGGTCATCGTCTCGCGCGGCCGGGCGCTCAAACAATCGAACGCCGCGCTCTTCGCCTCGATCGAGCAGCGCTACGGCGTCCCGCCCGGTCCGCTGCTGGCGATCTGGGGCATGGAGACCGGCTTCGGCAGATCGCGCGGCAATCAGAACGTCCTCTCGGCCGTCGCGACTCTCGCTTATGATTGCCGGCGATCCGCCTATTTCACCGAGCAGCTTTATGCCGCTTTGACCTTGATCGACCGCGGCGTGCTCTCGGCGAATACGCGCGGCTCCATGCATGGCGAGGTCGGCCACACCCAATTTCTGCCGAAGAACGTGCTGCACTACGGCTCTGGCGGCAGCCTGGACAATGCAGGCGCAGCGCTCGCCTCGACGGCGAATTTCCTGCGCGCCCATGGCTGGCGCGCCGGCGGCGGATATCAGCCGGGCCAATCGAATTTCGGCGCGATCCAGGCCTGGAACGCCGCGCCGGTCTATCAAAGAGCCATCGCCCTCATTGGTCAGCAGATCGACGGTCAGACCAACGGCGAAGAATAGGCCTTACTGCGGCGCGACGCGGTGGTCCTCCGAGTCGTAGCCGCGGGTCAACCTGATCACCTGTTCCTCGCCGTTCTTGTCGCGCCATTTGGCGTTGCAGAGCTGCGGGCCGCAGACCACCTCGGGATAGCGGTAGAGAGGTTTTCCGGAGCGGAGCTTCTGCCCATAGCCCGCGTCCGGCTTCCAGCCCTCGGCGAGCAGGCTTTGGCGCAGCGCGCCGTAAGGCTGCCCCGCCTCTTGCGCCACAGCGCCCGAAGCGGACAATAGGAAACCAGCGAAAAACAGGATTGGCTGAAAGCGCCGCATCGCATTCCCTTCATGCGGACGCCGACCATGAGCGCCCGCGGGCCGCACTATAAACCGGCGCCGCGAAGCAAGGTCAAGTCGCCGGCGCTGGCCGGCGAAAGCTACGGGTTTTTACGCAGCGCCGCCCGCTTGCCGTCTGATCCTCGGCGCGCGACCTGTCGGGGACGGCCCGGACGCCGCCGGGGGCGGGAGGAGAACCGCCTCTTTGCCAGGGCGGCCGTTGCGGGCCAGAGGAGGGCGAGAAGGCGATGAGGCTCACCGCAGGCAGGCTGGTCGCCGACGCCGCGGCAAAGCTCGCCAAACGAGCTTTCGACGCCGCCGCGCGCATCGCGGACCGGCCGATGATGCAGCGAATGGCGGGCTTTTTCCGGCGACATGAAAGGAAAGGCGGCCCATAGGGCCGCAGGGCGAGAAGCGAGCCCCGGAAAGTTCCGGGGCTCATGAAGGCCTCAGTATTCCATGCCGCCCATGCCGCCGCCCGGCATCGGCGGCGCTTCTTTCTTCGGATGTTCGGTGATGGTCGCCTCGGTGGTGACGATCAGTCCGGCCACCGACGACGCGTCCTGCAGCGCGGTGCGCACGACCTTGGTCGGGTCGATGATGCCGAGCTTGATCAGATCGCCATATTCGCCCTTCTGCGCGTCGAAGCCATAGCCGTAATCCGTGGCCTCGAGCAGCTTGCCGACCACCACCGCGCCATCGCCGCCGGCGTTGTCGACGATCTGACGGGCCGGGGCCTGGATCGCCTTGCGGACGATGTCGACGCCGGTCTGCTGATCGGAGTTCGCGACCTTGACGCCTTCCAGCGCCTTGATCGAACGCAGCAGCGCGACGCCGCCGCCGGGCGAGACACCCTCCTCCACAGCCGCACGCGTAGCGTTCAGCGCATCGTCGACGCGGTCCTTCTTCTCCTTCACCTCGACCTCGGTCGCGCCGCCGACGCGGATCACCGCGACGCCGCCCGCGAGCTTCGCGAGACGCTCCTGGAGCTTCTCACGGTCGTAGTCGGACGTCGTGTCTTCGATCTGCGCTTTGATTTGCGCAATTCGGGCCTCTATGTCGCGTTTCTCGCCTGCGCCGTCGATGATCGTCGTATTTTCCTTTTCGATGCGCACGCGCCGGGCGCGCCCGAGCATCGGCAATGTCACGCTTTCGAGCTTGATGCCGAGGTCCTCGGCGATCATCTGGCCGCCCGTCAGAATGGCGATGTCTTCCAGCATCGCCTTGCGGCGATCGCCGAAGCCCGGCGCCTTTACCGCCGCGATCTTCAGACCGCCACGCAGCTTGTTGACGACGAGCGTCGCCAGCGCCTCTCCTTCGACATCCTCGGCGATGATGAGCAGCGGCTTGCCGGTCTGCACGGCCGCTTCGAGGATGGGCAACAGCGGTTGCAAGGAGGAGAGCTTCTTCTCGTGAATGAGAATGTATGGATCCTCCAATTCCGCAGTCATCTTCTCGGCGTTGGTGACGAAATAGGGAGAGAGATAGCCGCGGTCGAACTGCATGCCCTCGACGATATCGGTTTCCGTTTCAAGGCTCTTCGCCTCCTCGACGGTGATCACGCCTTCATTGCCGACCTTCTGCATCGCCTTGGCGATCTCTTCGCCGATGAAGCGGTCGCCGTTGGCCGAGATGGTGCCGACCTGGGCGATCTCGTCGTTCGACGTGACCTTCTTCGAATTCTTCTTGAGGTCGGCGACGATGGCGTCGACGGCGAGGTCGATGCCGCGTTTCAGATCCATCGGGTTGAGACCGGCCGCAACGGCCTTTGAGCCCTCGCGCGCAATCGCCG
>JAWOLK010000100.1:0-3350 GCA_033853615.1 Beijerinckiaceae bacterium | reverse complement strand
CGGTATGCTTCGTGTTCCGCGAGCACGCCCTCGGCGACAAGCTCGGCGTTCGTTCGCTCGAGCACTTCCTCGAGCTTGTCGAAACAGGTCAGGCAGCCGCCGCCCGCCTTCGTATAGGCCGTGACTTGTTCGACGGTGGTGAGCTTGTTCATGCGAATGGCGCGCTCGATCACTCCCTCGTCGACGCCGAAGCATTTGCAGACGAGCGCGCCTTCTTCGTGATCGTCCTTCCAGACTTCGCCGCGGAAATCAGCGATTGCCGCCTGCAGCGCCTCGTAGCCCATCACCGAGCAGTGCATTTTTTCGGGTGGAAGCCCGCCGAGGAAATCAGCGATGTCCTGGTTGGAGATTTTCACCGCCTCGCTCAACGTCTTGCCGATGATGAGCTCGGTGAGCGCCGAAGAGGATGCAATCGCCGAGCCGCAACCGAAGGTCTGAAAGCGCGCGTCTTCGATGGTTTCCGTCGCGGGATCCACGCGCAACATGAGTTTCAGAGCGTCGCCGCAGGAGATCGCGCCGACTTCGCCGACCGCGTTCGCCTCGCTGAGCGCGCCGGCGTTCTTCGGGTTGAAGAAATAATCCTTGACCTTGTCGGTATAGTCCCACATCGCCGCCTCCCGTCTCAGCCGAATGATTTGCCGCAGGAGCAGCTGGATTTGGCTTGCGGATTGTCGAAAGTGAACCCGGAGCCGTCGAGGCCGATGGTGAAGTCTATTTTCGTGCCGTCGAGATGGATGAGGGAGTTCTCCTCGACGAAGACTCTGACGCCTTGACTCTCGAACACGTGGTCGTTCGGATCGATCTCGTTGACGAGGCCCATTTTGTATTTGAGACCGGCGCACCCTCCGGATTCAACCATGATGCGCAATCCCTCGACCTCCTGCCCGGCGCCGGCGATCGCCGTGCGCACTGCGTTCACAGCGCTATCGGTGAGTTGGATCATTGATGAAAACTCCCTCGCGGTGATTGATCTCGCGAAGGAGAAGCAACCCCTATGCCAACGCGAGACAGGAAGCAAAATCAAGGGCTGTGTGACATATGACGTGTCGGCAATCAGACAATGTCGGAGAACTGACAATCTTTGGGGCGGCGTCGGGGAACGTGAGAATTGCCGTTCATCGATGCGGCACTCCCGAGCCAGGCGAGCGCCTCGCAGCGTTTTAGACGCATAATTTTGCAAAAGGTTCGAGACCTCGCGAGATTCGAAGTTCTCGTCAACGTTCGGGAGCCAGGAAAGCCAGCGGCTTGGAAAATGGCCCTCTCGTTTCGGGCCTTTTCGTCTGGCGGCTTTAGGCTACGCCCGCCCCTCAATCTTGCGGAGGCGCCATAGCGTATTTGGCTGGTGATGAACCAGCTGATGTACCAAAGAAAATGCCAGAAGAAGAATCCCACAGCGGCGCGAAGAACCCCTAAGGCGGCTAGAATCGTTTCTGGGTCACGCAGAAACGGACATCTCGCCCGATCCAGCTGTTGGGCGGCACATCCCTGCCGATTTGCGCCTCGAACTCGCAGTCGATTTCCTCGGTCGAGGTCTCCAAGCGCACAACGCGTCCCCTGCATCCAAATCTGCGCCGAGCGAGGCGCTCAGCAAAAATCTGAGCGGCTCCTATCGCGGAATCCGCCTCAACGGCGTGAAAGCCTTTACAGGTATAGACAGCCACTCTTGTTCTCCCCTTTACGCGACGGCGTCATGCGCGGCGCTCTGCGTGCGCTTTGCTCCCGATGCAAAGGACGGGCCGGAGCCCGCTGACCGCGCACGTTTGAAATGCTCTAAGCAGAGGATCGCCCCGGGTCGAGGGTGGCGCCGCTATTGCAATAGCGGAGAGGCCACTGCATCGCCTCGGGGCTGGGGCCTCGGCGTGTCAGCGGCCGGATGACCCGGATCACAATGAGATCCGGGTCATTTCCCGCGAGGCTCGTCGCACCTATTCCCATTGCCGAGAGGACGTAGGCGCCAAAACCTAGTGCGCCCGCCCTGTCATATCACCGCCCACGCCCGGTAACGCCCGCGGCCGGTGAGCTCGCGCAGATTGGATGATAACTCGCCGATCATCGTCGTCGCCGCCTGTTTCGAGACTTCGAGTTCCTTTGCGACGAGGGGCGCGCTGATGATGGGTGAGGCGAGGCAGAATTCGGCAAGGCGCGGCAGCTTGGAATGGGCGCGCTTGCCTTTGCATTTGCGCAATAAAATCTCGCGCGCGAGCGTCAAGCGATCGAGCTCGCGCATTTCCGCCTCGGCGAGCGATTGGATGAGATGCCCAAAGGCCAGCATGCGGCTGGCCAAGTCGCCGTCTGGGCGAGTACGGTGACGAACGCCGCGCAAGCCAACATGCAAGGCGGCAAGGTGATGGCGCGTCTTGCCGCGCGCGCGAAGCAAGGCGGCGACAAGTAGAGGGCCGAGCCAACTCTGCCGCTGCAACGGCTCGATCTCGGCCCAGGCGTCGAAGGCGCGCGCCGCCGCCATCAGCGGCGGCAAGGCGCGGGTCTCCTCGACGCGCGCGCGCCATTCGCCGAGACGCGCGGCTTCGTCCCAATCCGCGTCATAAACCAATCCCAGTTCCTCTCGCGTCGGCGCCCCGGCGCGATCGCCCGATGTGCGGGCCAGCAGCGCGTCGATTTCGGCGAAGGGGTTCTCATCGGCACTATCATCAGGTGAGAAATCCGGCGGGTCGTCCTCCTCGTCTTCGCGACCGGATGTCTCGCAAGCCGCGAAAGAACTTCCGCCGCGCAGGGACGCCATCCCCCTTTTAGTCAACGCCCAATCCGGCGCCCGCTCGGCGATCTGGCGGCGGGCGATCAGCACGCCATGCGCCCGCACCAATTCATGCGTCGGCGAACGCGCATCCATGCGCGCGTCATTCAGCACGAGGTCCTCGAGGTCGACGAATCCGCCTTCACGCCACAGCGCGGCGCAGGCGTCGCGAAAATGCGTGCGGGCGACATAAGCGTCGGCGACAGGGCTCATGCGCAGCCGCTCGTCGAGCCGCACGAGCGCCTCCGAGGCGGCGTCGAAAGGGGCTTGCAGGCGGTCGAGGGGGAGCTCGGGAGGGAGACCGAAATCCATTTTCTTTCTGGGCAAATTGAATTGCTATTCAAGCTAACAGACTAACTGCTTTCATCACAGCGCATTTTTCTTGCGGCCCGGCGATTGGCCGCGGCAATGGGCCGACCGCCCTCCGGCAGAAAGCCGCTGGCGCGCCCAGAAAGGCGAAAACGACGCCCTCGGCCTGCCCGGAGAAGCTCCGTTCATAGGCCCCGCCCTGCCTCGAGCGCCTGTTTTGGCGCGTTTTCCCTTGTGATCCGCCCCGAGGGGGCCGAAGAGGGCCGCCCGCCCACGCGCCTGAAAAGCC
>JAWOLK010000099.1:0-22258 GCA_033853615.1 Beijerinckiaceae bacterium | reverse complement strand
AGAGCGCTTCGTCGAAGCGGCCGGATTTGTAACAATCGGTCGACGAGAGAAACTCGTAATCGAAGCCGAAATGATCGAGAAACGAGCGTAAGCGAGCATTGTTGTGCTCGCCGAAGCTTTTGTGCGTGCGGAACGGGTCGCGCACTTGCGTGAGCGGCTTGCCGAGGTCCAGCGCAAGCAGATCCTTGTTCGGCACGTTGTCCGGCACCTTGCGCAGGCCATCCATGTCGTCGGAGAAGGCAATAAGCCGGGTCTTGACCTTGTCCTCGGTCAGAACGCGGAAGGCGTGGCGCACCATGGTGGTGCGCGCCACCTCGCCGAAGGTGCCGATATGCGGCAGGCCCGAGGGGCCGTAGCCCGTCTCGAACAGCACGCTTTTCTGCCCCGTCGCCTCGATGCGCTTGACGAGTTTTCGCGCCTCTTCGAATGGCCAGGCAGGCGAGACGCGCGCGGCTTCGACGAGTTCGGGAGTGAGGGCGAGCTTGGTGCGGGACATGGGCCTTTAACGGGTTTGTCGGAAGGCGCGCACAGTAGGAAGCATGCGGCGCCGCGTCAATCTTCGCGCAAGCCTCTTCTTTTCTTATCGCCGTGTCCTTAGCGCAAACGAAGAGGCGGAACCGGCGCTCTCCCGGCCGGTTCCGCCTCCAGTCTCCCCGTCCGTGTCATACCGCCCGGCGGGCGCGTTCTGCCGCTAGTTCGCGCAGGCCACCTTGCGCGTGACTCTGGTGCGGCCGTTGTCGTCTTTTGTTTTTGTCACGACCAACACGCAGTCTTCGTCCTCTGCGTCATAGGCGCGTCCGACCCGAATGGCGGTTCCGTGAGCCAGCGGCCTTACGCCGCTCTTGTCCTCGCCGAAAGCTGCCCTTGCTTTTGCGGCGAGCGCGGAAGGGTCGTCGTTGAACGTGGACGCCGACGGCGCAGCCGCAAAAGCGGATGCGAAACAGGTGACGACAGTCAGTGCAACAACGATCCGCGCAGTGCGGCTGCCGAATGGATTTTCTCGCGTAACGGCCATGACGGCTCCCCCTCCCGACAGGGTGTCGCGGGACTCATCCGCCGCTGCGCGGCGGGTTCCTCTTGCATCTACAACGCAGCAGGGAAGGGATTGGTTGCGCCCGAGCCAGAAAAATTTTTAAGGCGCTTTTACGGAAGAGGCGGGGCGTCATTGCGAGCGCAGCGAAGCAATCCAGGGGCCGCCCCACGGCTGTGGATCGCTTCGTCGCTACGCTCCTCGCGACGACCGCGCCGCCCTTCCGGCGTCATTGCGAGCCGCAGGCGAAGCAATCCAGGGGCCGCCCCACGGGCCTGGATCGCTTCGTCGCTACGCTCCTCGCGACGATGGCGGCGGGTTTCGTGCCGTTGCTTTGGCGCGCCGCCTACCGCTCCAGCCGCGCGAAAAGGCTCGATGTGTCCCAGCGGCGACCGCCCATTTTCTCGACTTCCGAATAAAACTGGTCGATCAGCGCCGCGACCGGCAGATGCGCCCCATTGCGGCGGGCCTCGGCGAGGCAGATGGCGAGATCCTTGCGCATCCACTCGACCGCGAAGCCGAAGTCGAATTCGCCGGCGAGCATGGTCTTGTGGCGGTTCTCCATCTGCCAGGACTGGGCCGCGCCGTTCTTCAAAAGGTCGATCACCGCCTCGCCGTCGAGCCCCGAACGGCGGGCGAAATGCAGCGCCTCGGCGAGGCTCTGGATCAGCCCGGCGATGGCGATCTGGTTCACCATTTTGGTGAGTTGCCCGGCGCCCGAAGGCCCCATCAGCCGGCAGGCCCGCGCATAGGCGGCGATCACCGGCGCAGCGTGGCCGAAGGCCTCCCCGTCGCCGCCGCACATGACCGTCAGCGCGCCATTTTCGGCGCCCGCCTGTCCGCCGGAGATCGGCGCATCGAGAAAGGCGATGTCGCGCCGCTTGGCCGCCGCGTAAAGCTCGCGCGCCACCTCGGCCGAGGCGGTGGTGTGGTCGATGAAGATCGCGCCCGGCTCCATGCCGCCCAAGGCGCCGGTCTCGCCGAGCGTCACCGAGCGCAGATCGTGGTCATTGCCGACGCAGGAGAAGACGAATTCCGCCCCCTCTGCGGCCCGGCGCGGCGACGGCGCGGCTTTCGCCGAAAATTCCCCGGCGAAGCGCTGCGCCTTTTTGGCCGTGCGGTTGTAGACCGTGACCTCATGGCCGGCGCGGGCCAGATGCCCGGCCATCGGATAGCCCATCACGCCGAGGCCGAGAAAGGCGACGCGTTTTTTTGCCGACATGGCGCCCTCGCAAGCTCGCGGCTTTAGCCGCCCGTCATGCTCATATGACGGGAGACGGCCGGCGTCGAGGTGGCGCGGTCGATGACGAAGTCGTGCCCCTTGGGCTTGCGGGCGATCGCCGCGGCAATCGCCTCGTGCAGCAGCTCGTCGCTCGGACTGGCCCGCAGCGGCGCACGCAGATCGGCGACATCTTCCTGGCCGAGGCACATGAACAGCTGGCCGGTGCAGGTGACGCGCACGCGGTTGCAGCTCTCGCAGAAATTATGCGTCATAGGCGTGATGAAGCCGATGCGCCCGCCGGTCTCGCGGGCGCGGACATAGCGGGCCGGGCCGCCGGTGCGATAGTCGATCTCGTCGAGCGTGAAGACTTCCGCGAGCTTCGCGCGCACGGCGGTCAGCGGCAGATATTGGTCGATCCGCGCGACCCCGTCCAATTCGCCGAGCGGCATCACCTCGATAAATGTCATGTCCATGCAGCGCTCATGGGCGAAGCGGACGAGCGGGACGAACTCTTCTTCATTCACGCCCATCAGCGCGACGGCGTTGAGCTTCACCTTGAGCCCGGCGGCGAGCGCCGCCTCGATCCCCGCCATGACCTTGGCGTGGTCGCCGGTGCGGGTCAGTTCGCGGAAGGTTTTGGGGTCGAGCGTGTCGAGCGAGACATTTATCCGCTTCACGCCACAGTCTTTCAGCTCGGCGGCGTATTTCGAAAGCTGCGAGCCGTTGGTGGTGAGCGTCAGCTCTTCCAGCGCGCCGCTCGCGAGATGGCGCGAGAGCGCCCGGAACAGACCCATCACGCCATGGCGCACCAGCGGCTCGCCGCCGGTGATGCGCAGCTTGCGCGTGCCGCGGGTGATGAAGGCGGTGCAGAGCCTATCGAGCTCCTCCAGCGTCAACAGCTCCTTGCGCGGCAGAAATTGCATGTGCTCCGACATGCAATAAACGCAACGGAAATCGCAGCGGTCAGTCACCGAGACGCGCACATAAGAGATGGCGCGGCCGAAAGGATCGATGAGCGGGGCGGGTCGGACGTCCGTGGGGGTCTGCGAATGGGCGTTCATGGGGCCGTTCATTTACACGCAAAGCGGAGAGGGCGCTATCTTTCCGCTATATAAGACGGCTATGACGAGCGGCAAAGACCGAGCTTGCGGACAAACTGAAGGAACGGGTGAGACGATGACCGAAGATGCGTGGCCGAGCGAGATTCGCCTGCTCGATCAGGGGCGCAATTTGCGGGTGAGCTTCGACGACGGGGCGAGCTTCGCGCTGCCGGCTGAATATCTGCGCGTCTTCAGCCCCAGCGCCGAGGTGCAGGGCCATTCCGCCGCCGAGCGCAAGACCTTGGGCGGCAAGCGCAATGTCGCGATCATCGACGTCGCGGCGGTCGGCAATTATGCGGTGCGGCTCGATTTCGACGACATGCACCGCACCGGCATCTACACATGGCGCTATCTGCGCGAGCTGGGCGAGAAGCAGGAGGCGAATTTCGCCGCTTATCTCCAAGAGCTTGCGGCCAAGGGGCTCGACCGCGACAGGGCGGGCGAAAAATAACGCCCGCCGCCCGCCGCCAGCGCGCGCCGCGGCCGGAATCTGTTCGATATTTCGAACGAAAGCGGCTATTCTACCGTCCACAACGGGAGAAGGCCGCATGGGCGTCGAGGGCCGCGACAGGCAGAAGATCTTGGAGGCGGGCGCGCAGGCGCTCTCGGGCCAGCTCGGCGCGACCATTCAGCGGCTGCGCAAGGCTTATAATCTGTCGCTGTCCGAGCTGTCGCAGCAATCCGGCGTCGCGAAGTCGATCATCAGCCAGATCGAGCGCAATGAGACCAATCCGACGCTCGCCACCATCTGGCGGCTGTCGCAGGCGCTCGATGTGTCGATCGAGCGGGTTCTGCAAACCGCCGAGGACGAGCCCTTCCTCGAAAAGACCAGCAAGGCCGAGACGCCGATCCTGCTCTCCGACGACGGCAAATGCCGGCTTGCGATCATCGGCTGGATCAAAACCGTCGAATGGCTGCAAGTCTATGATTTCTCCGCCGATCCCGGCGGCGTGCTGGAGTCGGACCCGCATCAGCGCGGCTCGGTGGAATGTCTCACCCTGCGCGAGGGCGAGCTGGAAGTGGAGGTCGCCGGCGTCGTCGAGACAGCCAAGGCCGGCGAGACGTTGCGCTACCGCTGCGACCGGCCGCATATCATCCGCAACCGCGGCGCGGTTCCGGCGCAGGCGACCATGGTCTGCATCCTCAAAGCGGCGGTGATGGAGTAATTCCGCGCGCGCGGCGCCGAAGCAATCCGCCCGGCGGCCCCTGGATTGCTTTGCTTCGCTCGCAATGACGCGCGGCTAAAACCGCTTCCGCTCCGGGATCGGAGGCGTCTCAAGTCTTTCTTTCGAGCGTTTTCTTGTCGCCGAACCGGTTCCCACTTCGGCGGAAAACGCTCTAAACCGCCGTGCCGTAAAGGTCATAGGCGTCGGCCCGGTCGATCTTCACCGAGACGATGTCGCCCGCGCGCAGCGGCCGCCGCGACGCGACGAAGACCGAGCCGTCGATCGACGGCGCATCCGCCTTGCTGCGCCCCTTGGCCAGCGCGCCGGACGGGCCGCCGCCCGCCTCGTCAATGATGACGGGCAGCCGCCTGCCGACCTTGCGCTTCAACAGCCGCGCCGAAATCGCCTGCTGGCGCTCCATGAAGCGTTTCCAGCGCGCCTTTTTCACCTCCGGCGCGACCAGCGCAAGCCCGAGATCATTGGCCGGCGCGCCGGCGACCGGCTCATATTCGAAAGCGCCGGCGCGGTCGATTTCCGCTTCCTCCAGCCAATCGAGGAGGTAGTCGAAATCCTCCTCCGTCTCGCCGGGGAAGCCGACGATGAAGGTTGAACGCAAGGCGAGATCGGGACAGGCGCGCCGCCAGGACTTTATGCGGTCCAGCGTCTTTTCTTCGTTTGCGGGGCGCTTCATCGACTTCAGCACCGCGGGCGCCGCATGCTGGAAGGGAATGTCGAGATAGGGAAGGATCTTGCCTTCCGCCATCAGCTCGATCGCCTCGTCGACATGCGGATAGGGATAGACGTAATGCAGCCGCACCCAGACGCCCATCTCGCCCAGCTCGCGGGCGAGATCGAGAAAGCGCGTGCGCACGGCGCGGTCGTGGAAGGCGCTTTCGGCGTAGCGCAGATCACGGCCATAGGCGCTCGTGTCCTGTGAGATGACGAGCAGTTCCTTGACGCCGGCCTTGACGAGCTTTTCCGCCTCGCGCAGCACCTCGCCGGCCGGGCGCGAGACGAGCGGCCCGCGCAGATGTGGAATGATGCAGAAGGAGCAGCTGTTGTCGCAACCTTCGGAAATCTTGAGATAGGCGTAATGGCGCGGGGTGAGCTTGACGCCCTGTTCCGGCACGAGATCGACGAAGGGATCATGCGCGGGCGCCGCGGCGCTGTGCACCGCCTCCAGCACGCTGTCGAAATCCTGCGGCCTGGTGATCGCCAGAACGTCCGGGAACTTGTCGCGGATCTGCTCGGGCTCCGCGCCCATGCAGCCGGTGACGACGACCTTGCCGTTCTCGTTCAGCGCGGCGGCGATCGCCTCGAGCGATTCGGCCTTGGCGCTGTCCAGAAAGCCGCAGGTGTTGACGACGACGACATCCGCCCCGGCGTGATGACGTGAAAGCTCATAGCCTTCCGCCCGCAGGCGGGTGATGATGCGCTCGCTGTCGACGAGCGCCTTGGGGCAGCCGAGCGAGACGAAGGACACGCGCGGCGGCGCGGCGGCGGGGATTTTGTCTTCCTGCATGGCGCACGCCTTGCCACGCCGCAACGCCCTTGGCAATCTTGGCGTTGGCGAATAGAGCGGCAGGCCCGGCGGCCGGGCGCCGCAGGGGCGACCGTCGCCCGCGCCCCGATGCGGACGCCGCGCAAAACGCGGCCTTTGCGCAAGCCGCCGCAAGGCTTTATGAGAGGCGGGACTTTTGGCGCGCCGCGGGGCGTTGCGCCCCAGAACCCCGCCTTTGCAACAAAGCGAGACGCCTTGCGACATTCGATCATTCTCGGAACCGGCTCCTATGCGCCGCTGAAAGTTCTCACCAACGACGATCTCGAGAAAATGGTGGCGACCAACGGGCCCTGGATCGTCAGCCGCACGGGCATCCAGGAGCGCCGCATCGCCGCCGAGGGCGAGGCCACCTCCGACATGGCCGCCGCCGCCGCCCGCAAGGCGCTGGAAATGGCCGGCGTCGCGCCGCAGGAGATCGACCTCATCATCGTCGGCACGGTGACCGGCGACACGCCGACGCCCTCCTGCGCCGCCTTCGTGCAGGGCAAGATCGGCGCCTCCAACGCCTTCGCCTTCGATGTGTCGGCCGCCTGCGCCGGCTCGCTCTATGGGCTGACCATCGCCGATCAGTTCATCAAGACCGGCATGGTGAAAAAAGCGCTGGTGATCGGCGCCGAGACCTTGAGCCGCGTCGTCGACTGGAACAATCGCGAGACCTGCGTGCTGTTCGGCGACGCGGCCGGCGCGTTGCTCGTCGGCGCGAGCGAGGAGGAGGGGCGGGGCCTCGTCGCGGCGAAGCTGCGCACCGACGGGACGATGACCGGCATTCTCGGCATCTATGGCGGCGGCAGTCTCAACCCGTTCAACGCGCAAATGCTCGAGGACAACAGCCACAAGATCAAAATGCGCGGGCGCGAGGTCTATAAGATCGCGACGCGCCTGTTGCCGGACGTTTTGGGCGAGGCGCTGGCGCAGGCCGGCCTCACGCCGGCGGACGTCGACCACGTGCTGGCGCATCAAGCCAATCTCCGCATCATCGAGTCCGCGCTCGACACGCTCGGCGTGCCGCGGGAAAAATGCTGGGTGAACATCGACCGCTACGGCAACACGTCGAGCGCCTCGCTGCCGATCACGCTGGACGAGGCCAATCGCGCCGGAAGGCTGAAGAAGGGCGACGTCGTCGCCATGATGGCGATCGGCGCCGGCATGACCTGGGGCGGCGCGGTCATGCGCTGGTGACGCCCGCCCTTGTCAAGCCGGCGCCAAACTGAGATAGCCGCTCATGGCCTTCATTCTGCTCTTCTTCGTCGCGGCCTGGGCCGGGGCGCAAAATGCGCTCGCCGGCGGCGGCTCCTTTCTCATTCTGCCGACGCTGATGTTCACCGGCATGGACGCCCGCGCGGCCAATATCACCTCCTGCGCCGCGCTGTTTCCGGCGCAGGTCGCCACCGGCTGGACCGGGCGGGATCTCGCCGCCGGCGCGAGCGGCTTGTCGCTGCGCGCCTTCTTCGCCATCAGCCTCGCGGGCGGCGCGGTCGGCGCGGTGATCCTGCTCATCACCCCGCCGCACTTCTTCGCCCGGCTCGTGCCCTGGCTCGTTCTGTTCGCCACCGCGATCTTCGCCTGGGGCAGTTTCTTCCGCCGCAGCGCCGCCAAGACGCATCTCCCGCCCGCCGGGGCCGCCCTCGCGCAATTTCTGATCTCTGTTTACGGCGGCTATTTCGGCGGCGGCATTGGTTTTCTGATGGTCGCGGCGCTGACGCTCGCCGGTCAGAACGTGCGCGTCGCCAGCGCCACGAAGAATGTGCTCGCCGGGGTGATGAACGCCTCCGCCGTGCTGATTTTCGTGTTTTCGCCGGATTTGCACTGGGCGCAGGCGGCGGTGACGTCGGCCGGGGCGATCCTCGGCGGCGTCGCCGGCGCGAAGATGCTGAACCACGTCAATGACAAGGCGCTGCGCGTCCTCGTCATCGTCATCGGCGCCGCTTTGACGATCGGGCTGTTCTACACGGCGCCGTAAGGCCGGGCCTGTATTGTATTTTGTCCGGCGCCGCGCTCACCCAAGCAGCAACGCGCCCCCTGGGGCGCGCTGCTCAGGCAAAAGTCTAGCGGGTCACGACCACCCGCGTCCCGACGCGCACGCGCTCGTAAAGGTCGATCACGTCGTCATTGGTCATGCGAATACAGCCCGAGGACACGGCCTGGCCGATCGTCTCGGGCTCGTTGGAGCCGTGGATGCGGTAGAGCGTGCCGGAGAGATACATGGCGCGCGCGCCGAGCGGATTGTCGATCCCGCCGTCCATGTGACGGGGCAGGTCGGGGCGCCGGCGCAGCATCTGAGCCGGCGGCGTCCAGTCCGGCCATTCACGCTTGTTGGAGACATAGCGCGTGCCCGACCATTCGAAGCCGGGGCGGCCGACGCCGACGCCGTAGCGGATGGCCTGGCCATTGCCGAGCACATAATACAATCGCCGCTCGCTGGTCGAAATCACCACGGTGCCGGGGGCGTAGCGCGTCTGAAAGTCGACGAGTTCGCGCGGAATGGCGCTGGCCTTGGGGCGGCCCTCCATCGTCTGCGGCTGCACGGGCTCTGGCGTCGGGTTGAACAGGGCGCTCAGCGGGTCGAGGGCGGGCGCGGGCGCGGCGTCGCGCGCCAGGCCGATGGATGGTGCGGCGCAAATCGCGCCGAAGACGCCGAATAAGGCGAAAGCAAGCCGCCGCATGAAACTCCCTCGTCGATCAAGAGGATGGCGCGGCCCGCGCCGCCGGGCGCGCGCAGGCCTCTAGAGCCTCTGGTCCGATTGCATCGGATCAGAGGCTCCAACTCCTTATGTTTTGGGCGTTTTCTTTTCGCCGAACCGGTTCCCGCTCCGGCGCAGATCGCCCTGATCGTTTTGTCTCGCAGGCGACAGCTTGGCGCAAGTGCGGCCATGCCGGGGCGCGGGTCGTTCTGCGGCTTTGCTTAAGGAGAGTTGTAGTTTTGCAACAGTGGGCCGAAGGCGCGCCCGCGAGACCGGTTAAATTCTTAAAAAACGCTTAACAAAGCCGGCGCAGACACAGAAAAACCGCCGCGGCGAGGCGGCGGTTTCCGGGGTCTTTCGAATCGCTTCGGCTGGTTTACTTGCCGCGCCGGCGGCGCTGCTGGCCGAGCCCCATCTGCTTGGCGAGATTGGAGCGCGCCGCGGCGTAATTGGGAGCGACCATCGGATAATCGGCCGGCAACCCCCATTTCTCGCGATATTCCTCGGGCGAGAGGCCATATTGCGTGCGCAGGTGACGCTTCAGCGACTTGAACTTCTTCCCGTCCTCGAGGCAAACGATGAAGTCGTTCGTGACCGACTTCTTGACCGGGATCGCGGGCTTGGGCGCCTCGGCCGGCGCGGCGGGAACGCCGGAGCCGACGCGCATCAGCGCGCTGTAGACTTCATTGATGAGATTGGGAAGATCGGCCGCCGGGACGGAGTTGTTGCTGACATAGGCGGAAACGATGTCGGCCGCGAGTTCGATGTTGTTGGTGGTTGTCATTGCGTCACTCATCGCCTGTTCTTGCGAGACGGATAGGACAAGTCTATCTCCCGCCCCGCCACCGGCGCGTGGCGGGCTAATTCGGAGGCTGGCGGGGGCTGTGGGGCGCCGCTCGTTGCACGAAAAATTATCTACAGCAAACTTCTGACCCTAGCAACTATTCAGTGACGTTTATTCGACGCAGGCGCCCGGCCAATATTTCGGAAATCGGTCGAAGTCAGGTCCACGGCAGAATCGCGTAGGCTTCGCGCAAGTCGACAGAGACCAGGGCCGGGCGGATTAACTGAGGCGCGTCGCGCATTTACGAAGAGCCGTGCGGCCTCGCGGGGCCGCCGCGGAGCGCCCTTGCGTGTTTCCTGTTGAAAAAAATGAGAAAGCCGCCGCTCCCTTCGGAACGGCGGCTCGCCTCGTGGCGACGGCTCGGCCGGCGCGTTGCTTGCCGGCCGGGGCCGAATCGGCTCAGCCTTCCTCGTCGCTTTCGATCTCGCCGTCGATGAGGCCCGAGACATCGTCGTCTTCTTCTTCCTCTTCGGCGAGGAAAGTGTCGTCGACATCGGCCTCGTCGCCGAGGTCGACGTCTTCGTCGACATCGATGACGTCGACCTTGTCCTCGGCCGCCTCGACCTCGTCCAGCGACACGGTGTCGGGCTCTTTTTCCAGCTCGCTCTCCTCCTCGACCGCGGCGGGGGCGACGCGGGTGAGCGGCGCGGCGTGGAAGATCGCCCCGCATTTCGGACAGACGATCGGGTCTTTGTTCAAGTCGTAGAACTTGGTCGCGCAGGACTGGCATTGGCGCTTGGCGCCGAGTTCAGGTTTCGCCACGGTTTTTGGATCCTCGAAGATGCAGCAGCGCGAAAGGCCGGCGCCTGAAGTGAAACTTGTCGGGCGCTGGGGTTAGTTGGCTCATGCGCGCCTGTCAAATAGGAAATGCGTCGATCTTGCCAAAGCGCCGCCGCCGCAGGAAGAGTGCTGGCGACGCTTTAACGTTGTCTTACGTCAGACAGGTCTCGCCCCCCGGCGGGAAAAGGCCCGACCGGTCGGGATGCGAATTCGCCCATTGCCAAGCGCCCTGCGCCTTGGCATATGAGAGGGGTCGCGGGTGTAGCTCAATGGTAGAGCAGCAGCCTTCCAAGCTGAATACGAGGGTTCGATTCCCTTCACCCGCTCCAGGATTTTTCCTCGACCTTGCAAAATCGCCGCACCGCCGAGAGATCGGCGCGGGTTCCGGCTGACGCCTCTCGACGCCGGGGCGCCCCGGAAAACGCGGCCGCGCCCGCGCCGTGACGGGAGCGCGGCCCGCGGTCAGCGCGGCCCCTTGTCCTTCAGCGCCGCGAGCAGCGCCGCGCCCAGCGCGCCGCCTTCGGGCTTTCCCGCCGCCTTGCCGCGCGAATCGGCCTTGCCGCGCTGATCGGCGTTCCAGTTGCGCGGACCGCCGCCGCGCGCCTCGCCCGGCGCCTTCGGCCGCGCCTCGTCGTCGAGCCGCATCGTCAATGAGATGCGCTTGCGCGGCGCGTCGATCTCCAGAACCTTCACCCGCACGATGTCGCCAGGCTTCGCCACGTCGCGGGGATCTTTGACGAAAGTCTTCGACATCGCCGAAATATGGACGAGCCCGTCCTGATGCACGCCAATATCGACAAAGGCGCCGAAGGCCGCGACATTGGTGACGACTCCTTCCAGCAGCATGCCGGGCTTCAAGTCCGAGATCGTCTCGACGCCCTCCTGGAAGGTCGCCGTCTTGAAGGCCGGGCGCGGGTCGCGGCCGGGCTTCTCCAGCTCCGCGAGCACGTCGGTCACGGTCGGCAGGCCGAATTTCTCGCTCACGAATTGCGCCGGCTTCAGCTTGCGCAACTCGGTCGCATTGCCGATCAACCCGCGAATGTCGGTTTTCGCCGCGTCGAGAATGCGCCGCACCAGCGGATAGGCTTCCGGGTGGACGCCGGAGCGGTCGAGCGGATCGTCGCCGTCGATGATGCGCAGAAAGCCGGCGCTCTGCTCGAAGGCTTTCGGCCCGAGCCGCGGCACGTCTTTCAGCGCCGCGCGGGTGCGGAAGGCGCCATGCGCGTCGCGCCAGGCGACGATATTGGCGGCGAGCAGCTCGCCGACGCCGGACACGCGGGCGAGCAACGGGGCCGAAGCCGTGTTCGCATCGACGCCGACGGCGTTCACGCAGTCCTCGACCACCGCGTCGAGCGCCCGCGACAGTTTCGCCTCGGAGACATCGTGCTGATACTGCCCGACCCCGATAGACTTCGGATCGATCTTCACCAGCTCCGCCAGCGGGTCTTGCAGACGGCGGGCGATGGAGACCGCGCCGCGCAGCGACACGTCCAGCTCCGGCAATTCGCGCGAGGCGTATTCGGAGGCCGAATAGACCGAGGCGCCGGCTTCCGACACGACGATCTTGGTCAGCTTCAAATCGGGGTGTTTTGAGATCAGCTCGCCGGCGAGCTTGTCCGTCTCGCGCGAGGCGGTGCCATTGCCGATCGCCACCAGCTCCACCTTATGATCGCGGCAGAGCCTGGCGAGCGTCGCGATCGCCTCGTCCCAGCGGCGCTGCGGCTCATGCGGATAAATGGCGGTGGTCGCGACGACCTTGCCGGTCTTGTCGACGACGGCGACCTTGACGCCCGTGCGGAATCCCGGATCGAGGCCGAGCGTCGCGCGGGCGCCGGCCGGCGCGGCCAGCAGCAGGTCGCGCAGATTGCCGGCGAAGACGCGGATCGCCTCCTCTTCGGCGAAGCGGAACAGCCGCGCGCGGGCGTCGATCGAGAGATGCAGCTCGATCTTGGTGCGCCAGGCCCAGCGCACCGTGTCGAGCAGCCATTTGTCGCCCGGCCGGCCGCGATCCTCGATCATATAGCGCTTGGCGATGCGGCCCTCATAGCCGCCCTGGCCCGGCTCCGCCTCGCAGACCATTTCGAGGTCGAGCGCCTCCTCCTTCTCGCCGCGGAACATGGCGAGGATACGATGCGACGGGAGTTTCGTGAGCGGCTCCGAGAAATCGAAGTAGTCGGAGAATTTTGCGCCCGCCGTTTCCTTGCCCTCGCGCACCTTGGATTTCAGCGCGCCCTGCGCCCAATAGGTTTCGCGCAGAGCCCCGATGAGGTCGGCGTCCTCGGCGAAGCGCTCGACGAGAATCGCCCGCGCGCCTTCGAGCGCCGCTTCGACGGTCGCGACATTCTTGTCGGCGTCGACGAAGCGTTCCGCCTGGGCCTTCGGGTCTTTGTCCGGCGCGGCGAGCAGCGCGTCGGCGAGCGGGGCGAGGCCCGCCTCTATGGCGATCTGCGCCTTGGTGCGCCGCTTCGGCTTGAAGGGCAAATAGATGTCTTCGAGGCGGGCCTTATTGTCCGCTTCGAGAATGGTGGCCTTCAGCGCCTCGGTGAGTTTGCCCTGCGATTCGATCGAGTCGAGAATCGCTTTGCGGCGGTCCTCCAGCTCGCGCAGATAGCGCAGCCGCTCCTCCAGCTTGCGCAGCTGCGTGTCGTCGAGCGTTCCGGTCGCTTCCTTGCGGTAGCGGGCGATGAAGGGCACCGTCGCGCCGCCGTCGAGCAGCCCGACGGCCGCCTCCACCTGCCAGGGTTGCGCCGAAAGCTCCGCGCTGATGCGCGCGACAATGGACGTCATGCGTAGCCGCCTCGATTCGTGAACGGGAGAGGCGGCTTTTAGCGGCTCGGGGCTGCCTGCGTCAAAAACGCAGGCGCCCCGCGAGGGCCGGGCCGCCCCTATCGCCGCTCCGGCGGGAGCGCGGGATGGTCCGGCCAGCAGACGCGCTGCTCCGCCGCGAGACGGTCTCCCGTCGCGTCGATCAGCCAGGCGGGTACTTTGTCGGCGCGGGCGAGATAGGTGTAGGGCGCGCCCGGAAAGCCGGCTTTTGGCCAGGTGGTGAGGAAATTACAGTCGCTGTAGGCGAAGCCGCCGGAGAAAGACCGCGCGATTTCAAAGAGCGGCGTCGCGGCGGAAATCAGCACGATGGCCGAAACGGCGCTCGCGAGGCGCCCGCCGTCGCGTGGAATATCGGCGGCGGTCCGGGCGAAGACGAAGGCGAGAACGAACAGCGGCGGAATAGAGGCGCGCATGCCGAAATCATTGCCGTCGCCGATCGCATAGACCGGAATCGCCAGCAGCTCGCCGGCGGCTACGGCGAGAATCGGCCGGTCGCAAGGCGCGATCCGCTCCCGCGCCGCGGCGAGCAGGCCAAGATGCGGAACCTCCAGAAGAATGAAGAGGAGATAGAGCGTGCCGAAGCCCTCCACGCCGATCAGCCACATATGGCGCACCAACCCGGCGTCCGTCCCGAGATAGGCGGCGGCCGGCAGAAAGCAGAGCGCCGCGAAAAACGCCAGGAGCATGCGCCGCTCGAAGAGGTGCGGCGCGGCGCGCAAGCCGAAATACAAAAGGAACGGCAACGCGCCCATCGTCGCCAGCGGCGACCAGATCAGCAGCGCGGCGAAGGCGACGAGAAGCAGGCCCGCGTCGATCTCGCGCCGCGCCGCGAACAGCGCCAAGAGCGCGAACCACCAGCCGGGCAGAGCGTGATTGGGAACCCAGAAGAGCTGGGTCACATGGCTCGAATATTGGACATATTTGTTCCACCATTCGAGATGGTTGTGCAGGCCAAATTCGCCGCCCTTGGCAAGCTCGGCGAGGCGCGCCCAAAGCTGGCCGATCATGTCCATGCCGCTGAAAAAGACGAACAGCAGCATGACCAGAAGCTTGCGCCGCTCCGCGAGGCGGGCGAGAAAATACAAGACGATCGCGAGAATCGTTCCGATCTCCAGCGCCATTGCGAGACGCGCCGCCGAGAGGCCAAAAAATTGGCCGGCGACGGCCGGCGCGAGATAAATGCCGAGCGGCGCGCGCAACAGATAATCCTGGCCGTCGGCCGAATAGAGCAAAGGAAAGCCGTGTTTGACGAGGTCGGAGAGGATCGCGTCACGAAACAGCCAATCGATGTTGGCGTAGAAAAAATGCCCCTGGCCGCCGAGCAGGCAGAGCGCCGCCGCCGCCAGCGCGCAATAGAAGAGCAGCGCCAGATCGATGTTTTGCGCGAGCACGCCCTGACGCGCCGCGGCGTCCGATTGGGCGACGACAAGAGCCGCCAAGCCGCAGCCGAGCAGGAGGATCGCGCCCGGAAACGGGGCGAGGTGGATCGCAAAAAGCGCGTTCGGCAGGAGAAAAAGGAAAGCGACGGCGCGCAGCAGCACGACATTGCGCACATTCACGACGACGCGCCAGCGCGCCGCGCCTTGCGCGGCGACATCCGCGGTCTGCCGCAGTCGCGCGGCTAAATCCAGTGACATTTCTTCTTTCTCCCGGCCCGGCCAGACCCGCAAACCCGAGCGGAACCATAGCATAATTTGCTACAGGGCTGTAAAAGCGGCGATTGTACGCCGGGCCCTCGCCTGTTAACCATGCGCCCGACTGCGTGCGGGCCGCCCGAGGTCCAGCCCGGGCGAGAGCCGCTGTTTCATAACGGGGCGAAAGCTTAAGCGGCGCGCGTTCCGCCCGCCGTCGCGGGGCGGCTTTGCGCGCGCGGCTTCTGTGGACTGCCGCCATGAGCGCGGCGAACAGACGGACAACCCGGTGCGAGAAGCGATTCGTGCCGGCTGCGTTCGCACTCGGCCCCGTTCCTTAATCGGGGTCGCCAGGGCATGGCGCTCGCGCTGCCGGCTCGCCTCGACCGGGAGGGCGCAACCGGCGCCATTCTGGGAAGCGGCCGCCGGCGGCTTTAACCTTTGCGCCGCCGCCGCGCGATGAAAGCGTGTGACAAGCAGCGCATATCTTGTGGCGCAGCGGACGGCGGCGCCCATATGTCGTCGGAACAGGCCGTCAACGGCGCAGGAAAGCGATTCGTGCGCGCTGCGTTCACGCTTCGCGCCGAGTCTTAACGGCCTCTCCAACGCGTGGTGGCGGCTTCGGCGTGGTTGACAAAAAGGCGCGCGCGAGTCCCCGTCGCGGTCCGCCGCAGCAACGCCGCGCGCGCGCCGAAAAGGGGCGCCTCAGCAAGATTTCGTGGCGAGTCGGGGAGGGGGCTCCCACATCTTGTTCGAACAGATCGGGATTCCCGGCGCGTCAGCGATTCGGCCGTGATTCGTTCGCAGCTTGTTCAAAAGGTGAAACCCGCCCGCGAGGGAAGTTCCGTTTCGATACGGATGCGAATTTTTCCCCGCGCGGCGACAAATCCGGTAGAAGCACGCCATGCGTCAGTGGGTTCCGGTCTTGCCGCGGGAAGCCGACAGCGCCGCGGCTGCGCGCGGCGTCGTGGCTGTGCTCGGCCCGACCAATACGGGCAAAACGCATCACGCCATCGAGCGGATGCTCTCCTATCCTTCGGGGATGATCGGCTTGCCGCTGCGCCTTCTGGCGCGCGAGGCCTATAACCGCGTCGTGACGATGGTCGGCGCCGACAATGTCGCGCTGATCACCGGCGAGGAGAAGATCAAGCCGCGCGCGCCGCGCTATTGGATCGCCACCGTCGAGGCGATGCCGCGCAATCTCGACGTGGACTTCATCGCCGTCGACGAAATTCAGCTCGCCGCCGATCTCGACCGCGGCCACATATTTACCGATCGGCTGCTGCGCTGGCGCGGCCGCCAGGAGACGCTGCTGATCGGCGCCGGAACCATGGCCCCGCTCATTCAGCGGCTTTTGCCCGGCACGCCGATTTTTTCGCGGCCGCGGCTCTCCCAGCTTTCCTACGCCGGCGACCGCAAGATCGCCCGCCTGCCGCCGCGCAGCGCCATCGTCGCCTTCTCGGCCGAGGAAGTCTACGCCATCGCCGAATGGATCAAACGCCAGCGTGGCGGTGCGGCGGTGGTGCTCGGCGCGCTGAGCCCGCGCACCCGCAACGCCCAGGTCGATCTCTACCAGAACGGCGACGTCGATTACATCGTCGCCACCGACGCGATCGGCATGGGCCTCAATCTCGACATCGACCACATCGCCTTCGCGGCCGACCGAAAATTCGACGGCTGGCGCTTTCGCCGCCTCAACGCCTCTGAATTCGGCCAGATCGCCGGCCGCGCCGGCCGCCACATGAGCGACGGCACTTTCGGCTCGACCGGGCGCTGCCCGCCGCTCGAAGAAGAATTGATCCAGGCGCTCGAGGATCATCGCTTCGATCCGGTCACCACTTTGCAGTGGCGCAATCCACATCTCGATTTTTCGTCGATCGAC
This sequence comes from Beijerinckiaceae bacterium, assembly GCA_033853615.1. GTDB lineage: Bacteria > Pseudomonadota > Alphaproteobacteria > Rhizobiales > Beijerinckiaceae > Methylosinus. Next base: position 5,535 of record JAWOLK010000099.1, on the reverse strand, counting down.
GCGCTGATCCGCTCGCTGGACGAGACCCCGGACCATCCGGCGCTGGTGCGCGCGCCGGCGGCGAGCGACCAGTTGACGCTGGAGGCGGCCGCCCGCGACGAGGACGTGCGGCGCAACGCCAAAACCGCCGCCGATATCACAAGGCTTTGGGAAACCTGCCAGATTCCCGATTATCGCAAGACCACGCCGGCGGCGCATGCGGAGCTGGCGCTTTCCATTTTCAAATATGTGGTGCGGCGCGGCAAGATCCCGGACGACTGGATGGCCCGCCAGATCGCCTTGACGGACCGCACCGACGGCGACATTGCGACGCTCGCCAACCGCCTCGCGCAGATCCGCACCTGGAGCTTTGTTTCGCATCGCGCCGACTGGCTGGATAACGCCGGGCATTGGCAGAGCGTCGCGCGTCGGGTAGAGGACAGCCTGTCCGACGCGCTGCACGAACGCCTCACCCAGCGCTTCGTCGATCGCCGCACCAGCGTGCTGATGCGCCGCCTCAGAGAGAACGCAATGCTCGAAGCCGAAATAACCACCGCCGGGGACGTTCTGGTCGAAGGCCAGCATGTTGGATCTTTGCAGGGTTTTAGGTTCACGCCGGACCCCGGCGCATCCGGCGAAGCAGCCAAGGCCCTCAACGCCGCCGCGCAAAAAGCGCTGGCCGGAGAATTCGAGGCGCGGGCGACACGGGTCTATGAGGCGGTCGACGACGCCTTCGTGCTCGGCAATGACGGCACGATCCGCTGGCTCGGCGAGCCGGTCGGCAAGATCGCGGCGGGCGCGCATATTCTCGCGCCGGTCGTGCGGGTGCTCGCCGACGAGCAGCTCGCCGGCGCCTCCTTCGAGAAAGTGGAGCAGCGGCTCAATCTCTGGCTCACGCAGCGGGTGAAGAAACTGCTCGGCCCGCTGGAGACGCTCGAAGCCGGCGAAGGTCTGACGGGCGCCGTGCGCGGGATCGCCTTCCAGCTCGCCGAAGAACTGGGCGTGCTGGAGCGCAGCCGCGTCGCCAAGGACGTGAAGGCGCTGAGCCAGGAGGACCGCGCCGCGTTGCGCAAGCTCGGCGTGCGCTTCGGCGCCTATCACATCTATCTGCCGCTGCTGCTGAAGCCGGCCCCGCGCGCGCTCGCCGCGCTGCTCTGGGCGCTCCAGCACGGCGGGCTCGAGAATGTGCGGGGGCTCGAGGAAGTGCCGCATCTTGCGGCCTCGGGGCGCACCTCTTTCGCCGCCGACACCTCCATCGCCAAGGGTTTTTACCGCGCGGCGGGCTTTAGGGTCTGCGGCGAGCGGGTGGTGCGCGTCGATATTCTGGAGCGCCTCGCCGATCTCATCCGCCCGGCGATCTCCTACAAGCCCGGCGTCACCGCCGGCGAGCCGCCGCCCGGCGCGGCGGATAGCGACGGCTTCGTCGTCACGGTCGCCATGACCTCGCTGACCGGCTGCGCCGGCGAGGCCTTCTCCTCGATCCTGCGCTCGCTCGGCTATGTCTCGGCGCAGCGCCCGGGGCCGGCGATCACCGCGGCCCTGATCCCCGCCGCCCCGACCGAGCCGGTCCAACCGGCGCCGGCCGCGGAAGCCGGCGAGGCTGCGCCCGCCGAGGCCGCTGCGGAAGAAGCTCCGGCCGTCGAAGCGCCGGCCGTCGAGGCGGCAGCTGCGGAAGCCCCCGCCGCCGAAGCGCCGGCCGTCGAAACGCCGGCTGCGGAGGAGGCCGCGACTGTCGCCGAAGCTGCGCCTGAGCAGGCGGCCGAGAGCGCCGCCGCGTCGGAGGAGAGCGCCGCCGAGGCGGAGGCTGGTCCGGCGATGATCGAGGTGTGGACTCAGCAGCAGCGCCAGCCCTATACGGGTCCGCGGCGTCAAGCCGGCGGCCGCGCCGCGCGCGAAACGGGCGCCGCGCAGGCCCCGCGGGCGGAGGGGCGGCCCGGCGGCCGGCCCGAGGGCGAGCGTCGGCCGCGGCCGGAGCGCGCCGCCAAAGAAGCGGGCGCGCGGCCCGGCGGCGGCAAGCCGCGTCCTCGCGACGACGAGCGTCGCACGCGGGCTTCTTTCTCCACCGAAAAGCGCCCGCGGGAGCGGCAGCCCGATCCCGACTCGCCCTTCGCCAAATTGCTGGCGTTGAAGGCCGAGCTCGAAAACAAGGGCAAAAGCTGAGCGCAGCCGCAGCTTGCGGCTTTCTGAAAGCTTGCCAAGCTCCGGCCAGTTGGCCTATTTCTGAACTGCGCGCGGGAGACGCCGCGCGCGCCGCCGTTGCGGTCGCGTGAGGCGGCGCGCAGCGGCGCAGCTTTTTTACGCTCGCCAGGACGGCGACGGGAAAGCAGCCGTGTGGGGCCGCCGAAGGGATCGGCGCAAGCCCCGAGAGCCGACGTCGGCAGGCGCGGGCCGCCATGCATTTTGGCCCAGCCGGAAATTAGACGGAAGATCGCCGCGCCAGCGCGCGATCCTCGACCGAAAAGGCGCGTTGATGAGCAAGATTCTCCCCGTAATCATGTGCGGCGGCTCGGGCACCAGGGTGTGGCCGGAGTCGCGAGAGACGCTTCCCAAGCAGTTCATCCCGCTCGTCGGCGAACGCTCGACCTTTCAGACGACGATGGAGATGCTGGCCGATCCGGCGTTCGACACGCCGCTGATCATCTCGAACATCGACTATCGCTTCCTGCTCGCCGACCAGCTCCGCCAGATCGACGCCGAGGCCGACATCGTGCTGGAGCCGACGCGCCGCGACTCCGGGCCGGCCGTAGCCGTCGCCGCGGCGATCGCCGCCCGCCGCGCTCCGGACACGGTGGTCGTCGTGCTCGCCGCCGATCACGTGGTGCAGGATCGCGCCGGCCTCGTCGAGCTGTGCAAGAAGGCCGCCGTCGCAGCGCGCGACGGTTTTATCGTGACGCTCGGCGTCAAGCCCGACCATCCCGCGACCGGCTACGGCTATCTGCGCCCGGGCCGGCCGATCGGGCCCGGCAGCGACGTCCTGCGGCTCGACGCCTTCGTCGAAAAGCCGGACCGCGAGACGGCCGAGACCTATATCGAGGCCGGCTATTTCTGGAACAGCGGCAATTTCATCTTCCGCGCCGACAAGATGCTGGAGGAGATCGCCCGTTTCGAGCCGGTCATGGCGGAGGCCGCCGAGGCGGCGATCAACGGCGCCAAGACCGATCTCGGCTTCCTCGTGCTCGACGCCGAAGCCTTCGCGCGCGCTCCGAAGAAGTCCATAGACTACGCGGTGATGGAGAAGACCGAGCAGGCGGCGCTGATCCCCGCCGAGATCGGCTGGTCGGATGTGGGCACCTGGCGCGCCGTGTGGGAATTGTCCGAGCGCGACGAATGGGGCAATTCCGTGCGCGGCAACGGCATGGTGATGGAGGCGCGCAACGTCCATGTGCGCTCGGACGAGACGCTCACCACGGTCGTCGGCGTCGACGATGTGATCGTCGTGACGACGCAGGACGCGGTGCTGGTGCTGAGCCATGAGCACGGCGACAAGGTCAAGCAGCTCGTCGATCGCTTGAAGCGCGAGAACCGCCGCGAGGCTGGCGAGCACAAGCGCATTTTCCGGCCCTGGGGCTATTACCAGTCGATCGACGCCGGCAATCGCTATCAGGTCAAGCGCATCGTGGTGAAGCCGGGCGAGCGCCTGTCGCTGCAAAAGCATTTCCATCGCGCCGAGCATTGGATCGTCGTGCGCGGCACGGCCGAGGTCGGGCGCGACGAGGAGACGCATCTCGTGCATGAGAACGAGTCGATCTATCTGCCGATCGGCTGCAAGCACCGGCTCAGCAATCCGGGCAAGATCGATCTCGAATTGATCGAGGTGCAGACGGGCTCCTATCTCGGCGAGGACGATATCGTCCGTTTCGAGGACGCGTATAATCGCGGGTAGTCGGACCGCCCCCCTTCAGCTGCGCAATGCGAGCCGGAGGCTCGCGGTCCAAAGTCGCCGGACCGCGCGCCTGAAGGCGCGCAGTACGAGCCGGAGGCTCGCGGTCCGCTCTAATCCGGGGGAAGAGTTTGGCCATCGTCAAAATCTGCGGGCTTTCGACACCGGAAACGCTTGCTGCGGCCATCGCCGCCGGCGCCGATATGGCGGGCTTCGTCTTCTTCGAGAAGAGCCCGCGCCACATTGACCTCGCCGTGGCGCATGTGCTCGGCCTGATGGCTGCGGGCCGCATCCGCAAGGTGGCGCTGACGGTGGACGCCGGCGACGACATGCTGGCTGAGATCGTCGCCGAGCTGGAGCCGGAGTTGCTGCAATTGCACGGCGCGGAGTCCCCCGCCCGCGTCGCCGCGGTGAAAGAGCGCTTCGGCCTGCCGGTGATCAAGGCGATCGGCGTCGCGACGCCGGAGGACATGGCGGGCGCGGCGCGCTACGCCGGCATCGCCGACATCATCCTTTACGACGCCAAGCCGGCGCCGGGCGCTTCCGTTCCCGGCGGCGCGGGCGTGTCTTTCGACTGGCGGCTGTTGCAGGGCCTCGACCCTAATGGCGGCTGGATGCTGTCCGGCGGGCTCGATCCCGACACTGTCGCCGAGGCGCTGCGGCGCACGCGCGCGCCGGGGGTCGACGTGTCCTCGGGCGTAGAGCGCGAGCGCGGCGTGAAGGATGCGGCGAAGATAGAAAACTTCGTGAAGGCGGCGCGGTCGCTTTAATTCGCCGCCGGAAGGCTCTACAAGTTTAAAAAAACGCGGCCCGGAGAGGGCGCGCCGCCTTTGAGGATTCGCTTCCGTGAACGTGCAGACACCCAACACATTCCGCGCCGGGCCGGACGAAAACGGCCGCTTCGGCATTTTCGGCGGCCGCTTCGTCGCCGAAACCTTGATGCCGCTCGTCCTCGATCTCGAGAAAGCCTATGCCGAGGCCAAGGAGGACCCGGCCTTTCACGAAGAGCTGACCGGGCTGCACAAGCATTACGTCGGGCGCCCGAGCCCGCTCTATTTCGCCGAGCGCATCACCGAACATGTGCGTCAGAAGGCCGGCGCCGGCCGCGGCGCCAAGGTCTATTTCAAGCGCGACGAGCTGAACCACACCGGCGCGCACAAGATCAACAATGTGCTCGGCCAGATCCTGCTCGCCCGCCGCATGGGCAAGAAGCGCATCATCGCCGAGACCGGCGCCGGCCAGCACGGCGTCGCCACCGCCACCGCCTGCGCGCGCTTCGGCCTCGAATGCGTCGTCTATATGGGCGCGGTGGACGTCGAGCGGCAGAAACCCAATGTCTTCCGCATGAAAATGCTCGGCGCCGAGGTGCGGCCGGTGCAATCCGGCGCCCGGACGCTGAAGGACGCGATGAATGAGGCGCTGCGCGACTGGGTGACCAATGTCGCGAACACCTTCTACTGTATCGGCACCGCGGCGGGGCCGCATCCCTATCCGGCGATGGTGCGCGACTTCCAGTCGATCATCGGCAATGAGACCCGCGTGCAGATGCAGGAGGCGGAGGGGCGGCTCCCTGATTCGCTCGTCGCCTGCATCGGCGGCGGCTCCAACGCGATCGGCCTGTTCCACCCCTTCCTGGACGATCCCACCGTCGAGATTTACGGCGTCGAGGCGGCGGG
>JAWOLK010000098.1:0-20274 GCA_033853615.1 Beijerinckiaceae bacterium | reverse complement strand
CGCGGCCCTCTTTAGGCGGCGGCGCGCATTTCGCCGAGCTTCGAGGCCGCCTGCACCAGCCGCATTCCGCAGCAACGCGCGGTCTCGCGCGAGCTTGCGCCATGGCGCAGGATCACGCGGAGCAGATCGTCGACGATCACCGCGTCGATCGCCTCGATCTCCTGGGCCGGGAGCGAGGCGAGGCGCGCCACCGACATGAGGTCGCTTCGCGCCCGCTCGGCCTGCGGGGCGTCCCCTTCCAGGAGGGTCTGCCACAAGCGCCGATGCAGCCAGGACAATGTCTCGGAGAATTCATTCGCCCCGCCGAAGAGGCGCTCATAGCCGTCGTGAACGCGATCAGCGATCAACGGCGCGCTCCACAGCGCGATCTCCGCGCTCTTGTTTGTAAAATCGTTTTCCGCCCGCATGCCCAAGGCCTCACCGCAGCGATTCGCCTTGGGATTCAATAGAAATCTTTTGAAAGCTCTTTGCAATCGGCGCCCGTTGACAAAACAGAAAATATATTTTTAGCGGTATTTACGCTTGTTTTACTATTCTTGATTCGCCCGGTCGCGGTGCTGCCGCCGCCGCGCCGCGCCGCGCGCGATCTCGGCGACGAGCGCGCCGACGTCCTGGCAGGGCCGCAACTCGAGACCGGCGCCCTTGTCCTCGTCATTCGCCTGCTGGGTCTGCGGCAGAACCGCGCGTTTGAATCCGAGCTTGCCGGCTTCCTTCAACCTCTGGCCGGCGTGGATCACGGGCCGCACCGCGCCGGAGAGGCCGATCTCGCCGAAATAGACCTGGTCTGCCGCCAGGATCGCGCCGGTGAGCGACGAGACGAGCGCGGCGGCGGCGGCGAGATCCGCGGCCGGCTCGTCGGCGCGCAATCCCCCGGCGACGTTGAGATAAACGTCGTGCATGCCGAGCTTCAGACCGCCATGGGCTTCGAGAACGGCGAGGATCATGGCGAGGCGCGCGGGATCGAAACCGACGACGGCCCGCCGCGGCGTGCCGAGCGAGGTCGGCGCAACGAGCGCCTGAATTTCGAGCAGCATCGGCCGCTGCCCCTCCATGCCGGCGAGCACTGCGGCGCCGGGCGCGGCCGCGTCCCGTCCCGCGAGAAACAGCGCGGACGGATTGGCGACCTCGGCGAGGCCGAGCCCGGTCATTTCGAACACGCCGATCTCGCCGGTGGCGCCGAACCGGTTTTTCGAGGCGCGCAACATGCGGAAGTGATGGGCGCCGTCGCCTTCGAAAGACAGCACCGCGTCGACCATGTGCTCGACGACGCGCGGGCCGGCGACCTGTCCATCCTTGGTGACATGACCGACGAGAATGAGCGACGAGCCGCTGCTTTTCGCATGGCGCAGCAGCGCCTGCGCGCTGGCCCGCACCTGCGTCACCGTGCCGGGCGCCGAATCGGCCGCCTCCGTATGCATCGTCTGAATCGAATCGATGATGATCAGCGCCGCGCGCTCGCCCATGGCGCAGGTCGCGAGGATGTCCTCGACCTGGGTCGCGCTGGCGAGTTCGACCGGCGTCTTTGCGAGGTTGAGCCGCGCCGCCCGCAGCCGGACCTGCGCAATCGCCTCCTCGCCGGAAATATAGATCACCCGCGCGCCCCGCTTGGCCAAGGCGGCGCAGGCCTGAATCAGCAGCGTCGATTTGCCGATGCCGGGCTCGCCGCCGAGAAGCGTCACCGAGCCCGGCACAAAGCCGCCGCCGAGAACCCGGTCGAATTCATTGATGCCGGTCGCAATGCGCGGCGCCGGCCGCTCCTCGCCGGCGAGGCCTTCCAGTCGGAAGGGCCGGCCCCGTCCGACGCGGGCCGTCGTCGGGTTTTGCGCAAGCTCCTCGACGATCGTGTTCCACTCGCCGCAGGAATCGCATCGGCCCTGCCAGCGATTGCTGACGGCGCCGCAATTCTGGCAGATGAAAGTCGCGCGTGATCTCGCCATTCGCGCTCAAGAGCACGAACCGGCGCCGCTTGTCGAGGGCGCGTCGCCGCGGGGCCTGCGCGCGGCGCTTTGGCCGTTGATCCGGGCCCGGAGAATGTTCGAGGGTTTGAACACGACGACCCAGCGCGCCGTGATCTTGGCGTCGGCGCCGGTTTTCGGATTGCGTCCGAGGCGTTCGCCTTTCGGCCGCAAAAGGAAGGTTCCGAAGGATGACAATTTGACGCTTTCCCGCGCCGCGAGCGTCTCGACGATTTCGGAGATGACCATCTCCACGATCACGGCCGCTTCGACGCGCGACAGACCGACTTTGCGACAAACGGACTCGGCGAGATCGGCTCTGGTTACGGTTTTTCGCGCTGCTGCGGAGCCATCTCCGTAAAATTCCATGGCTTGCCTTAAACGAATTGCGAAAAGGTTCGGACCGAAGCGGTTTCATCAAATCGAGAGCGCACGAAATAGACGGCGAAAAACTTCGCCGGAATGGCGGCTTCATAGGCTCCCAAGCTTGATCATATCAATAGGTTATGAAAGTTCATATTGAAAATCAAGCCAAGGTTGCAATCCTCCCGCGTCCTACGCGGAGGGTTGTTTAAAAATCATCTCGGCGAAACATTTTAGGCGCCGCCGTAGCTTTTGGCGGCGATATTCAGGCAAGGCGCCGGCGCGCTTTCTCTGCCTCGAGCCTGCCGCAGCTGATCGGCGGCCCGTTCCAGGCTAACGAGGAGAAGCGCCGCAGGGCCGCCGTTGCGGCCCAGGCGCGGCGCGACTTCCCGCTCGGCGAGCTACCAGCGCAGCAGCGCCGATCCCCAGGTGAAGCCGCCGCCGACGGCCTCCAGCATCACGAGGTCGCCCGTTTTGATTCGGCCGTCCGCGGCGGCGACCGAGAGAGCGAGCGGGATCGAGGCCGCCGAAGTGTTGCCGTGCAGATGGACGGTGGCCACGACCTTCTCGGGCGCAATGCCGAGCTTGGCCGCGGACATGTCGATGATCCGCCGATTGGCCTGATGCGGCACGAACCAGTTCAGCTCCTGCGGCGTGATTCCCGTGGCGGCGAAAGCGTCCGCGACCACATCGGTCACTTTGCCAACCGCGAATTTGAAGACTTCCTTGCCCTCCATCCGCAGATGCCCGACGGTCTGCGTCGCGGAAGGCCCGCCGTCGACATGCAGCTTGTGGCGGTGGCGGCCGTCCGAGCGCAGATGCGTCGTCAGGATTCCGCGGTCGGCGTTCGTGCCCTCGCCCTCCTGCGCCTCCAGCACCACGGCGCCGGCGCCGTCGCCGAACAGCACGCAGGTGGTGCGGTCTTTCCAGTCGATGATCCGCGAGAAGGTCTCGGCGCCGATGATGAGCGCCCGCTTATTCGCGCCGCAGCGCAGGAATTTGTCGGCAGTCGCCAGGGCGAAGACGAAGCCCGAGCAGACGGCCTGGAGATCGAAGGCGGCGCCCTTCGTTACGCCGAGCGCCGCCTGAATCTGCGTCGCCGTCGAGGGGAAAGTGTAATCGGGCGTCGAGGTCCCGACGATGATCAGGTCGATGTCATCGGCGGTCAGTCCGGCGTTTTCGAGCGCGGCCCGCGCCGCTCTTTCCCCGAGCATGGAGGTGGTTTCGCCCTCCGCCGCAATGTGCCGCTCGCGAATGCCGGTTCGCTGAACGATCCACTCGTCGCTCGTGTCGACCAAGCGGGCGAGTTCTTCGTTGGTGAGCAAACGGCTCGGAAGATAGCTGCCGACGCCCACGACGACGGAGCGCACTTGCCTGTCTTTTGTAGTCACTGAGCAGCTTCCTGCGGGGGGCGCTGCGCCTTGCCGGCCGGCGCTCCCTCGAATTCGTGTTGATGGGCGAGAGCGATCATGTCGCGAATCTTTCCGATGAGACCGTTCTGCGCCATCTCATAGCCGATCTCGACGGCGCGCGCGAAGCCCAGAGCGTCGGTCCCGCCGTGGCTTTTGATGACCACGCCCTCGAGTCCGAGAAAAACGCCGCCGTTCACGCCGCGCGGATCGAGCTTCTCCTTCAGCTCGGCGAAGGCGCGGCGGGCGAAGAGATAGCCGAGTTTGGCGAAGATCGAGCGGCCCATCGCCTGGCGCAGATAGGTGGCGATCTGCGTCGCCGTGCCTTCCGCGGTCTTCAGCGCGATATTGCCGGCGAAGCCTTCCGTCACGACGACGTCCGCCGCGCCCTTGCCGATGCCGTCGCCCTCGACGAAGCCGATGTAATCGAGACCCGGCAGCGCGTTCTCGCGCAGCATGCGGGAGGCCGCCTTGACCTCGTCGACGCCCTTGATTTCCTCGACGCCGACATTGAGCAGGCCGACCGTCGGGCGTTCCACATGCAGAATGATCCGCGCCATCGCCGATCCCATGATCGCGAGATCGACGAGATGACGGGCGTCCGCGCCGATCGAGGCGCCGACGTCGAGCACCACCGATTGTCCACGCAGCGTCGGCCAGAGGCAGGCGAGGGCGGGGCGATCGATGCGCGCCATGGTGCGCAGGCAGATGGTCGCCATCGCCATCAAAGCGCCGGTGTTGCCGGCGGAGATCGCGACATCGGCCTCGCCCTTCTTGACGGCCTCGATCGCCATCCACATCGACGAGACGCGCCGACCCTGGCGCAGCGCCTGGCTCGGCTTCACATCCATGCCGATGGAGACGGCGGCGTGGCGAATTTCCGAACGCGCCGCGAGACGCGGATGCGCTTTCAGCTCAGCGGCGATCGCCGCCTGGTCGCCGAACAACAGGAAACTGCTGTCGGGCTGGCGGTCGAGACAAAGAGCCGCGCCCGCAATGGTCACCTCGGGCCCGTAATCGCCCCCCATCGCGTCGAGCGCGATCCGAACGGGTTGCGCCATGCTTGTTCCCAACTCCCAATATCGCGGGTTCCGCTTGAAAGCCGATGCGGGGCGGAACCTGCGTCGAAACATGGTGGCCGGGTTTTTCTCGGGGCCCCGAAAAAAACCCGGCGCGCGGCCCGTCTGGCCGTCGCGCCCTCACTGTCCGTCAAGCCGCGCCGCACTCCTTACGCCGTAAAGCCCGGCTGCGACGCGCGCGTGAGAAGCGACTCCGCTTCTTACGCGCGTGACTTGCCACTTGCGCATCGCCAGCGCAAGAGCATTTCTAGCGGTTTTTAGCCGCCGCGGGGCGTCCGGCCCGCGAGGTCGAGCAGTTTGGCGAAAGGCGAGGCGACCGCCTCGTCCGTCTCCGGATGCGGCTCCGTGAAGGTCGCGCCCGGCTTGCGCGGATAGGGATCGAGCGCGAGCGTGAGAAATTCCGTCGCGATCGCGCCGAGGTCGATCTCGCCGCCGAGGAGCGGGTCCGGCGGCTCGTCTTCGTCCGAGAGATGGAAGTGATGCTCGGCGTCTTCCTCCGCGGCGGGACGGCGTCCGCCCTTCTTTTCGGCATGCGGCGGGGCGAAACGGACATGGACGGGCGCGTCGATGTCGGTGTCGAATTCCTCGAGCGTGACGACGCAAGTCTGGCGCAGGCGGGCGCGCACTTTCCCGGAGACCTCGAGACCCTCGGCGCCCAAGCGCTCGACATGCAGGGCGGCCTCCAGAGAAGCGAGGTCGACGAGGCCGTTCTCCCGGGCGATCGCCGCGCGCTCGCCCTCATTGGCCGTGATCACGAGATCCAATCCCTCGGCCGGCGTCTCGGCGACCCCGAGGCGACGCGAAAATGGCGAAGCCGTCTCCCGATCCCGGTGTTCCATCGCGCGGTTCTCCATATTCGGCTGAGAGGAACAGGCGCCAGTACGCCTGCGCACGCTCACTAGATATGGGGAAAGCGCGTTTTACGCCAGCGGGCTGCGCCGCGCGGGGCTATCTTGCGGCGCCGCCTTGCTTTCGGGCGCGGCGAAGGTTACGCATTCGCTCAAATTTGCGCTCGCGTCACGCTTTTGCATCATTCAGCGGCGCTCACGCCAGGCACGGAGATTACAATGGCCGCGATTTCCTCGCACAGGCATTTCCGCAAACATATCGCCGAGGCTGGGCTGCGGCTCGCAGGCGCCGCTGCGGTCGCGCTGTCACTTGCCGGATGTCTCGGTTATGACGGCGTCATCAACCGCGGCGCGGTTTATGACCAGCGCAAGGCCGCCCAGGTGAAGCCGGGCATGCCCGCGCAACAGGTGCTCACCGTTCTCGGCACCCCCTCGACCACCAGCACCGTCGGCGGCGACGCCTGGTATTATGTGAGCCAGCGCGCCGAGCGTCAGCTCGCCTTCCTGCCTCAGAAAGTCACCGATCAGCACGTTCTCGCCGTCTATTTCGACAAGAACAAAAAGGTGCAGCGCCTCGCCGATTACGGCATGGAAGACGGCAAGGCCGTTGATTTCGCCTCGCGCACGACGCCGACGGCGAGCGCCGAATCGCATCTGCTGCAAGGCATGTTGATGAAAATCAGCCCCTTCTGATCGACGCCTTGACGCCGCGGCGCGTCCCTCACAAGGGTGGCGCGAATATGGCGGGCGCCTGACGCTGCGTCGTTCAAGGACGCGGGGCGGCGCGGATTTCTTGGCTTTCCTCGCCCCCCGGGCGAGATCGGGATTGTGGCCGCAGCGTGGCCGCGGCAGTCGATTTTTCGCCGCTCCTTGGGTCTAGGTTAACTAACCTTGAACGCAAGAGGAGCGCAGTCCCGAATGGCATTTGTGTCGAGCGTTTCGACACCGGCCCCTACCGCCGCCGGTTTTTTCGTATCGCGTTGGTTCCAGGCGTTTCTGGCTTTTTGCCGTGTCGCGCGAGAACAATGGCCTCATATCCGCAAACAGGACTCCTTCGATGTGCTGGCGCGGGCCCTCGCCGTCGCCGCGGCGCTCGGCGTCCTGTTCATCCTCGCGCTCGCGGCGCAGCCGGACGAACCGGCAAGAACCGAAAAAACCGCGCGTCCGGCGCGCTCGGCGGCGGCCGCGCGTTTCCTGTCGCTCGCCAATAAGGGCGACTTCCCGCTCGATTCCGACTTCGCGCCACAACAGGCGGCGGCGGCGTCCTTGCGGCGGCTCGGCCGTCGCGTCGATCCGGACGTGGCCGGAACGCTGCGCTTCGGCCCGGTGAAAGTGCCGCGGTCGATCGTCGAAAATGTCGTGCAGGCCGCGAAAACGACCGACATGGACCCCGCCCTGTTGATGGCGATCGCCGACAAGGAATCGAGCTTCGCGCCGACCGCCAAGGCCGGCACTTCATCAGCGAGCGGGCTGTTCCAATTCGTGGAGAAAACCTGGCTCAAGGCGCTGCAGGCCTTCGGCTTGCGCTATGGTCAGGAAAAAGCCGTCAAGGCCATTCAGGGCGGCGAAGCGCCGCGTGTCGCCGCGCAAAAACGCAGCGAGATCCTCAAATTGCGCAACGATCCCTATCTCTCGGCGGCGCTCGCCGCGGAAATGCTGAAGCGCGACGGGGCGAAGATCGCCGAGAGGGTCGGCCGGCCGCTGACGCCGGGCGAGACCTATCTCATCCACTTCCTCGGGCCGGAAGACGCCGGGCGCTTCATCGAGAAGCTGAACAAGACGCCGAACGCCTCGGCGGCGCAGCTCCTGCCCAAGCCCGCGCGCGCCAATAAGCCGATTTTCTATGAAAAGCAGGGCCGCAAGCTGAAGGACCGCTCGCTGAGCGAGGTGCATGAAGCCTTCGAGCATATGATGGGCAGCCGCGCCAGCCGCTATCAGAACGTCGAGGCGAAGCTGCCGACCGGCGTCGCCGCTTACGCGGGGCAGTGACCCCGCGGGCGGAGGGCGCGCCCGAAGCTCGCAGTCGGGGCCGCCCGCCGCTCAGCCGCGGAGCATCAAATCGAGATTTTGCGCCGCCGCGCCAGAGGCGCCCTTGCCGAGATTGTCGAGCCGGGCGACGAGAATCGCGTGGCGGCGCGCCTCATTGGCGCAGACGAACAGCTCCATGTCGTTGGTCCCGTTCAACGCCAGCGCATCGAGCCGGCTTGGGGCCGGCAGGACGCGCACGTAACCTGCGCCTTCGTAATGTCGGGCGAGCGCCGTCTCGAGATCGGCGGCTGCCGGGCGGCCGGGCAGGGCGTCGAGCAGCAGCGGAATCGAGACCAGCATCCCCTGCCGGAAATTGCCGACCGAGGGCGCGAACAGCGGCCGCGCCGTGAGCCTGGAATAGGCGGTGATTTCGGGTAAATGCTTGTGCTCCAGCCCGAGCGCGTAGAGTTCGAAGGCGGGCGCGGCGCCGCTCTCGTAGGATTCGATCATCTGCCGCCCGCCGCCGGAATAGCCGGAAACGGCGTTGATGGTCAGCGCCGCATCCGGCGGAACCAGCCCGGCGTCGACCAGCGGGCGCAGCAGAGCAATCGCCCCGGTGGCATAGCAGCCGGGGTTGGCGACGCGCTTTGCTTTGGCGATCGCCTCCGCCTGGCCGGCGGTAAGCTCGGCGAATCCATAAGTCCAGCCCTGCGCGACGCGATGGGCGGTGGAGGCGTCGAGCAGTCGCGGCGCATGGTCGCCGAGCGCGTCGCAGAGCGCCACGGTCTCTTTCGCCGCCTCATCCGGCAGGCAGAGGATGACGACATCGACGCTCGCCAGAATCTCGCGCTTTGCGGCGACATCCTTGCGCCGCTCCGGCGGAATGGCAACGAGCGTAATATCGGCGCGGCCGGCGAGCCGCTCGCGGATTTCGAGCCCCGTGGTGCCAGCTTCGCCGTCGATGAAGACTTTCGCCATGATCCTGTCCCTGGGAGGAAAACGAAAAAGGGGCGGCCTCGTAGCCGCCCCTTCTGTATAGGTTCTTTCGTGAAACGCGGTTAGCGCTTCGAGAACTGGAAGCTGCGGCGGGCCTTGCGCTTGCCGTATTTCTTACGCTCGACCACGCGCGAGTCGCGGGTGAGGAAGCCTTCCTTCTTCAGCGGCGAGCGCAGCTCCGGCTCGTAATGGGTCAGCGCCTTGGCGAGGCCGTGGCGCACCGCGCCGGCCTGACCCGAGAGACCGCCGCCGGCGACAGACACCATCAGATCATACTGGCCGAGGCGCTTGGCGACGACGAGCGGCTGCTGGATGATCATGCGCAGCACCGGACGGGCGAAATAAACGTCGATGTCGCGGCCGTTGACGGTGATCTTGCCGGAACCCGGCTTGACCCACACGCGGGCGACGGCGTTCTTGCGCTTGCCGGTGGCGTAGGCGCGGCCGTGCTTGTCGAGCTTCTGCTCGTATTTCGGGGCCTCGGGAGAGACGACGGCGGCCTGGCCGAGGTCGGACAGAGAGGAGAGAGTGGTCTCGGCCATGATCAGGCGCTCCGGCTATTCTTGGGGTTCAGGGCCGCGACGTCGAGCGGCTGCGGATTCTGCGCCGCATGCGGATGCTCCGGCCCCTTGTAGACGCGCAAATTGCCGAGCTGCTGGCGGCCAAGCGGCCCGCGCGGCAGCATGCGCTGCACGGCCTTCTCCAGCACGCGCTCCGGGAAGCGGCCGTCGAGAATGAACTTGGCCGAGCGCTCCTTGATGCCGCCCGGATAGCCGGTGTGGTAGTGATAGACCTTCTGGTCCCGCTTAGCGCCGGTGAAGACCACCTTGTCGGCGTTGATGACGACGATATTGTCGCCGTCGTCCATATGCGGGGTGAAGGTGGCGAGGTGCTTGCCGCGCAGGCGCTTCGCGATCAGCGTCGCGAGCCGGCCGACGACCAGTCCCTTGGCGTCGATCAGCACCCATTTTTTCTCGATATCGGCGGGCTTCGCCGAATAGGTCTTGCCAAACATGGGGATGAAGATTCCGTTTCTCCGCCGCGCGGGGCGGCTGTCAGGGCAGGGGATAAAGCAGCCCCGCTCCCCTGTCAAACGAAAATCGCGGCGCCTCGGGATGTGGAAGCCCTAGAAGATGCTGGCGTCGCGGGTGCGTGGTAAAATAATACCGCGCGATCAGACGCGGTAATAGTCACGATACCAGGCGACGAAGGCTTCGACCCCCTCGCGCATGCTGGTCTGCGGCCGGTAGCCGGTGAGACGCTCCAGCAGCGCCGCCTCGGCGAAGGTCGCCGGCACGTCGCCCTTCTGCATCGGCAGGTAATTGCGGATCGCCTTCATCCCCAGCGCCCGCTCGATCTCCTCGACGAATTCCAGGAGGCCGACCGGCGCGCCGCGGCCGATGTTGACGGTGCGGAAGGGCGCCGCCGGCGAATGCGACAGATCCCAATCGGCTTCCGGCGCCTCCTTTGGCGGACAGGCGGCGAGCCGCACGATTCCTTCGATAAGATCGTCGATATAGGTGAAGTCGCGCCGCATATCGCCGGCGTTGTAAATATCGATCGGGCGCTCGTTGATGATCGCGTCGACGAATTTGAAGAGCGCCATGTCCGGCCGCCCCCAGGGGCCATAGACCGTGAAAAAGCGGAACATCGTCGTCGGCAGTTTCCACAAATGGGCGTAAGAGTGACCCATGTCCTCGGTCGCTTTCTTCGTCGCCGCATAGAGCGTCAGCGGATGGTCGGTGCGCTCCTGCTCGACGAAGGGCATCACGTGATTGGCGCCATAGACCGAGCTGGTCGAGGCCATCATCAGATGGGCGACGGGGCGCTCGCGCACGCATTCCATCAGGTTAAAAGTGCCGACGAGGTTCGATTCGACATAGGCGCGCGGATTTTCGAGACTGTAGCGCACGCCGGCCTGCGCCGCGAGATGGACGACGACATCGGGCGCCGCCGCCTCATAGGCGGCTTGCAGCGCCGCCATGTCTTCAAGATGCGCGATATGGGCGCGAAAGCCGTTGGTCCCCTCGAGAATGGCGTGCCGGCGCTCCTTCAGCCGCACGTCGTAATAGGGCGTCATCGCGTCGAAACCGTCGACGACATGACCGTCCGCGAGCAGCCGCCGGCAGAGGTGGAAGCCGATGAAGCCGGCCGAGCCCGTGACGAAAAAGCGCATGGGTTGATCCCCTCCAATGCAGACCGTCGCGGCCCGCCCCGGACCGACCATGAGACCGGTCTATGGGAGCCGGCGCGGCCCGGCAAGGGATGAGGCCGCTAAGAGCGGCGGTTGACGCCGCCTGGCGCATTCGGCCATGTCAGGCGCAGCACTGAGCCTCGGGAGCCGCCGCATGCGCATCGCCTCGCTTTATCGCTATCCGATCAAAGGCCTGTCGCCGCAGCCGCTTCCCTTCGCCGATCTCCAAACGGGCGGCTATTTTCCCGGCGACCGCCTCTTCGCCTTCGAGAACGGGCCTTCCGGCTTCGACCCCGAACGCCCGGAGCACCAGCCGAAGATAAAATTCTTGATGCTCATGCGCCATGCGCGGCTCGCAGCGCTCGCGACCCATTATGACGACGCGACCCGCCTTCTCTCGATCCGGCGGGAGGGGCGGGAAGTCGCATCCGGCGATCTCGCCGACGCCGGGCAACGCGCAGCGCTCGAGCGTTTTTTCGCCGATTACCTCGCCGACGAGATTCGCGGGCCTGTCCGATTGCTGGCCGCGCCGGAAGGCTTTCGCTTCACCGATTCGAAATCGGGCTTCGTCTCGTTGGTCAATCTCGCAAGCGTCGCGGCGATCGGCGCGGCGGCGGGGGCCAAGCTCGATCCGCTGCGCTTTCGCGCCAACATCTATATCGAGGGGCTCGACGCCTGGGCCGAGACGGCGCTCGTCGGCCAGACCGTCACGATCGGCGGCGCGCGTCTCGAAATTCTCAAAATGACCGACCGCTGCGCCGCGACCGGCGTCGCGCCGGGGCTCGGCCGACGCGACGTCGATGTGGTCGAGGCGATCCGAAAAGGGTTCGGCCATATCGATTGCGGGATCTACGCCCGCATCGCGCAGGGCGGCCGCGTCGAGATCGGCGACGCCGTGACCTGAGACGCGAGGCGGGCGACGAAAAACGCCGCGCTCCTTTCGGGGCGCGGCGTTTTTTTGTTCAGCGGCGGCTCACTCGCCGAGCGGCAATTCGCCGGCCGGCTGGGCCTGTTCGGCGGGGGCGGCCCCCGCCTCGTCGATCGCAGGCCGGCGGCGCCGGCGGCGGGTGTTCAGATGGTAGCCGACCGGCTCACGCTCGCGCGTCTCGGCGCGCTCCGGCTCGGAAGCGGTGGCCGGCGCCTCCGGCTCCGCGGCGCGGGTGGCGGAAGATATCGGCGTCGGGGCGGTGATGAAGGAGGGCAGGCTCGACACGCCGGCGTCGGCCGCGGGGCTCTCGGCGCTCGCCGCCTCGCCGCCACGCGGATAGCGTCGGCCTTCGCGGCGCTGCTCGTAACCGCCGCTTCGCTCGCCGCCCTCCGCGCCATAGGCGCGCTCATGGCCACGCTCGCCGCGCCCGCGGCCAAAGCCGCGGTCCTGCCGCGGCGGGCGCTCATGCCGCGGTCCCTCCTGGCGCGGCCCCTCGCCAAAGGGCCGCTCCTCGAACGGCTGCGGCGGCTGCGGCGGGGCGAAATGCGGCGGCGTCGGCGGCTGCTGCGCGGCATAGCCGGCGGGCGGTTGCGGCTGTTGCGGGTAGCTCGGCTGCGGCAGGCGCTCCGACAGGGGCGCGAAGCGATCCGGCACTCCGACGAAATCGTCGTCCTCCTCGCTGAGCTCCGCTTCCGGTTCGTAAGCCTGGCGGCCATAGCCAGTGGCGAGCTGCTGTTGCTGCTGCGCGGCGGCGATGATGCGGAAGTAATGCTCGGCGTGCTGCAGCAGGCTCTCGGCCATGATCGTGTCGCCGGAGGACTGCGCGTCGCGTGCGAGCTGCAGATATTTCTCGGCAATATGCTGCGCCGTGCCGCGGATCTTCACGTCCGGGCCATTCGATTCATAGGAGCGGGTCAGGGGATTGGGCCCCTTGCGTCCGCCGCGGCCGCGTATCCGCTTGTTCTGTCCTGGTCTCATCAAAACCTCGCGAAGCTCGTCGCTTTCGTGACTTCTCGTGAACTTGCCGTCTCGCCCGCTCGCGCCTGAGCGTCCTACGGCTGGTCGCAGCGCCGTCTTCGCCCCAGCCGTCTGCGGCTTGCGGCTCCGGCGTGCGCCGAATTGATTCGGCCTCTTCGAGGGCCGTTCTACGCCCATCCGATCGGCGCAAGTGCGAATCGGCTGGCGGATGCGATGCGGGCGGCGTCAGCGCTTTCGGCGCTCCCGTCCCTGATCCTCGTGGCGTCGGATGACGCGGATGCGATCCCCGTGGCTCGGCTCAACGAAATCTTGTCTGACGCGGCTCCGACCGTCTTACGCGGCCCGATCCAAATTGCTGGGACAAGGATAGTTCCGACGCCGATCCGCGTCCGTCTCGCCATGCCTGCGAATGCGCGAACCGCTGGCGGGCGAGAAAAGCATTCGAGACTTATGTCTCGCTGCGGCGACCGTCTCTATTGACGTTACTATAGGGGCGCCGTCCTCTTTCGCCAAGAGTTGCGCGCGCATATCGCCCAAAAAAGCGCGACTGTAGCGAAATTGTCACGCGCCGGCCGCGACCGCGCGCTCATGGCCGCCGGCGTCGCGCCTGGATCCGAGAAGCGTGAGTCCATGGGATTTCAGCAGCCTGGCGACGCCCGTGGCCTGGCCGGCGCCCGCCTCGAGAACCGCGACGCCGGCTGGCGCCAGAAGGCGCGGCAAGGCGGCGGCGATCGCGCGATAGGAATCAAAGCCGTCGGCGCCGCCGTCGAGGGCGAGGGCGGGATCGTGCTCCGTCACCTCCGGCGCGAGGCGGGGAATCTCGGCGCTCGGAATATAGGGCGGGTTGGAGACGACGAGATCGAATCGCGCCTCGATCGCCTCCGCCCAGCGGCCACGCAGGACGAAGCCACGCGTCGCCAGCCCGCAGCGGGCGAGATTGGCCGCCGTCGCGACGCAGGCGGCGGCGGAAAGATCCACGGCCGCGCCCCAGGCGCGCGGCAGTTCCGACAGCAGAGCGCAGAGCAGCGCTCCCGAGCCGGCGCCGAGATCGAGAATCGACAAGGCTTCGCCGCGCCTGTCGCGCAGCAGATCGAGCGCCAGCTCGACGATCGTCTCGGTGTCGGCGCGCGGGTCGAGCACCTGCGGCGCGACCGTCAGATCGAGCGTCCAGAAGCCGCGCGTTCCGAGAATGCGCGAGACCGGCTCGCGCGCGCCGCGTCGCAGGGTGAAGGCGCGGAGCCGTTCCGCGGCGGCCGCTCCGAGCGGCGCCTGCGGGGCGAGGACGAAGTCCGTCGCCGTGAGGCCGGCGGCGGAAAAGAGCAGGGCGCGCGCGTCCGTCGTCGCCTCTTCGACGCCCTGCGCAGCGAGATAAGCGGCGACGCGGGCGAGCGCCTCGGCGCGCGAGAGCGATTCATCGAGCGCGACGCCGCCCGGCGCGATCATGCGGCGCCTTTGGCGAGCTGCGCCGCGAGCCGGCGGGCGAAAGCGGCGGCGTCCACCGGCGGTTCGCCGTCGGCGATGCGGGCGAGGTCGAGCAGCAGGCAGAAGCCGTCTTCCGTCTCCTTGGCGTCGCCGCTCTTCACCTTTTTGGCCAGCGCCAGCACCGCCTCATGGCGCGGATTGATCTCCAGCACCGGCTTGCCGAGCGCGCCCGCCTGCCCATGCTCGGCGAGCAGCCGCGCCAATTGCCGGTCGAGCCCGTGCTCGGGCGCAATCAGGCAGACGGGGCTCTCGCGCAGGCGAGTCGACACGCGCGCATCCTCGATATGTTCGCCGAGCGTCTCCTTGAGCTTCGCCAGCAGCCCGGCGATTTCGCCGGTTGTCTCGGGGAGGGGCGCCTCTTGCGCGCCTTCGGCGAGCGGCACGGAGCCGATGTCGGCGGCGCCCTGCGTCACCGATTTGAACGGCTTGCCGTCGAAGCCGACGCAGCTCGTCACCCAGAAAGCGTCGACCGCGTCGTCGAGCAGCAAGACCTCCACGCCCCTTGCGCGAAATTCCTCGAGCTGCGGGCTCTGGGCCATGCGCTTCTTGTCGTCGCCGACAATATAGAAGATCGCCGTCTGATTGGGCCGCATGTCGGCGACATAGTCCTTCAACGTGCGGGTCTTGTCGTCGCTCTTCGTCGAAGCAAAGCGCGCAATCTTGAAAATATCGTCGCGGCGCTGCGGGTCTTCGTGCAGACCCTCTTTGATGACGGCGCCGAAATTTTTCCAAACCTCTGCGAATTTGTCCGGCTCGTTTTCGGCGAGCTTGGCGATCTCCTGCATGATCCTCGTGGTGATCGCCTTGCCCATCTGCGCGATGATCGGGCTCTGCTGCGCCATCTCGCGCGACATGTTCAACGGAATGTCGGCGCTGTCGACCACCATGCGCATGAAGCGCAGCCAGGCCGGTAGGAGCTGAATATCCTTCGAGATGAGCACGCGGCGGACATAGAGCTTGCTGCGGCTGCGGCGGGCGGGATCGAAGAGGTCGAGCGGGCGCGAGCCCGGCAGGAAAGCCAGGACGTTATATTCCGTGCGCCCTTCCGCGCGCCAATGCAGCGTCAGCGCCGGCGCGTCGAACTGGCCGGAGAGCTGGCGGTAGAAGTCCGCATAGTCCTCCTCCCTGACCTCGGATTTGGGCTTCATCCACAGCGCCGCGCCGTCGCTGACCCGGCGCGGCTCCTCCCCGGGCGCGCCGATGAGATCGACCGGAACCGCGATGGCGCCGGAATGTTCGCGCAGGATTTGTTCGATGCGCCAGGCGTCGAGGAACTCGTCGCTCTCTGCGTTCAGATGCAGCGTCACGCGCGTGCCGACCTCGGGCGCCGCGCCCTCGCCGGCGGGGGCGATCTGGTAGGCGCCTTTGCCGTCCGAGGTCCAGATCCAGGCGCCTGCCTCGCCGGCGCGATGCGTCGCCACTTCGACATGGTCGGCCACCATGAAGACGGAATAAAAGCCGACGCCGAACTGGCCGATGAGGCCGCGGCCGCGATCCTCGGCGCCGCCCTGGGCGAGCTTGTCGAGAAAGGCGCGGGTTCCGGAATTGGCGATGGTGCCGAGCGCATGGACGAGATCGTCATGCGACATGCCGACGCCATTGTCGGTCACGGTGAGGGTGCGCTTGTCCTTGTCGAGGGCGATGGTCACGAGCGGCGCGCCGGCCTTCGCCGCCAGAGCCTCGTCGGCGAGCGCCTCATAGCGCAGTTTCTCGCAGGCGTCGGCGGCGTTGGAGACGAGTTCGCGCAGGAAGACTTCACGCTCGGAATAGACCGAATGGGCCATCAGTTCGAGCAGGCGCGTCACATCCGCGGCGAAGCCGTGGTTCTCGGGCTTGGCGTCGATCGTGGCGGAAGAAGCGTCGTTCGTCACGGCGGTGGCTCCGGTGAAAAGGTGAGAAGCATCGCTTCGCGGCTGCGCGTCCAGCTGCGGCTGTGGCGCGCGCGGCGTAATCGGAGCGTCATATTGTCGATGAAGCGGGAAGTTGCAAGCCGGACGCAGCTGAAATTGCGCATCTGCGAAACGGAACGAGCCGGCCGCGATTGCGGCCGGCTCGCCTATGCCACGAACTCTTACCTGCCGTCGTCGCTGGCGTCTCCGGGGGGCTGGGGGGCTGACGAAAGCCGGAGACACACGCGAGCCGGGCCAATCGAGGCATTGCACGAGATATTGGGCGCGGATTGCGCCCTGCAAGAGGCGCGCCGGCGGTTCCGCGGGGCAATTTTGCGGCGGCGCACAAGCTGTCACAAATAAGCCTGCCGATTATCATCTCACCGTCATATCCGCGCTTGCCCTGGCGTCGGTCCCGCGCAAACATAAAAGAAAGGGAGGATCGACCAATGAGCGAGACGGAGTCGACACAGCCCAATCCCCCGCGCGGCCTGTTCCTCGTCGTGACAGGCCGCAACGAGCCGAGCCGGTCCGACATGCGGGCCCCGCCGGCCGAGCCGCAAAACATCCAAGTATCATTCGATCGCAAGGAGCTGCGCGTCATCTTCGACGTCTATGGCGCGAAGGTGGCCGCCGGAGAATGGCGGGACTATGCGATCGACTTTCTGCCGGCGAAGGCGGTGTTCTCGATCTATCGGCGCGCGAGCGAAGCGCCGCTCTATCGCATAGAAAAGACCCCCGCCTTGTCGCGCCGCCAGGGCGTCTATTCGGTGATCGCGACCAATGGTCTGGTGTTGCGGCGCGGACATGAACTCGCGCGCGTGGTCAGCGTATTGGATCGCAAGCTGCGAGTGGTGCAGGACTAAAAACAAAAGGCCCCGCAATGCGGGGCCTCGATGGCGCGGGGAAGACGCCGTCAGTCGTTGCGCTGTCCGAAGAGATAGAGCAGCGACTGGAACATGTTGATAAAGTCGAGGTAGAGCGAGAGCGCGCCGAAGATGCTCTTCTTTTGCGCGACCTCATAGCCGTCGCCCTCGTAATACATATCCTTGATCATCTGCGTGTCCCAGGCGGTCAGGCCCGAGAAGATCAGCACCGACAGGATCGACAGGCCGAACTGCAAGCTGCTCGACTGCAGGAACAGATTGACGAGACCGGCGATCACGAGGCCCCACACGCCCATGATCAGGAATGATCCAAAAGCGGAGAGGCTGCGCTGCGTCGTGTAGCCATAAAGGCTCAGGCCGCCGAAGGCCGCCGCGGTGATGAAGAAGACGCGGGCGACAGATACGCCGGTGAAGACGATCAACAGCGAGGACAGCGACAGGCCCATCACCGCGGAGAAGGCGAGAAACAGGTTGCGCGCAGTGGCGACCGACATGCTCTGGGCGCGTGCGCTCAGAAAGAACACGAAGCCGAGCGGCGCGAGAATGATCACCCAGCGCAGCGGGCTCGTGTAAAGCGCCTGGCCGAGCGGCGTAAGCGCCAGCTTGTTGCCTTCATGCGCCACCGCCAACAAATGCGTCCCGAGCGCGACCAGACCCGTGACGGCGAGGCCCAGCGACATATAATTATAGACGCCGAGCATATAAGCGCGAAGGCCCTGATCGACTTCGGCCGTCGCGGTTCGGTCCAGCCCCGTGCGGAAGCCGAAGCCCGAATTGCGGTCGTAATTTGACATTTGACCCTCTCGAATAAGCCCGGCGCGCCAGACCTTTGGGCGCACAGCGCGGGCGCTGTCGGGAATATGGCCTCAAGCGAAAATCGAAACAAGCCTGCGCCGGATGAACTCTTGTTAAGGTTTTTTCGCGCGGTTCCCGGGCTCAGCCCGGCCGGCGGGCGTCGCGGTCGCCGTCGCGCGTCTTAAGTCCTTTTGGGGGAAATCTTCTTCAGCGAGGGCCGGTCGACAGAAAGCCGCGGCGCGCCATGCGACTTGTCGTCGCGGCAGAATGCGGTAACATGGAACGAAGGCGTTTTGCGCCCTGTGCGACTGGTCGCAGAGGGAGGGATAAACGCGGAAAACGATAGCCTGTGTCGCGTGTTTTTGTCACACGGAGACGACGGAGGAGAATCATGCGTGAAGACAGCACGTCCTCGCATTGTCGACGATTTCTGAGCATGTCCGGCGTAGCGGCTTTGCCCCGCCCCCTGGTGTGGCTGTTCGGCGCCTTCCTGGCGCTTTCCGCCCTGGCCGCCGGGCCGGCGGCGGCGCATGGGCGTCTCGGCGCGGCGGAAGGGCGTTGCCGCCTTTATATTGGCCCGGACATCATGAATTTCACCGGCTATACCCCGGATTCGTCAAAGTCCGAGTTCTGCGAGGACATTCCCTCGACCGGGCGCATGATCATGGTGCTCGACGACGAGCAGCCCGAGCTGCGCGACATGGCCGTCGAGATCCGCATCGTCAAGGATGTCGGCAGCCAGGCGAATGAGGACGATAATCTCGACGCCATCACCATCGCCCATCGCGAGCCCAAGGTTTATCCGACCGGGACGATCAACTTCGAGCATGATTTCCCCGAGGCCGGCTATTTCGTCGGCATCGTCACCGTGACCGGCGAGCACGGCGAGCGCTGGGTGTCGCGCTTCCCCTTCTCGGTGGGCATGAGCTTCATGCGGACGTTGCCGGTCTATATTCTCCTCGGGCTCGGCGTGGTCGCCGCTTTTGGCATCTATCTGCGGCACCGGCCTCTGAAGAACGCCAATTCGCTGCCGTCGCCCCCAAAGCCGCATGCGACGCCGGCGGAATGAACGGTCGCCCCGCGGCATCTCCGGCGAATTGCCGGCCACGCTGCGGGGATCGGCCTCGGTCCCCGGTTCATTGGTCTTCGGGATCGGGCTCCGGCGGATTATTGTCCAGGGGTTCGCGAAAATTCGCCGGAGACTCGCGAAACTTGTCCGGCGGATCTCGAGAGGCGTCGACCGGCCTGCGATCCTCTGTCGCGGTCGGCCGCACGCCGGCGAGCTTGTCGGCGAACAGCGCGATCGTTTTCGAATAAACGCGCGCCTTGTTCCACTCCAGCAGCGCCGCAAAATTCGGCTCGCCCTCATTCCAGCCGGCGCCGCGCCGCCAGCCGTGTCCTTGCAGGAAATTGGCGGTCGAGGCGAGCACGTCGGCGGTGTCGTGGATGAGATCGCGTCGGCCGTCGCCGCTGAAATCGACCGCATATTTCACATAAGATGACGGCATGAATTGCGTCTGGCCGATCTCGCCGGCCCAGGCGCCGCGCATCTGCGCCGCCGCCATGTCGCCGCGCTGGACGATGCGCAGGGCGTCGAGCAGCTCGTCCGTGAATTTCTCCGAGCGGCGGCAATCATAGGCGAGCGTCGCCAGCGCCCGTATCGTCTGGAAGTTGCCTGAAAAGGCGCCGAAATCGGTCTCGAGGCCCCAGATCGCGACCAGAACCGGCCCGGGAACGCCATAGCGCTGCTCTATCTGCCGGAACAGGCCGGCGTGCCGCTGCAACAGGCTCTTGCCCTTGCTGAGCCGGTAGGAATTGACCATCCGTCCGGAGAATTGCTCGAAACTCTGGCGAAAAACCTTCTGGCCGCGATCATGGGAGATCACCGAGCGATCGTAGGTCACGCCGTCCAGCGCGCCGTCGATCACCCGCTGCGAGATTCCCTCCTTTGCGGCCCGCTCCTTGAATTGACTGAGCCAGGGGTCGAACCCTTCCGCGCTGCGTCCGCATTGCGCCGCGAGGCCGCAAGATGGCGCAAGCAGAATGGCGGCCCCAAGCAGCGCGCGCCAAAGCAAGCGCTTTCCGGAAAGCGGGCGTGAACGCATGAAACTCCTCCTGACACTGCATGATTGTCGGGCGCTGTTCGCCGGGGCGCGTTTGAAAGCCGTGACCTTTGGATAGCCGGCCAAATAGACGTAAATCAGGCGCGTGGAATCCTCGCAAGAAAATGTAGCAAAGCCGCAATCTCTTGCGGATCGGTGAACAGGCCGGGATGCCTGCCGCCGCGCTGCGCCCCAGTCCCGATCAGGAGGCCAAGGAGGCCGGGATGACGGCCACGCCCCCGTCCGCACGCTTGATCTACTGATCTAGGATGGAGATTCACGTAAGGAAAACCTCGAGCGGGGGCGCCGCGTGAAGCTCGCCCGGCAGGCTGATCAAAGTAAAGCTTTTCCCAAGAAAAAAGCGTTCAAGTAATATCCTTGGTTGACACTCTCATGACGAT
>JAWOLK010000097.1:0-9765 GCA_033853615.1 Beijerinckiaceae bacterium | reverse complement strand
TGATGTTCGGCGTCGGCGCGCTGCCCAAGGGCAAGCGCAAGGGCAATCTGGCGGCGGCGCTCGAAGGCGTCCTTCGATACCGGGCGGCGCGGCGCTATGCCCAGCTCGCCGTCAGTGCGCGGGCGGCGGGCATGGGCTTCCCCACGCCCGACGGCTACATCGCTGCGATCGCCGCCGCGCATGGGTTCGCCGTGGCGACGCGCGACGCCAGCGCGTTCTCGGCCGCCGGCCTGACCGTCATCGATCCCTGGATTGCAGCCAGCCAGATAACCCCCTGAGTCAGGGAGTCACTCCCACTCGATTGTCCCCGGCGGCTTGCTGGTCACGTCGTAGACGACGCGATTGACGCCCTTCACCTCATTGATGATGCGCGTCGCGGCCCGACCGAGAAAACTCATGTCGAAGGGGTAGAAATCCGCCGTCATGCCGTCGGTGCTGGTCACGGCGCGCAGCGCGCAGACATAATCATAGGTGCGGCCGTCGCCCATCACGCCGACGCTGCGCACCGGCAACAGCGCCGCAAAGGCCTGCCAGATTTCGTCGTAGAGGCCCGCCTTGCGGATTTCGTCCAGATAGACGGCGTCGGCCTTGCGCAAAATTTCGAGCTTCTCGCGGGTGATGCGGCCGGGGCAGCGGATCGCGAGGCCGGGGCCGGGGAAGGGGTGGCGGCCGACGAAGGCTTCCGGCAGGCCCAGCTCGCGGCCGAGCGCGCGCACCTCGTCCTTGAACAGTTCCCGCAGCGGCTCGACCAGCGCCATGTTCATGCGCTCGGGCAGGCCGCCGACATTGTGATGCGATTTGATCGTGACGGAAGGGCCGCCGGTGAAGGAGACGCTCTCGATCACGTCCGGATAGAGCGTGCCTTGCGCAAGAAATTTCGGCGCGCCCTTGCCGTCGGCGGCGATCTTCTTCGCCTCCGCTTCAAAAGTCTCGATGAACAGGCGGCCGATGGTCTTGCGCTTGACCTCCGGATCTTCGACGCCCTCGAGCGCCCCGAGGAACAGCTCCTCGGCCTCCACGTGATGCAGCGGGATGTTGTAATGGTCGCGGAACAGGCGGACGACCTCCTCCGCTTCGCCCTGCCGCAACAGGCCATGATCGACGAAAACGCAGCTGAGCCTGTCGCCGATCGCTTCATGGATCAGCACCGCCGCCACCGCGCTGTCGACGCCGCCGGAGAGGCCGCAGAGCACGCGGCCGTCGCCGACCTGATGGCGGATCGCCTTGATCGCCTCCTGGCGGAAAGCGGCCATGGTCCAATCCGACTTCAGCCCCGCGACCTTATGGACGAAATTGGAAATCAGCTTCGCGCCGTCCGGCGTGTGGACGACTTCGAGATGGAACTGCACCGCGTAGTAACGGCGCTTTTCGTCGGCGATAGCCGCCATCGGCGCATTGGCGGAGGCGGCGATGACGCGAAAGCCCTCCGGCAGGCGGGTGACGCGGTCGCCATGGCTCATCCATACGGAATAGGCGCGGCCCTTTTCCCAGACGCCCTCGAACAGCGCGGAGGGCTCCAATACCTCCACCTCGGCGCGGCCGAATTCGCGGTGATGCCCCGCCTCGACCCTGCCGCCGAGCTGCGTCGCCATGGTCTGCTCGCCATAGCAAATGCCGAGCACCGGGACGCCGGAATCGAAAATGCTCTGCGGCGCGCGCGGCGAGCCCTCGTCGGTGACGGAGCAGGGGCCGCCGGAGAGAATCACCGCCTTGGGGTTGACGTCGGCGAAAGCTTTCGCCGCGCTCTGAAACGGCGCGATCTCGCAATAGACGCCGGCCTCGCGCACCCGCCGCGCGATCAACTGCGTCACTTGCGAGCCGAAATCGACGATCAGAACCTTATCGTGGCGGTCGGCGATCTCGTGGTGGAATGTGTCGGCGGCGGTGGTCATCGTGTCCTGCTGTTGGTCTCCCGCAAGCTCGGCGGCGCAGGTCTGCCGGGCGGGGAGGGGGCCAGTACGGCGGAATATCTGCGGCGCATCTGCGTAACTCTCTGCGCCGGCGTCGCGCAAGAACGAAAAGCGGCCGGCTCGGGATTCCCGCCGAAGCCCGCTCACGCGCGCTGCATCACGCAGATATAAAACCCGTCCGTGCCGCTGGTCGCCGGGGAGAAGCGCAGCCCAAGGCCGTGGCGCGAGGAAAAGCGCGCGAGTTCGGGCAGGCCCGCGGCCTCGGCCGTCTGCGCGGCGGAAACCGCCTCGAACTCGGGGTCCGCGCCGAGAAAAGCGGCGATCTGGTCCTCGTTTTCATCGCGCAGCAGCGAGCAGGTGACATAGACGAGCCGACCTTTCGGCCGCACATAGGCGGCCGCCCTGGCGAGCAATTCGCGCTGGTCCTTCAAGCGTTGCTCCAGCGCGCCTTGCGCAAGGCGCCATTTGGCGTCCGGGTGGCGCCGCCAGGTTCCCGTCCCGGTGCAGGGCGCGTCGATCAAAACGAGATGGCAGCGGTTTTCGAGACCTGCGAGCACATCGGCCTTGCCGCGCGGCGCCCGCACCTGAACATTGCGCACGCCGGCCCGCTCCAGCCGCTCATGGATCGGCGCAAGACGGCGGCCGTCGTCGTCATGGGCATAGATCTGGCCGCGATTGTGCATTTGCGCGGCGAGCGCCAGCGTCTTCCCGCCTCCGCCGGCGCAAAGATCGAGAACCTGTTCGCCCGGCGCGGCCGCCGTGAGCAAGCCCGCGAGCTGCGAACCTTCGTCCTGAATCTCGACGAGGCCCTTGATGAAGGCCGGCTCGGCCGCGAGCGCCGGGCCGCGCCCGTCCGGGCCTATGGGAATGCGTAAGCCCAGCGGCGAGAGCGGCGTCGGCTGCGGGGAGAGATGCGCGAGTTTCGCCTGCGCCTCGTCCCGCGCGGCCTTGAGGATGTTGACCCGCACATCGACGGGCGCGCGGGCCGCCAGCGCCGCGCCCTCCGCCGCAGCCTCGCCGCCGAAGGCGGCCGCGAAACGCCCGGCCAGCCATTCGGGATAGTCGCCGCGGACATGATCCGGCGCATCAACGAGAGAGGCGGTTTCCAGCCGCGCGCGTTCTTCCGCGCTCAGCGGCGCAGGCGCGTGGCCGACGCCCGAAAACAGCGCCGCAATCGCCGCCGCATCGAGGCCGCGCGCCTCCCGCAGCGCGCCGATCATTTGCGCCCGCGCAGTATCGGCGCCCATAATGAAGCACGCCGAGGCGCGTTTGCGCAGCGCGTCGAAGACGAGGCTCGAAATCGCCGCCCGGTCCTTCGATCCGGCGAAACGATGCGTGAGGCCCCAATCCTTGATCGCATCCGCGGCCGGCCGGCGGCGCTGCGCGAGGTCCGCGAGAATTTCGATCGCGGCGGAGACATGGGCTGCGGGCGTCATAAAATCACCCCGGCAGCCGGCGCTCGGCGCGGATGCGGCGCACCGAGCCGGACGGCGCGTGGAACAGCAGCGTCTCGGCGACATAGGCGTTGCGGCCGAAAATCACGCCGTCGAGCAGCGGCCCGTCGGTGACGCCGGTGGCGCAGACCATCACCTCGCCGCAGGCCATCTCGCTCATGTCATATTTCTTGCGCGGATTGTCGACGCCCATGCCGGCGGCGCGGGCGATCTTGTCCTTGCTGTCGAGCACGAGGCGGCCCTGCATCTGGCCGCCGACGCAAAGCAGCGCGCCGGCCGCAAGCACGCCCTCGGGCGCGCCGCCGCGACCAAGATACATGTCGACTCCGGTTTCCTCGGGCTGGGTGGTGAAGATGACGCCCGCCACGTCGCCGTCGGTGATGAGCCGCACCCGCGCCCCGGCCGCGCGGCAGCCGGCGATCAGCTCGGCGTGGCGCGGGCGGTCGAGAATGCAGACGGTGACGTCGGCGGGGCTCACCCCCTTGGCTTGCGCGAGCGCGGCGATGTTCTCGCCCGGCGTGCGGTCGAGATCGACGACGCCCGCCGGATATCCGGGCCCGATCGCGATCTTGTCCATATAAACGTCAGGGGCGTAGAGAAGGCCGCCGGCCTGGGCGACCGCGAGGATGGAGATCGCGCCCGGCATGTCCTTGGCGCAAAGCGTCGAGCCCTCGAGCGCCGCGACCGCGAGATCGACGGCCGGACCGTCGCCGGAGCCCACGGTTTCGCCGATGAACAACATCGGCGCCGCGTCGCGCTCGCCCTCGCCGATCACCACGCGGCCGCGCAAAGGCAGGCGGCCCAATTCATCGCGCATGGCGTCGACGGCGGCCTGGTCCGCCGCCATCTCGTCGCCGCAGCCGCGCAACCGCGCCGCGGCGATCGCCGCGCGTTCGGTGACGCGCGCCAGCTCGAAGGCGAGCCGGCTTTCCAGCAGATGTTCAGGCGCGAAATTCTGCGTCATCTATGTCCGATCGACCCCCGCGTCATTCCCGCTCGATGCGGATGAGCTGCGCGGGGGCGGAAATCGTGCCATCCGCATAAATCGCGTCGAGCGCCTCGCGCACCAGATGCTCGCTGGTGGCGTGCGTGATCAAAGTGACGCTGACCGGGGCGCCGCCGGCCTCGGCGCGCCGGCCGCCGCGCTGCATGATGCTCTCGAGCGAAATATGCCGCTCGGCCATATGGGTCGCGATCCGCGCGAAGGCGCCCGGCACGTCCGGGACCGAGAGCCGGATGTAATAGCCGCCCTCGTGGCGGCGCATCGGCGCGCGGCGCAATTCCGCGAGCGCCGCCGTCGGCATGCCGAGCGGCGCCGAGCGCACGCCCTTGGCGATGTCGGCGATGTCGGCGACGACAGCCGAGGCGGTGGCGTCGCCGCCCGCGCCGGGGCCGACGAGCGTGAGCTCATGCACCGCGTCGGCGTCGATGGTCACGGCGTTGGTGACGCCCATCACCTGCGCGACGGCGCTGGTCTTCGGAACCATCGTCGGATGCACCCGCTGCTCGACGCCGTCGGGCGTGCGCTGCGCCACGCCGAGCAGCTTGATGCGATAGCCGAGCGCATCCGCCGCCTCTATGTCGGCCAGAGTGATTCGCTCGATGCCCTCGATTTCTATGGCGTCGGCGGCGATCTTCGTGCCGAAGGCGAGCGAGGTGAGAATCGCGAGCTTATGGGCGGTGTCGAAGCCGCCGATGTCGAAGGTCGGATCGGCCTCGGCGTAGCCGAGCCGTTGCGCCTCGGAAAGGCAAGCCTCGAAGGAGAGCTGCTCGCGCTCCATGCGGCTCAAGATGTAATTGCAGGTGCCGTTGAGTATGCCGTAGACGCGGTCGATCGAATTGCCGGCGAGCCCCTCGCGCAACGTCTTGACGATGGGGATGCCGCCGGCGACCGACGCCTCGAAGGCGAGGGCGGCGTGTTTTTCCTCGGCGAGCGCGGCGAGGCGCAGGCCATGCGCGGCGAGCAGCGCCTTATTGGCTGTGACGACCGATTTGCCGTGCGACAGCGCCGCCTCGACGCTGGCGCGCGCCGGCCCCTCGGCTCCGCCGATCAGCTCGACGAAAAGGTCGATCGACGCAGAAGAGGCGAGGGCGACCGGATCGGCGAAGAATTCGGCGCCCGAGAGATCCGCGTCGCGCTGCTTGCTGGCGTCGCGGGCCGAGACGCCAGTGATGACGATTCTGCGCCCCGTGCGCGCGGTGAGGGCCTCCGCCTGACGGGCGAGGAGCCGCGCGACCGCAGCCCCGACCGTGCCGAGTCCGGCGACGCCAACGCGCAAAATGTCCGACATGTCGAGCTTTCCGAAAAGGACCGGCGATGCGGCCTTGTGCCCGATTCCGCGCGAGGGATCAAGGAAAGAGGGCGTACCCCGTGCGCCCCGTGCGCCAAGCGCCCATTCGGCCCGGCGATTGCGGCTTAAGCTTTTGATGTTGTCGGACTTGTATTAAGACTGCCTCGCTATAGGTTAGCCGCGGGCGGGGCTTGAGGGTTGCGATTTCAATCACGACCGTCGGGACAACGTCGGCGAAACCCAAAGAGGAGGTCTCTAATGGCTCTTGGAAATTTCAAACAATTGTTGCGTGGCGCATGTTTGCTGGCCGGCATGGCTCCGCTGGCGGCCTTCGCCGGCGACCGCGTCGGCGTTCTCGAGTGCCATCTTTCCGGCAACGGGCCGTCGGTCATCATCGAGAATCAGCAGGTCGACTGCGTCTATCAGGATGACGACGAGGGGCTGACCCCGGTCCGCTACATCGGCAAGCTGATGAAAATCGGCGCCAATCTGAACATGAACGGCCCCGGCCAGCTGATGTGGGTCGTCGCCGCGGCGACCGACCACCTTGGTCCGGGCGCGCTCGCCGGCCGTTATTTCGGTCCCTCCGCTTCGGCCAAGATCGGCGTCGGCGGCGGCGGCGCCATTCTCGTCGGCGGCTCGAACAATACGGTTTCGCTGCAGCCGTTCCAGGTCGAGGCCGGCACGGGTCTCGGCTGGACCGCCGGCGTCAGCAGTCTCGAGCTGGCTTATGTCGCCGACGCGCCGGACGCCCGTCCGGTCCGCAAGCATCGCCGCCACCACCACCACCACGGGTGACGGATGAATGGCCGGGCCTCCCGGCCATTTTTCTTAAGAGGGGGCTGAAAAAGCGAGCAGCCGCCCGCTCGGAAAATCAAACAGCTTGCCGGTCTCCCGCCAATCCGTCGCGCAGAGCGGCAGGAGCGCGCGGGCGAATTCGTCTGGCGCGCGCAATGTGGCGGGGTCTTCTCCAGGCATGGCCTGGGCGCGCATCCGCGTGCGCAAGGCGCCCGGATTGGCGAGCATGACCTTTATGTTGGTCGTCGTCGCCGTTTCGACGGCATAGGTGCGGGCGAGCGCCTCCAGCGCCGCCTTAGAGACGGCGTAAGGCCCCCAAAAGGGCCGCATCTGCGCGCGATGCGCGACGCCCGAGGTGATGAAAACGGCGCGACCGGCCTCGGAGGCTCTGAGCAGCGGATCGAGCGAGCGAATGAGCCGCCAGTTGGCGGTGACATTCACCGAAAGCACCCGATTCCACTCCTTCGGGTCGACATGCGCGATCGGCGTCAGCGGCCCGAGGACGCCGGCGTTGCCGATGAGAATATCGAGCTTGCCCCAGCGCTGGAACAATCCGGCGCCGAGCCGGTCGAGCGACTCATGATCGGCGAGGTCGCAAGGGACGAGCGTGGCGCCGCCGCCGAGACCGGCGATCTCGTCGTCCAGCTCCTCCAGCGCGCCCTGGGTCCGCGCCAGCGCGATCACATGGGCGCCGGCGCGGGCGAGCTCCAGCGCGACCGCCCGGCCGATGCCGCGCGAGGCCCCGGTGACGAGCGCGATTTTTTCAGCGAGGGGCCTCGTCACTCAGCTCGCCTCGGCGAGAAGCGACAATTGCGCGCGATTCTCGGCGACGAGATCCGTGAGCGGCGTCGGATAGTCGCCGGTGAAGCAATGGTCGGTGAACTGCGGCCGGTTGGGGTCGCGGCGCTCCTCCCCCATGGCGCGGTAGATGCCGTCGATCGACAGGAAGGCCAGCGTGTCGCAGCCGATCAGCTCCCGCATCTCTTCCAGAGAATGGGTGGCGGCGAGCAGCTTTTCCTTTTGCGGCGTGTCGATGCCGTAATAGTCGGGATGGGTGATCGGCGGCGAGGAAATCAGAAAATGCACCTCGGTCGCGCCGGCGTCGCGCATCATCTGCACGATCTTGCGCGAGGTGGTGCCGCGCACGATCGAATCGTCGATCAGGATGACGCGCTTGCCGGCGACCACCGAGCGGTTGGCGCTGTGCTTCAAGCGGACGCCGATTTCGCGCACCGATTGCGTCGGCTGGATGAAGGTGCGGCCGACATAATGGTTGCGAATGATGCCGAGTTCATAGGGAATGCCCGATTCGCGCGCATAGCCCAAAGCCGCGGGCACGCCGGAGTCCGGCACCGGAACGACGACGTCGGCGACGATCTTGCGCTCGCGGGCGAGTTGCATGCCCATCGCCTTGCGCACTTCATAGACCGGCCGGCCATGCACGACGGAATCCGGCCGGGCGAAATAGATGTATTCGAAGATGCAGGGCCGCATTGGCTGCGGCGGGAAGGGCATGAGGCTCTCCAGCCCGTTTTCGGAGATGACGACGATCTCGCCGTTCTGCACGTCGCGCACGAAGCGCGCGCCGATGATGTCGAGTGCGCAGGTCTCCGAGGCGAGAATATAACGGCCTTCCAGCTCGCCGATGACGAGCGGCCGAATGCCGAGCGGGTCGCGGGCGCCGATCAGCTTCTTGTTGGAGAGGACGACCAGCGAATAGGCGCCTTCGATCTGGCGCAAAGCTTCAATGAAGCGCTCGATCAAATGCGGCTTGCGGCTGCGGGCGACGAGGTGAAGAATGACTTCCGTGTCTGACGTCGATTGGAAGATCGCCCCTTCCTCGATCAGTTCGCGCCGCAGCGCATGGGCGTTGGTGAGGTTGCCATTGTGGCCGACGGCGAAGCCGCCGGTGTTCAGCTCGGCGAAGAGCGGCTGGACATTGCGCAGAATGGTCTCGCCGGTCGTGGCGTAGCGCACATGGCCGATCGCCGAATTGCCGGGCAGCCGCTTGATCGTGCTTTCCTTGGAGAAATGATCGCCGACGAGGCCGAGGCGGCGTTCGGCGTGAAAGCGGTTGCCCTCGAAGGAGACGATGCCGGCGGCCTCCTGGCCGCGGTGCTGCAGCGCATGCAGGCCGAGCGCGGTGATGACGGCCGCGTCCGGGTGATCGAAAATGCCGAACACGCCGCAATATTCGCGGAGCCGGTCGCCATCCTCGTTGAACGGCTCGTAGCTGTCCGTTCGCGCATCCGTCATCGCTGTCGTCTCCTGTGTCACGCCGAAACTCACCGCTGTCTGCGACCCTTGCCCTGGGACGCGGGCTTGCTTTCGGCCGGCTTGCTTTCGCTCGGCCTGGCCTCGACGGATTTGGTCTCCGTCGACGGCGATTCCGAGCCGGACGCGGCCTCGCTGCGCTTGGCGGCGACGGGCTCGCTCTGTTCGACTGCGCCCGTCTTGGCGCTGTCGCTTTCCTGTTCGGCCGGCGGCTCCTCATTGGCGGGCGCGGCCTTCTTCGATTTCACCCTGGCGATCAGCGGCTCGACATCGGGCAGCATCTCGCGCAGTTTGTCGCCAGACGCCTGCAATATCGGCTTGGTGCGCGCATTCTTCACCCACTCTGGCTGATTATTTTCAGGAACCAGCCAGCCATAGAACACGAAGGCGACCATGGCCAGCAGAAGACCGCGCGCCGCGCCGAAGATGAAGCCCAGCGTGCGGTCGAGCGCCCCGACCCGCGAGTCGAGGATCATGTCGGAAATCTTCACGGTGAACAGCGACACCACGAGCAGCGCCAGAAAAAACACCACGGCCGCGCCGGCCGCGAGGGCGATCTCGTCCTTTTGGACATAGGGCTTGATGTAGGGAACCGCGAGCGGATGCAGATAATAGGCCGCCGCGGCCGCCGCGACCCAGGAGAAAATCGCCAGAACCTCGCGCGTAAAACCGCGCAGCAGAGCCAATAGGCCCGAGATCAAAACGATGATGATAACTGCCAGGTCGAGATAAGACGGCATTCCACGGCCTCTCGTGTTGTCCTCGGGTCGGGCGCGCCGCGAAGAGGCGGAGCAATGCCCGCGGCGCCAGCGCCAATGATCCAAGCGCGGACGAAGCGCCCGCGGGGGGCGCTCGGCCGTCGCCATGCGACCGCGACGCCCTTGCGCAGAGCCCCGCCGTCGACTTGCTCATACTCATAAACACGCCTGCGGCGAAAGAGTTAATCGCCGCGAGCGCCGCCCGGGACAGGCGGATCGCCATGAGACCCGCTCGATCTTTACGAAAATACGACGCCCCCGCCGCCTGAAGGCCGAGCGG
>JAWOLK010000096.1:0-62487 GCA_033853615.1 Beijerinckiaceae bacterium | reverse complement strand
GACCGCGGCGCGCCCGTGAACGAATATCGCGTCGATCTCGGCCGCGTCGGCCAGGACATGGAGCGGCGCGTCGATGTGCATTGCGCGCCCTTGCCGGAAACGCCCGGCGCGGTGCTCATTGTGCTGCAAGAACGTACAATTGCCGATAAAATAGACAGGCAACTGACGCATCGGGGAGCCGCCCGCTCGGTTTCCGGGCTTGCGTCAATGTTGGCGCATGAGATCAAGAACCCGCTGTCCGGCATTCGCGGCGCCGCGCAACTCCTGGAATCCTCGCTCGGCGACGCCGACCGCGCGCTGACGCGTCTCATCTGCGACGAGACGGATCGCATTGTGCGACTGGTCGACCGCATGGAAGTGTTTTCCGACCAGCGGCCGCTCCAGCGCGACAGCGTCAACATCCATACGGCGCTCGATCATGTGAAGCAGGTGGCGCGCAACGGGTTCGCCCGGCACATTCGCTTCGTCGAGACTTACGATCCCTCGCTGCCGTCGGTCGCCGGCAACCGCGACCAGCTGATCCAGACGCTGCTCAATCTCGTCAAGAACGCGGCGGAGGCGATCGGACCGGATGCGGTCGACGGCGAGATCGAACTCTCGACCGCCTTTCGGCCAGGCGTCAGCCTGCGCTCGATCGGCGACAAGAGTTCGGTGAGCCTGCCGCTCGAAATCTGCGTGCGCGACAATGGCCCCGGCGTGCCGGAAGACATTCGCGCGCATCTCTTCGATCCCTTCGTGACGACCAAATCCTCGGGAACTGGCCTCGGACTTGCACTGGTGGCGAAGATCATCAACGACCACGGCGGCGTCGTAGAATGCGAATCCCACCCGAGACGAACGACATTCCGAATACTTTTGCCGATGTATCGATCCAAGGGCGCGCCGCGCGAAAGCTGAGCTTGTCCGCAAGCGGGAGGTCGATGTGATGACTCGGGGCGAAATTCTGGTTGCCGACGACGACAGCGCCATCCGCACGGTGGTCGCGCAGGCGCTCTCGCGCGCGGGCTATGAGGTGCGCACGACCGGCACGGCCGCGACACTGTGGCGCTGGGTGCAGTCGGGCGAGGGCGATCTCGTCGTCACCGATGTGGTGATGCCCGACGAAAACGCTTTCGAACTTTTACCGCGCATAAAAAAGCTGCGGCCGGAGCTGCCGATCATCGTCATGAGCGCGCAGAACACTTTCATGACGGCCATCCGTGCGTCGGAGCGCGGCGCGTATGACTACCTTCCAAAGCCGTTCGACCTGAAAGAGCTTGTCGGCATCGTCGGCCGGGCGATGGCGGAGCCGCGCAAGACGCCTGCGCCCGCGCCCGAGGAAATGG
This sequence comes from Beijerinckiaceae bacterium, assembly GCA_033853615.1. Taxonomy (GTDB): domain Bacteria; phylum Pseudomonadota; class Alphaproteobacteria; order Rhizobiales; family Beijerinckiaceae; genus Methylosinus. Next base: position 61,162 of record JAWOLK010000096.1, on the reverse strand, counting down.
AAGGAATGCCGCTCGTCGGGCGCTCGTCGGCGATGCAGGAGATCTACCGCTCTCTGGCGCGGCTGATGCAGACCGACCTCACCGTGATGATCAACGGCGAGTCCGGCACCGGCAAGGAGCTGGTGGCGCGCGCGCTGCATGATTACGGCAAGCGCAAGAAGGGGCCTTTCGTTGCGATCAATATGGCGGCGATCCCGCGTGATCTGATCGAGAGCGAGCTGTTCGGCCATGAGAAGGGGGCCTTCACCGGCGCCAATCAGCGCTCGGCCGGGCGCTTCGAACAGGCCGAGGGCGGCACGCTGTTTCTCGACGAAATCGGCGACATGCCGATGGAGGCGCAAACGCGGCTGCTGCGCGTGTTGCAGCAGGGCGAATATACGACCGTCGGCGGCCGCACGCCGATCCGCACCAATGTTCGCATCATCGCCGCGACCAACAAGGACTTGCGCGCGCTGATTCAGCAGGGCCTGTTCCGCGAGGATCTCTATTTCCGGCTGAATGTGGTGCCGCTGCGGTTGCCGCCGCTGCGCGAGCGCGTCGAGGATATTCCGGACCTCGCCAATCACTTCTTCAAGCTCGCGGCCAATGAGGGCCTGCCGCAGAAATATATCGAGCAGGCGGCGATCGATCGGATGAAGCGGTACCGCTGGCCGGGCAATATCCGCGAGCTGGAAAATCTGGTGCGGCGGTTGACCGCGCTGTATCCGCAGGAGGTCGTCACCGAGCAATTGGTCGAGGCGGAGCTGGAGAGCGACCAGCCCGCGTTGACGCTCGAAACCGCGGCGGGCGATGGCGCACGAAGCCCGGGCGCTCAGCAGACGCTCGCCAATTCCGTCGAGCAGCATCTTGCGAAACTCTTCCAGGAGTTCGGCGACCATCTGCCGCCGCCGGGCCTCTATCACCGCATCATCCGCGAGGTGGAGATTCCGCTGATCTCGGCGGCGCTGGCGGCGACGCGCGGCAATCAGATCAAGGCCGCGGAACTGCTCGGCCTCAACCGCAACACGCTGCGCAAAAAGGTCAACGACCTCGACATTCGCCTGATGCGCGCGCCCCGCTAGCTTTGCCGGTTGCATCGGACCGGCGGCTCTCCGTCCGGCGCCAAATCGATTCCTGCTTCGCGGAACACGCTCCAGGCGGGGCGGCCGGCGCCGTAAGTCCGCGCTGCTTGTTGCAAAGCGGCTCCGCTCCGGCCTATATGGGCGCATGGCCTCCGTTGATGAACAATCCGCCGCCGCGCCGGGGACGGGCAAGAGACGGTCGCTGCGGCTGTGGTTTGGGCCGGCCATCGTCGTGGGCGCGGTCGCCTGCGCCTTGGCCACCTTTTTCGTCATGGCGGAATGGGGGCCGCTGACCCCCAACGGCGCCAATACGCTGATCCTCTTCATCGCCAATGGCGTGTTGCTGGTGGTTCTCGCCGGCATGGTCTCGGTGCGCGCCTATCACCTATACCGCGCCTGGCGGCGGGGCGAGGCGGCGGCGCGGATGCATCTGCGGATCGTCGGATTTTCCTCGCTGATCGCGCTGGTTCCGGCGGTTCTGCTCGCCATCGTCGGCTCGGTGACGCTGGAGCGCGCGCTCAACCCGACCTTCATGGCTGGCGTCAAAGTCTTCGTCCACAACACCGCCGAGGCGGCGCGCGTCTTTCGCGAAACGCAATGCCGCGCATTGTTGCAGGAGGCGCAGCTCTCGGCCTCCGACCTCGACCGCGCCCGCGTCATGTTCAACGCCGACCGCGCGCTGTTCCATCAGTTCTTCGCCTCCCGCGCGCAGTTTCTCGGCTTTTCGGTGGCCGCGCTGGTGAAATCCTCGGGCGAGATTCTCGACCGCGTCGATCTCGCGCAGTCGGCCGGCTCGATCATCATCGCGCCGCCGCAATCGGATTTCGACGACGCCCGGCGCGGCGAGCCGCTCTGCCTGCTCATCGACGAGGGCAAGAGCTTCGTCGCCTTGCGGGTGCTCAGCTCCTTCGAGGACACGTTTCTCTACGTTACGCGGCCGATCGACCCCTTCGCGGTGGAATTTCCCAAACAGGCCGAGAGTCTCATCAACAGTTACGACGCCTTCGACGCCTATCGCGCCTCCGTGCAGCGCGCCTTCGTCATCATGTATGCGCTGCTGACGACGATCATGCTCTTGTCGGCGGTGTGGACGGGGCTCGACTTCGCCGACCGCCTCGTCGCGCCCATTCGCGATCTCATCGCCGCAACGGACGAGGTTTCGGGCGGCAATCTCAATGTGCGCGTCGAGGTGGACCGCTCGCACGGCGATCTGGCGCGGCTCGCCGACGTCTTCAACAATATGACGACCGAGCTCGACCTCCAGCAGAGCCGTCTCATCGAGGCCAACCGCGTCAATGACGAGCGGCGCGAATTCACCGAGGCGGTGCTGGCCGGCGTCCCGGCGGCGGTGATGGGCGTCGACGGCGCGGGAACCGTCAATATTCTCAACCGCTCCGCCGAGGAATTGCTGCTGCCCGGCCCGGCGTCGCGGACCCCGGTCGGCGCGCAGGCCTCTGCGGTCATGCCGGAAATCGTGCCGATTCTGCATGATGCGGCCGATGTCTTCCCGCGCTCGGTGCAGAGCCAGATCCATATGAAGCGCGCCGGCGCAGAGCGCACCTTCAACGTGCGGGTGACCTCGGCGCGGGCCAAAGAGGGGCTGCCGAATTTCGTCGTCACGCTCGACGACATCACCGACCTCGTCACCGCGCAACGGACCTCGGCCTGGGCGGATGTGGCGCGCCGCATCGCCCATGAAATCAAAAATCCGCTGACGCCGATTCAGCTCTCCGCCGAACGGCTGAAGCGCAAATACGGCCGGCTGATCGAAATCGACCGCGACATCTTCGACCAATGCACCGACACGATCGTGCGTCAGGTCGACGACATCAAGCGCATGGTCGACGAATTCTCCTCCTTCGCGCGGATGCCGAAGGCGCGTCCCGAGAACGACGATCTTTCCGAATGCGTGCGGCAGGTCGCCTTCATGATGCGGGTCGGCAACGCCGACATCGACATCGTCGAACAATTGCCGGAACAGCCGGTCATCATGTCCTTCGACCGGCGGCTGCTGTCGCAGGCGCTGACCAATATCGTAAAAAACGCGATCGAGGGCGTGGCGGCGCGCGAGGGCGCCGACGCCCAGACGAAGGGCGTCGTGACGATTTCGCTGAAGACGCGGGACGGGCTCGTCGACGTCGACGTGATCGACAATGGCAAGGGGTTTCCGGCGGTGAACCGGCAGCGCCTGCTCGAACCTTACATGACGACGCGTTCGGAGGGCACCGGGCTCGGCCTGCCGATTGTCGCCAAGATCATAGAGGATCATGGCGGGCGGCTCGAACTGCTCGACGCGCCTTCCGGCAAGGGCGCCTGTGTGCGGCTCAGCCTGCCGCTCGGCGCGGCGGCGCAGGGCGAGGAAGCGGCGCCGGCCAATGAAAACAGTGGGGTGTGATGGCGACCGACATACTCATTGTCGATGATGAAGCGGACATTCGCGAACTCGTCGCCGGAATTTTGAGCGACGAGGGCCATGGCGCGCGCACCGCCAAGGACGCCGACGAGGCGTTGGCGGCCATTGCGGCGCGCCGCCCGCATCTCGTGTTTCTCGATATCTGGCTGCAAGGCTCGCGGCTCGACGGGCTCCAGGTGCTGGAGCAAATCCAGAAGCAGCACAAGGGCCTGCCGGTGGTGATGATTTCCGGTCACGGCAATATCGAGACGGCGGTGAGCGCCATCAAAATGGGCGCTTATGATTTCATCGAGAAACCCTTCAAGGCCGATCGCCTGGTCCATGTCGCCGAGCGGGCGCTGGAGTTCTATCAACTGCGTCGCGAACTTTCGGCCCTGCGTCAGCGCGTCGGCGCCTTCGACCGGATCGTCGGCAGTTCGCCGCCGATTCATCAGCTCCAGCAGACCATCGCCCGCGTCGCGCCGGTCAATTCGCGCGTCCTCATCACCGGCGCGCCCGGCGCGGGCAAGGAGCTGACCGCCCGCTGCATTCACGAGGCGTCGCAGCGCGCCGGCGGGCCTTTCGTCGTCATCAATGCGGCGACGATCACGCCCGAGAATATGGAGATCGAGCTGTTCGGCCGCGACGGCGGCGAGGGCCAGCGCAAGGTCGGCGCTTTGGAGGAAGCGCATGGCGGCACGCTCTATATCGATGAAATCGCCGACATGCCGAAGGACACGCAGGCGAAGATCCTGCGCGTGCTGGTCGATCAGACCTTTCAGCGCGTCGGCGGGACGAGCAAGGTCCAGGTCGATGTGCGCATCATCTCCTCTTCCGCGCGCGATCTCGCGGCGGCGATCGAGGAGGGCGCGCTGCGCGAGGATCTGTTCCACCGCCTCGCCGTAGTGCCGATTCGGGTGCCCTCGCTCGCCGAGCGGCGCGAGGACATCCCCGAACTGATCGAATATTTCATGGAGAACATGTCCGCCGCCTCGGGAATGCCGCGCCGGCGCGTCAGCGAGGATGCTCTGGCGGTGCTGCAATTGCACGACTGGCCCGGCAATGTCCGGCAGCTGCGCAACAATGTCGAACGGCTGATGATTCTCACCGCGGGCGAGGGCGCGAGCGAAATCACCGCCGAAATGCTGCCCGCCGATGTCGGCGAGCTGGTGCCGGCGACGCCGGCCGGCGTGCGCGGCGAAAAACTGATGAGCCTGCCGCTGCGGGAGGCGCGCGAAGTTTTCGAGCGCGAATATCTCATTGCCCAGCTGAACCGGTTCTCGGGCAATATCTCGCGCACGGCGGAATTTATCGGCATGGAGCGATCGGCGCTGCATCGCAAGCTGAAGTCGCTCCAAATCGAATAGCCGCGAGCGCAGCTGTGAGGTGTTTTTTTTGCACGCCCCGAGCCGGCTCGGGGCGTCGCCCGTCTTGCGCCTTCCGGTTACAACGGTTCTAATGCGGCGCTGTACGGCGACCGGGGGGAGGTCCCGAGGGCGGCGAATGTCGCTCGGCTCAACGATAACAGAACAAGGATAGCCGATGTCTTCGGAACGCACGCAAAACTTGCAAGATACTTTTTTGAACTTCGTGCGGAAGAACAAGGTTCCGCTTACGATTTTTCTGGTCAATGGGGTGAAATTGCAGGGCATCGTGACCTGGTTTGATAATTTTTGCCTTCTGCTGCGGCGAGATGGGCACTCCCAACTCGTTTACAAACACGCTATCTCGACAATCATGCCGGGCCATCCGATCCACATGTTCGAACCGGGCGAGGACGGCGAGGCTGCGGTCGAGAAGCGCTGAAAGAACAAGAGCTCTTGTTGAAGGATAAGCACAGCGGGCCATCGATTCCCTCGCCGGAGGCGCCAGGCGCCGCCACGCGGGCGGTTGTCGTTGGCCCCTATCCGACCCGCGCCGCGGCGGGGCGCGATCCCAAGGCGCGGCTCGAGGAGGCGGTGGGCCTCGCCCAGGCCATCGACCTCGAGATCGTCGCCGAAGCTCCGGTTGCGCTGAACGAGGTGCGGCCGGCGACCTATATCGGCAAGGGCAAGGTCGAGGAGATCGCCGAGGTTGTGAAAACCGCCGAGGCGGGTCTCGTGACGATGGATTGCGCACTGTCGCCGGTGCAGCAACGCAATCTGGAAAAAGCCTGGGACGCCAAGGTCATCGATCGCACCGGCCTGATTCTGGAGATTTTCGGCCGGCGCGCCCGGACCAAAGAGGGCGCCTTGCAGGTCGAGCTCGCGCATCTCGAATATCAAAAGTCGCGGCTGGTGCGGTCCTGGACCCATCTCGAGCGCCAGCGCGGCGGCTTCGGCTTTCTCGGCGGTCCCGGCGAGACGCAGATCGAAACCGACCGCCGCCTGATCGAAGAGCGGATGCGGCGCATCGAGCAGGATCTCGACAAGGTGAAGCGCACGCGCGGCCTGCATCGCAAGACGCGGCGTGATGTGCCTTATCCGGTCGCGGCGCTGGTCGGCTACACCAACGCCGGCAAGTCGACGCTGTTCAATCGGCTCACCAAGGCCGGCGTGCTCGCCGAGAACATGCTGTTCGCGACGCTCGATCCCACGCTGCGGCAAATCCGCTTGCCGCATGGGGGCAGGGCGCTCTTGTCGGACACGGTGGGCTTCATCTCCGATCTTCCCACCATGCTGATCTCAGCCTTCCGCGCCACGCTCGAAGAGGTGACGCTGGCGGATGTCATCCTGCATGTGCGCGACGTCTCGCATGAGGATTGGGAGGCACAGGCCCGCGACGTCGCCGCGATTCTCGAGGAGCTGGGCCTCACCGGCGAGAATGAGAAACGCATCATCGAGGTCTGGAACAAGATCGACGCGCTCGATCCCGACCGGCTGGATGGGCTGCGCCTCGCCGCGCGCGCCGAGGCGCGCGAGAAACGCCCGGTTCTGGTCTCGGCGGTGACCGGGGAGGGGCTCGACGACTTGCTCGCCCGTATCGAGACCTTGCTGGCCAGCGGCCGCGTGACTCGGGAGGTGGTGCTGGACGCCTCGGACGGTCAGGGCTTGGCCTGGGCCTACGCCCATTCCGAGGTGTTGGCGCGGGAGGCGCTTGCGGATGGCGGCGTGCGGCTGCTGTTGCGCGTCGCTCCGGAGCGGGCTGCGGATCTCGCGCGCCGCTTTCCGCCCGAGGGCCGGGCGGGATGACGGTTCACTGGCTGTTTCTCGCCATCGCCATCGTCTCCGAGGTCGTGGGGACGACGGCGCTGCGATCGGTCGACGGCTTCCGCAATCTCTGGCCGTCGCTGATGGTCGTCGGCTGCTATGGCTCGGCTTTTTATTTTCTGTCGCTCACGGTCGATGCGATTCCCATGGGCGTCGCTTACGCCATATGGTCTGGCGTCGGCGTCGCGCTGATCTCGCTGGCGGGCTGGGCGCTCTATCGGCAGGCGCTCGGGCCAGGCGAGCTTTTCGGCATCGCGCTGATCGTGGCCGGGGTGGTTATCCTCAACCTCGCCGGCAAGGGCGTTCATTGACGCCTACAGGAGAAAGCGCGGCAGCATCCGTTGCAAGACGCGGTCCCGGAAAACGAAGTGATGCGCGAGCCCGGCGCCGGCATGGAGCGTCGCGAGCACGATCAGCCCATGCGCCAGGACCTCGTGAATTTCCTTCATCGTATGTTTGAAGGCGCGGTCCCTCGCCCAGGGCGAGGCGATCTCACCGAGGCCGAACAGCGGCAGCGCCTCCCCGCCCGCGAACAGCGTCACGACCCCAATGAGGGGAACTGCGAGCAGCAGCGCATAGAGCGCGAGATGGGTGAGCTTTGCGCCGAGATCGACCCAAGGGCCGAGCGGCGACGCCTCTTCCGGCGGCGGCGGAGAGACGAAGCGCCACAGGAGCCGCAGCAGCAGCAGCGCCAGAATGATCTCGCCGGCGCTCACATGGATGAACTCGGCCGTATGACGCGGCTGTCCCTTGGGAAAGTCATCGCCGAGAAGACCGAGAATCCAGGCCATTCCGACCAGGAAGACCGAGAGCCAGTGAAAAAGCTGCGCCGCCCCGCTGTAGCGCAGGCGCGCGGTCGTGTTGTGCATGAGGGCCTCACGGCTGGGATTTCCGCAATCTGACATAAGGATTCTGTCTTTTCGGAGAACCTGCCTCAGTCTTTTCGATCCAGCGCCTTGGCTTCCCGCCAGAGCGCTTCCATTTCGTCGAGCGTGGAGTCCTGCGGGGCCTGTCCCCGGTCGCGCAGCCGCGCCTCGATATGGCGGAAGCGCCGCTCGAATTTGGCGTTGGCGCCGCGCAGCGCCTGTTCGGGATCGACGCCGGCGTGGCGCGCGAGATTGGCGACGGCGAAGAGCAGATCGCCGATTTCTTCGCCGACTTCCGGCGGCGTCGGTTCGCCGGCCGCGGGCAGCTCGGCCTCGACTTCCAGCGTTTCCTCGCGGATTTTCTCCAGCACCAAACGGGCGTCGGCCCAGTCGAAGCCGACCTTGCCGGCCTTCTCCTGAAGCTTCACCGCGCGGGTCAAGGCGGGCAGGGCGAGCGGCGCCCCATCGAGCAGGCTCGGCTCCGGCTCCGGCAGGCCGGCGCGGGCGCGCCGTTCGGCCCGCAGCGCCTTCTCCTGCGCCTTGATCAGGCTCCATTGCGCGGTGACGGCGTCCGAGCTGAGCGAGGCGGTCTCGCCAAAGACATGCGGATGCCGGCGCGTGAGCTTGTCGCAGATCGCCTCGACGACGTCGTCGAAGACGAAGAGCTGCGCCTCCTCGGCCATGCGGGCATGGAAGACGACCTGCAACAACAGGTCGCCGAGCTCGTCCTTCAGCTCTTCGAAGTCGCCGCGTTCGATGGCGTCGACCACTTCATAGGCCTCTTCGATCGCGTAGGGCGCGATTGATTGGAAGGACTGTTCCAAATCCCAGGGACATCCGGTTCCCGGCGTTCGCAGCGCCGCCATGATGTCGATGAGGCGCGCGATTTTCTCGGACAAGGGCGGACTCCAGACAAGCAAACGCCGCGATGCGACAGCGCACCGCGGCGTCGGAATTCAATCGCGGCGTAAACGCGTTCTCGGCCGAAGCGGGAGTCCGTTCGACCGAAGAAAACGCGCGAAGGGAAGGATTTCCGTCCGGCCCGACGGATCGGGCCGGAAGGCGCTTAGTCGAGCGCGATGGACAGAGCTTCGCGACCCTTCGCCGTGTCGACGACCTGCATGGTCACCGGCTGGCCTTCCGCGAGGCGGTTCACGCCCGAGGGGCCGAGGATCGAGATATGGACGAAGACGTCCTTGCCGCCGTCGTTCGACTGAACGAAGCCGAAGCCCTTGGTCTCGTCGAACCATTTGACCTTGCCGGACACTGGCACGGCCGTCGACGGATCGGGCGCCTGGCGGCGCGGCCGGGGGCTGTCGAAGCTGCTGCGGGCAGGCGCTCTCTCGGCGGCGCCGGCGAGGTCGACCTCGAGCACGCGCGACACCTGCTGGCCCTTGATGGAGCTGGTGACGACGACTTTCAGCTTTGCGCCGGGGGGCAGGGCGTCATATCCCGCCGCCTGGACCGCGCCGATGTGCAGGAAAGCGTCGCCGGTGCCGTTGGCGAGCTCCACGAAGCCAAAGCCTTTGTCGGCTTTGAACCATTTCACGACGGCGTCGACCGCTGTCTCGTTGCCTGATGGCGGAGGCATCAGATCGGGAAACCCGCCTCCGAACTGAGATCTCGGCGGCCGGCTCGACCGCTGCGGCTCGTACCCAAACGGACCGTCGTCGTCGAAGCCGCGTTTCCTGGGCCCCCGGAAATCTTTACCTTTGCTCATAGTCTACCTGCTCGTCTCCGCCAAAAACGGCAAGACTTTTATGCCATACTATTGCGCCCAGCCTGCGTCGACCGGCGTCGATCAGCCGCCGGCGCGTCAGATTGGGAGTGTGCCAGTTGAATGTCATATAGTCCCGCGCGTCCCGATTTTTACCAGAAAACGGGCGCCGTTGGCCAGCGAATTTCTCCGGCTTTCTCGAAAAAAGCCGGCGCAAGGCGCGTGCGGCGGCTCTGCGGCGCCTTTGCGCGGCGCGGCGCCGATTTACCGACGCCGATGGCAAATCGCATTCAAGGGCTGGCGCAGAAGCTGCGGCGATGTAAGCAACTCGCACCCTGGCGCGCAGTACCGCCGGCAAAGGCGCCCGAGGATCCTTGGGGAGAGGGCCGCGCGCCTTCGTAAAAATCTGGCGGCAGTCCGAATCGTTTATTCGCATAATCGTGATTATGGAACCAAAAGCCGCGCCCGGGGACGGCGGGGCCCGGAAGGTTCGAGCGCGCCCCGCAGTGCGCTCGCAAGGAAGCGGCCAGCGCGCCCCAGGCTCCACATCCGCCGGGGCCGCGGCGTTGAAAACGCGGCGTAATTGCTTCGCTTGAAAATCGGCGGCGGCTTGTCCAGTTGCCCCGATACTCGGAGCCGCGGCGCCCAAGAAGCCCATGCTCTTCGGCTGGAGCGCCGCCGAAGCTCGCAGGCGACCGTCCAGCGCGGCCTCGTCGCCAACAGAGGAGACCATCATGAACTGGGACCGTCTCGAAGGAAACTGGAAACAGTTTACCGGCAAGGTCAAGGAGCAATGGGGCAAGCTGACCGACGACGACATTCAGCGCATCGCCGGCAACCGTGAACAGCTCGAAGGAAAAATCCAGGAGCGTTACGGCTGGAGCAAGGACCAGGCGAAGAAGGAAGTCGACGACTGGATGACCCGTCAGTAACGCCAATCTCGCCGGCGGAAGCCCGCTTCCGCCGGCTGTTCAGCCCGTGAATTCGATCTTGAGGCCGTCATAAGCGGGCGTCACATGCGGCGGCAGCGTCGCCGCCAGCGCGTCGTAATCGAGATCGACATGCATGTCGGTCAAAACCGCCCGCCGCGGCTTCAGCCGCTCGATCCACTCCAGCGCTTGCCCGACCGAAAGATGCGTGCCGTGGCGCTGGTGGCGCAGCGCGTCGACGATCCAGACGTCGAGCCCCTCGAGAAATGGCAGGCTCTCCGGCGGTATCGCGTTGAGGTCCGGCGTATAGGCGAGGCCGCCGATGCGAAAGCCGAGCGCGTCCATATCGCCGTGATCGAGCCGGAAAGGCGTCACCGCCATCTCGCCGCCCGGGCCCTCCACCGTCACGGCGGAGCCCATATGCAGCCGGTGCTCGACGAGGAGCGGCGGGTAGTAGCTCCCCGGCGGCGTGACGAAGATATAATCGAACTTCTGCGTCATCGCCCGCGAGGTCGGCTCGTCCATATAGGCCGGAATGCGCCGGCCATGCTGGATGACGAGGCCCCGCACGTCATCAACCCCATGGGTATGGTCGGCGTGCGGATGCGTGTAGAAAATCGCATCGAGACGTTTCACATCCGCGTCGATGAGCTGCTCGCGCAGGTCCGGCGAGGTGTCGATCAGCGCATGGGTCCCGCTCGGGCCTTCGCCCTTCGAGACCAGCAGAGAGCAGCGCCGCCGGCGGTTTTTCGGATTCGCCGGGTTGCATTTGCCCCAGCCCTGCCCCACGCGCGGCACGCCTCCCGACGATCCGCAGCCGAGAATCGTCGCGACAAAGCTCACGCCGCGCGCTCCAGCCCGGCGAGCGGCGGCATTTTCGAGAAGAGCCGTAGCGCATTCCCGGTCGTGACGCGGGCGAACTCCTGTTCCGAGACGCCCTTTACTTCGGCGAGCAGCTTCGCCGTGTCGGCGACATAGGCGGGTTCGTTGCGCTTGCCGCGATGCGGCGTCGGCGCCAGAAACGGCGCGTCGGTCTCGACGAGCATCCGCTCCAGCGCCACATGGCGCGCGGTCTCCCGCAGCTCGTGCGAATTCTTGAAGGTCACGACGCCGGAGAAGGAAATGTAAAGGCCAAGCTCCACGGCCGTTTCCGCCAGCGCGCGGGTCGCCGTGAAACAATGGAGCAGGGCGGGGAAAGCCCCCTTCCCCATTTCCTCGCGCAGGATCGCCGCGCAATCCTCGTCCGCGTCGCGGGTGTGGATGACGAGCGGCAGGCCGCTCTCGCGCGCCGCGGCGATATGGGCGCGGAAGACGCGATGCGCCACCTCGCGCGGCGCGTGATTGTAGTGATAGTCGAGCCCCGCCTCGCCGATCCCGACGCATTTCGGGTGCCGCGCCAGCGCCACGAGTTCGGCGGCGCTCGCCTCCGGCTCGTCCAGCGCGTGATTGGGATGCGTGCCGACGGTGCAGAACACATCCTCATAGCGTTCGGCGATCTCCCGAATCGACGCGAATTTCGTCACATGCGTGCAGATCGTGATCATGCGGGCGACGCCGCGCGCCTTCGCCCGCGCGACCACCTCGGCCTGTTCCGGCGCGAAGTCGGGGAAATCGAGATGGCAGTGGGTGTCGATGAGCATCATGCCTCAATCCGGGAACAGGAGCCGTTCATAATCCATGGCGCCGTGGAGAATATGCAGCACTTCGACCGCTTGCTCGGCAATTCGGTAGAAGATCAAGTATTCGCCATGCACGCGCCGTCTTATTTGCGTGTGTCCGTAACGCGGCACAAGCTGGAAGCGCTCGGGCGTGTCCGCAAGTCCCTCGCAAGCCGCCTTGATTTCCGGAACGAGTCGAAGCGCACGGTCTGGGTTCGTCTCGGCAACGAAGTCGGCGATTTGCTCCAGCTCCGACTCCGCAGTCTCCGTGAAGAAGACGATCATTCTCCGCGCTTGGCGATCTTGGCTTTGACCCGCGCCTCCAGGCGCTCGAAGACCGCGCCGATCGGCTTCACGCGCCCCGCTTCTGCGTCGGCCAGACCCCGCGCGATCGCCGCGTCGAGCGCCATAAGGCGAGCTTCGCGCTCCTGGATCAATCTCACGCCTTCGCGCAACACCTCGCTCTTGGAATTATAGCGGCCGGACGCGACAAGGCTCGCCACGAAAGCCTCCAGTTGGGTTCCAAGATCAGCGCTTATCGCCATCAGCCCCTCCACACGACGCTGATTATAGGGACTCAATAATAGTTATCAAGCGACATGCTGGTTTGGCGGCCCCGCATCCGTCACGCCGCTTCGGCCTCGAAGACGATCGCCTGCATCTTGAGCCGCGCCGGGGCGCCGCATTCCTGCGCGAGCTTCCCGGCGAGCGCCGCCACCACCGTTTCCGGCGCGACGTCGCCCCGCGCGCGGATCTGGTCGATCAGCGGACTGCCGAAGACGAGCCCGGTCGCCAGCGCCCGCACATCGGCGACGTCAGCGACATGCGGCAGCACCGAGACGACGATATTGGCGAAGCCCGCCTCGATCAGCGCCTCCTTGATCGGGTCGATCTCCGGGCAGGAAAAAGGCGTCTTGAGAAAGCGCGGCGGATCGTCCGGAAAGAAGCTTTCGACCGCCGCGAGGCCGAGACGCGGCAAGGGGTTGCGCTTCACCGAGTCCCAGACGTTGAACACATAGCGTCCGCCGGGTTTCAGTGTGCGGCGGGCCTCGCGATGCGCCTGCTCCTTGTCGGGAAAGAACATCAGGCCGAACTGGCACACCAGCGCGTCAAAGGCCGCGTCCGCAAAAGGCAGCGCGACAGCGTCGGCAGTCTGAAAATCGACCTGCTCGTCGGCGCGAAACTTCGCCCGGGCGACCTCCAGCATCGGCGCGTTGAGGTCCGTCGCGGTCAAGCGCGCCTCCTCGGTGAGCGCGTCGCGCAGCCGGCGCGTCACGATCCCCGTGCCGGCGGCAAGCTCCAGCACGTCCCGCGGCCCGCTCCGCGCAGCCCGCGCCGCAATGTCGGCGGCGTAATGGGCGAAGAGAACCGGGCCGAGGCCGCGGTCGTAATGCGCGGGAATGTCGCCGACGAAGAGGCTCGTATTCTCGCTCATCTCAAGCCCTCAGTCTTTCTCTTCTTCCTCGACATAACGCGGGAAGATCGGCGCCGGCGGCGGCAGCGGCGCGCCTTCCTGCAGCGCGTCCGCCTCGCCGGCATGGGCGAAGCCGCGCAAATCCGGGCCGACGGCCAGGAGATCGAGCAGCTTGCCGGCCGCCTCCGGCATGAAGGGCTGCAACGGAATGGCGAGGCGGCGCAGCGTCTCCGCGGTCACATAGAGAACCGTCTCCATGCGGGCGGGGTCGGTCTTGCGCTTGGTCCAGGGCTCCTCGCCGGCGAAATAGCGGTTCGCCTCGGCGACGACGCGGAAAATCTCGGCAAGCGCGTGATGCGGCTGATAGAGGTCCATCGCCGCCCGCGCCTTCTCCAGCGCGGCGCTCGCTTCCGAAAGAATGGCCTGGTCCGCGACCATGAACTCGCCCTTCTTCGGCACGACGCCGGCGCAATTCTTGGCGATCATCGACAGCGAGCGCTGCGCCAGATTGCCGAGGTCGTTGGCGAGATCGGCGTTGACGCGATTGACGATGGCCTCATGCGAATAATTGCCGTCCTGGCCGAAGGGCACTTCGCGCAGGAAGAAATAGCGCAATTGATCGACGCCGTAGCGCTCCGCGAGATCGATCGGGTCGATGACATTGCCCACCGACTTCGACATTTTCTCGCCGCGCGAGAACAGAAAGCCATGCACGACGATCTGGCGCGGCAGCGGCGCGCCGGCCGACATCAAAAACGCCGGCCAGAAGATCGCGTGAAAGCGCGTGATATCCTTGCCGATCACATGGGCGTCGGCGGGCCAGTAGCGGGTGCGTTCCCCCTCGCCTGTCAGCCAGCCGGTCGCGGTGATGTAATTGGTCAGCGCATCGACCCACACATACATCACATGCTTCGCGCTCGTTTGCGGGCTCGCCGGAATCGGGATCCCCCAATCGAAAGTCGTCCGCGAGATCGAAAGATCGGCGAGACCCCTTTTCACAAAGGCGACGACTTCGTTCTTGTAATGCTCGGGCGTGATGAAGTCGGGATGCGCCTCGTAGTGGGCGATCAGTTTCTCGCCATAGGCGGAGAGGCGGAAGAACCAGCTTTCTTCCTCCACCCATTCGACCGGCGTGCCGGTGGGCGCGAATTTCTTGCCGTCCTTCTCGGTGAGTTCGGCCTCGTCGTAATAGGCCTCGTCGCGCACCGAATACCAGCCGGAATATTTGGCGAGATAGATGTCGCCGTTCTGCTCCATGCGCCGCCAGATTTCCAGCGCCGTCGCCTTGTGGCGTTCGGAGGTGGTGCGCACGACGTCGTCGGCGAGCGCGTTCAACGCCTCGCCCATGCGCTGGAACTGCGCGGCGGTGCGGTCGGCGAGCTGTTGCGGGGTCAGGCCCTCGCGCTCGGCGGTGCGCTGCATCTTCTGGCCGTGCTCGTCCATGCCGGTGACGAACAGGACGTCGAAACCGTCGAGCCGCTTCCAGCGCGCGAAGGCGTCGGTCGCAATGCGCTCATAGGCATGGCCGATGTGGGGCGCGCCATTCGCATAGGGAATGGCGGTGGTGATCATGTAAGTGGGCCGGTTCGACATGGCCTCGGTCTAACGCGCTTTTGCGGCGCGGGGAAGCCGGTTGTCGGGCGAAGGGAGCGAAGCGCGCCGGACGACGGCGATGTCCACGCCGCCTCGGCTTCATTCCGCGTTAGCGGCGTCGGAGCCGTTTTCTGCCGCCTCTGCGAGTGCGCGCACAGCCCGGCCGATCTCTGCTTGTATTTCCCGCGCGGCGATTCGCCCGTCATGTCCGACGGCGTCTCGCGGAACGGGAATGTCGCTGCAGGCGCTTTCGACGATGTTTGCTCCCGCCCGGTTCAAGACGATGCGCAAGGCCGCATAGGTATCTTTCGAGCCGCCATGGGGCGACGGGTTGATCCATCCCACGGGCAGCCGGTACATGCCGCCTCCGCCAATCGTCCAATCCAGGAGATTTTTGAAACTCCCCGGAAGCGAGCCCGCATATTCCGGGGTCGAAAACAAAACCGCATCGGCTCTCGTCAGCTGCTCCCGTAGATCCGCGACCGGCTCCGGGAGTGGGTCCTTGTCCATGTCGGGATTGAAATGCGGAAGATCGCCGAGCCTGTTGTAAATCACGGCGCAGGCGCCGGGCGGAGCCGCCTCTGCGGCCGTCTCGATCACGGCCCGGTTCACCGATTGGGAACGGAGGCTGCCGCCTATTAAAAGGATCGTGAGCATGCGGATTTGCGACATCGTCGATTTCTAATTCGAAAAAAGAGCAACCGCTTTTACGTCCCCCGACCTTAAGGTCCAAGCCTTGCGGCTTCGCCTCGGGCCTCTTCCCGGATCATTTCGTGTCGGGCGCGCCCTTTTCGCCGGGTTGAAGGCCGCCACTAACCCACGAATTCCGCCAAGCCTTTGCGCCACCCAGCCAATTTCGCCGCATAGGGCAGCGCGGCGAAGGCCGGGCTCGTGGATGGAAGCCGCGTCATCGGGATCGGGCGCGCATCGAGCGTCGGCAACACCCGGCGGCGGTAGAGATTCTCCGCCGTCCCGCCGTTGAAGAAGATGCGCTCTATGCCCGGACATTCGGCGAAAAGACCCGGAAAATCATTGACCACGATGCTCGCGGGCTCGATCCGTGCGTCCAGCGCGCCGACGCGATAGGCGCGCGCGCAGACATCCCACAAGGCGATCCGCCGTTCGACGAGGCGCGCCAGCCGCTGCTCATAAGGCATGTCCGGCCCGGCCCCGATCAGCTCGCCGATGATCGGCCAGAAGGCGTTGCGCGGCTGCGCGTAATATTGCTGCATTTCCAGCGAGCGCGGCCCCGGCAGCGTGCCGAGGATGAGCGCCCGCGCGTCGCTTGCGTAAACCGGCGGAAAGCTTTCGCACTGCATGGCGTCAGGCGCCGCGCTCGGCGCGCGCCAGCCGCTCGAAAATTGTGAGGATCAGCGGGCGCTTGTCGAAGTTGAAGACGTCGGTCTCCCGCGCCGCGACGGCGATCTCCTCCCAGGCCCCGGCGTAGCCGATGAGTTGCGCGGCGTGCGCCCCCTGCTCCGCCCGCGCCCTTACCCGCGCATCCAGCCACCTGTGCAGCGCGCGCATAAAAGTCTCATAGGCGGCTTCGTTGTCGCGGCCGGTCAGGCGGTCGGCGAGCATATGGACGGCGTTCCAATCGACCTGCGGCAGCCGCTCGAAAGCGCGGCGCAACGTCGCGTCGAAAGCGACGCCGTCGCCATCCAGCAGTCGCAGCGCCTCGCGCACCGAGCCCTCGGCCTGCGCCGCCGCCGCCGAGATGTTCTCCTGCCGCGACCAGGGCGGGCCGAGCCCCTCGATCGCCGCGACAATGTCGGATTCGGCGAGCGGCGCGAGCGCGAGCTTGCGGCAGCGCGAGCGGATCGTCGGCAATATGCGCCCCGGCTGATGGGCGATGAGCAGGAACAGCGCCCGCTCCGGCGGCTCCTCGATCAGTTTCAAAAGAGCGTTGGCGCTCGCCCGGTTGAGTTCGTCGGCGCAATCGATGATCGCAATGCGCCAACCGCCGGTGCCGGAGCCGCGATGAAAGGCGCCGATGATCTCGCGCACGTCATCCACGCGTATTTCGGTGAAGAATTTTTTCGTCTTGTCGTTCCAGCCCCGCCGCAGCAGGAAAATATCGGCGAGCGCCAGCGCGCTGATCTGCCGCGCCGCCGCCGCGTCGCCGGGCACGAAAAGGTTCGTCGCCCGCTGGACCTCGGGCGCCGCCGGGTCGGGATGCGCCAGCATGAACCGGGCGAGACGCCACGCGAGCGTCGCCTTGCCGATCCCCTCCGGCCCGCCGAGAATCCAGGCTTGCGCCAGACGGTTCTGCCGATAGGCGTCGAGCAGCGCCCCTTCCGCCGCCGCATTGCCGAAAAATTCGAGCGTTTCGCGCGGATGCGGCGCATCGTCCAAACGGTCGGATTCGGGAAGCGCGTTCGCCTCGCGGCTCATTCGGTTCCCGTCGCCTGCATCACGCGCTGCGCAAGAAAGCGCGCCTCGACGATCCGCCAGACCGCCTCGGCCACTTCCTCCTCGCTTTGGCTGGCGTCGATCGCGACGCAGCGCGCCGGGTCTTTGGCGGCGATCTCGAGAAAAGCGTGGCGCAGCTTTTCGTGGAAGGCGTCGTCCTCACGCTCGAAGCGATCCGGCGTGGACTGGACGCCGCGTCGGCGCGCCGCGCGGGCCATCCCCTCGCTGAACGGCAGATCGAGAACGATGGTGAGATCCGGCCGCAGCGGGCCGAGCGCGATCCTTTCAAGCAGCTGGAGCAGCCGCGGATCGGCCTTGCCGAGCGCGCCCTGATATGCCGTCGTCGAGTCGGCGAAACGGTCGCTGAGCACGAAGGCGCCGCGCGTCAGCGCCGGCTTGATCAGCGTGTCGATGTGATCGATCCGCGCCGCCGTGAACAATATCGCTTCGCCGAGCGCGCCATATTGCGCCGCCGCGCCGGAGAGCAACAGCGCGCGCAGCCGTTCCGCCTTCGGCGAGCCGCCGGGCTCGCGCGTCGCCACGACCTCGAGGCCGCGTCCGCGCAGCCGTTCGGCGAGACGCCGCACCTGCGTCGATTTGCCGACGCCCTCGCCGCCCTCGAAGGTGATGAGCCGGCCTCTCTGCGCGGGCCAACGTCCGCTCATAGTTTTTTGGCTGCGAGCTTGGCGTGGATCGCGCCGGCCAGATATTCGTAAGCCGCGTCGAAGGCCCGCCGTGACAAAGAGCCCTGCTCGACCCGTTCCGATGTTTCGAGCGGCTGCTCCAGAACAAGGGCGTTGCCGCGCCGGATTTCCAGCCGTCCGACTTTCGTCCCGGGCTCGATCGGCGCGAGCAGCGGCCCCTCATAGATGATCTTGCCGGAGAGCTTTTCAGAACCGCCGCGTTGCAGGAGAACCTTCACGTCCACCGGCGAAACCAGCGCCGTGCGCCCCTGCGTTCCGCCGTAGATAACCGCCTCGCCGACCGTTTCGCCCGCCTTGAACAGGAATTTCTCCTCGAAGTTGCGGAAACCCCATTGCAGCAGTTTGCGCGCCTCTTCGGCGCGCTCCTTGGCGGTCGAAGCGCCATAGACCGCAACGATCAGACGGCGCCCCTCCTGCACCGCCGAGCCGACGATTCCATAACCGCTTTTCGGGTCGATGTTGCCGGTCTTCAACCCGTCGGCGCCGATGCTCATGGCGAGCAGCGGATTGCGGTTCGACTGCCGGATCTTGTTCCAGGTGAACTCCCTCTCGCCGAAATAGCGATAATAATCCGGGTAGGTCTTGATGATATGCGCGGCGAGACGGACCATTTCGCGCGCCGTCACCCGCTGGTCGGGCAGATCCTGGCCCCAAGGGTTGCCGAAGGTCGATTTCGTGAGCCCCAGC
This sequence comes from Beijerinckiaceae bacterium, assembly GCA_033853615.1. GTDB lineage: Bacteria > Pseudomonadota > Alphaproteobacteria > Rhizobiales > Beijerinckiaceae > Methylosinus. Next base: position 42,541 of record JAWOLK010000096.1, on the reverse strand, counting down.
TCCGCGCCGCGCTTGTTCATGCGCATCACGAAAGATTCCTCTGAGCCCGCCAAGCCCTCCGCCAACACCAGGGCCGCGTCATTGCCCGAATCGATCACGAGGCCGCGGACCAGATCCTCCACTCGCGCGCGGCTGTTGAACGCCAGAAACATGGCCGAGCCGCCCGAGGGCGCGCCGCCGCTGCGCCACGCGTGCTCGGAGGTGGTGAATTGGTCGTCGAGCTTGAGGCGCCCCTCCTGAAGCTCGCGAAACACCAGCTCCGCCGTCATCAGCTTGACCGTCGAGGCGGGCTTCACGAGATCGTCGGCCCCTTTCTCGAAGAGGACCGTGCCGGTGCCGGCGTCGATCAGAATCGCATGTGGGGCGCTGGTCTGGAAACCCTGCGCCGCCGCAAATTCGGAGATGAACGCAGCCGCTGCGATAACCAGCGCCGCTGTGACGTTTTTGAGGAAGGGAGTGTGAAGCACGGGGAGCCTTCGCCTCGGAAAGTCGCCGGCTTTCCGCCGGACGCGGGTAAACCATGCCGCGCCACAGCAGATAATGCAATCGGAAGGCGTGGTAAGACGGCGGATCGCGAAACCGCAGCGGCGTGGCTCTATCTCGCCGCCTGCTTCACGCGTTTTCCTGCGCTTACGCCGAGATCGAAGGGGCGAGAGGGCGGCGGCGGCGCGGCGGCGAATTTCGGCGCGGGCGCCGATTTGGACGCGGCGGTCTCTTTGATGAGATCCTTGATGTCTTTTTCGGCGTCCTTTGGCTTCGCCTCGGCTTTTTCCTCGGCCTCGACCGGGGCCGAATCGTCGCGCATCCCTGACGCCGCCGCCGAGGCGCGGATATCTGCGCGCTCGAGCGCCGCAGTATGGATCGGCTCCTCGCGCTTGGCCGTCAGCACGGGCTGCTCGTAGCCGGGCAGCGTCGCCGGCCTTCCGTCGTCGCGCAGCGTCGCCATCAGCTTCTCATCGTCGTCGCCGGCCATATTGGCGTGGCCGACCCACTCGACCTTCACCCGCGCCGTGCCGACGCGGTCGAACTCCAGCGCCTCGGCGACGCGCTGCGACACGTCCATCAGGCGCCCGGCGTGATAGGGGCCGCGATCGTTCACGCGCACGATGATCGAGCGCGAATTACGTAAATTGGTGACCCGCGCATAGCTCGGCAGCGGCATGGTCGGGTGAGCCGCGCTCAGCGAATTGCGGTCGAAAATCTCGCCATTGGCGGTCCGCCGGCCGTGGAAGTCGGAGCCATACCAGGACGCCGCGCCGACGCCGGCAAAGGGTTTTTCGCTCGGCACATAGGTTTTGCCGGCGATCTTATAGGGCTTGCCGACCATATAGGAGCCGCCGCCCTTCGGGATCTCGTCGCCCTCGAAGAACAGCCGCGGGCTCGGACGCACGCCATAACGGGGATCGACCTCGCTCACGCGCGTCGCATGATGGCGCGAGGCGTAGTGCTGCGTCGATGAGCATGCTCCGGCGAGCGCGCCGAGCCCGAGAAGCAGCAAGCCTCTCCGCCAAGCGGAGCCGCGCCCCCACTTCTGCGCCCACCGACGCCACATCACAGCCGCCCCATCAAACTGCATCGCACTGGCCCCTGCCCCTGGACAACTGAAGACGCGAATTCGCGACAAGCTATCGAGATCGGATTACGCCCGCGTTAACGTCGACGCGTTGGCGACAGTGGGCGTTCCAAATGAGACGAAAATGCGACGGTCGAGCCCGCGTTTGTAAACGGGCGGCTGCGCTCCGCCTCCCCGGACAATCCGTATCTTGCGGCCGTTGAACTGTTTTCGCCCCTAGTAGGGGCGCGTTAAGCATGAATCGAATCAGGCGGATCAGGGGCGCTGCGCGGATCAATTCTCCGCCGGGGCGGCGTCGGCGATCTTTGTGTCGGCTCGCTCCGCGCCGCGAAAAAAGCTGGTCGAAACGCGCGCCGCGACATGGAAACGGCTCCCGCGTCCGGCGAGCAAGGCCCGGCCGAGCGGCGTCCCCACGGCGCGAAAGGCGATCGCCTCGACCCGCGCCCCATCGCCCGATTGCAGCCGCACGCGCAAATGATCCGCGCCGACGACGCCGACATCCATCACGCGATGCGCCGGGAGGGCGAAGACCGGTTCGGGATTCCCCTGCCCGAATGGGCCAGCTTTTTCCACCCGCCGCGCCAGCTCCGGCGAAATGCCCCGCGCGCTCGCCGCGGCGTCGATCAGCAGCGTGTCTCCATCCCGGGCGGCGGTCACGCTTGCCTCGAGCCTGTCGTTCATGAAGTCGCGAAAAGCGTCGAGCCGCGCACGGGCGATGGTGACGCCGGCCGCCATGGCATGGCCGCCGCCCTTCTCGGCGAGCCCCGCCTCCACCGCGGCATGGACGGCGCGGCCGAGGTCGACGCCAGTTAAACTTCTACCTGAGCCTGTGCCTTTTTCGCCAATAAAAGCAATAGCGAAGGCCGGCAACTTAAACTTTTCCTTTAACCGGGACGCGACCAGGCCGACGACCCCCGGGTGCCAATCCGCGCCGGCGACGACGAGGCAAGAAAGCCGGTTCGAGCGCATCAATTGGACTTCGGCCTCGGCCTCGGCCACCTCCAGCGTGGCTTTTTCGATGGCCTGCCTTTCGCCATTCAATCGGTCCAGCTCAAGGGCGATGCGGGCGGCCTCGATCGGATCGCGCTCCATCAGCAATCGCGCTCCGAGCCCGGCGTCGCCGATGCGGCCGCCGGCGTTGATGCGCGGCCCGAGCAGGAAGCCGAGATGATAGGGCCGCGGCGGCCCATCCATTCGGGCGGCGTCCATCAGCGCGGCGAGGCCGATCCGGGACCGGCTCTTCATCACCGCCATGCCCTTCGTCACGAAAGCGCGGTTCAGCCCTTCGAGCGCAGCGACGTCGGCGACGGTCGCGAGCGCCACGAGGTCCAGTCCGGCGAGCAGATCCGGTTGCGGGCGCGCGGTGGTCCAATGCCCGCGGGCGCGCAGCGTCCGGGCGACGCCCACCAGGGTGAGAAACGTCACGCCCGCGGCGCAAAGCTTGCCTTGCCCCGAGAGATCGTCATGCCGATTGGGATTGACGACGATCGCCTCGGGCAGAAGCTCCGGCGCCCGGTGATGATCCAGCACGATGACGTCGAGGCCGATTCCACGCGCCTGCGCCAAAGCGGCGTGACTGGTCGTGCCGCAGTCGACGGTGACGAGCAGCGTCGCGCCCCGCGCGCGCAAATCGCCGATCGCCTCGCTGTTCGGCCCATAGCCCTCGAGAATCCGGTCCGGAATATGCAGCAAAGGCGCGGGCGCCCCCGCCGCTGTCAGAAACTCGCACAACAGGGCCGAGGAGGCGGCGCCGTCGACGTCGTAGTCGCCGAAGACGGCGACAAGCTCGCCGGCGACGATGGCGCGGACGAGCCGCTCGACGGCCGCGTCCATATCGGTCAGCGTCGAAGGATCGGGCATCAGCGCCCGCACCGTCGGCTCCAGCCAGACCGGCGCCGTTTCGCGGGTCACGCCCCGCCCGGCCAGCACGCGGGCGAGCAGATCGTCATGGCCATGCGCCTGGGAGATGGCGAGCGCCCGCGCCTCTCCGGCGCTGTCGAGTCGCGGCCGCCAGGTCCGCCCGAGAATCGAGCGTTCGACGCCGAGAAAGGGAACTGTGTCTGACATATCCAGCGCAGGGACGGGAATCGTTGCCGTCACTGTCGGCGCCGGGGACGGCCGGGTCAATGCCTCAAAGTGAGACAGATGCGCGCGGGCGCGTATAGGATTATGTTAAGCGCCAGAAATCCGAAGGAGCGTCGATGGATCACAGGGCCAGCCGTCTCGCCGAACAACTCGTGGCGCTCTGCGTGGAGCGCAAATTGATGGTTGCGACCGCCGAATCCTGCACGGGCGGGCTCGTCGGCGCCGCCATTACCGAGATTCCCGGCGCTTCGGCGATCTTCGACCGCGGCTTCATCACCTATTCCAACGCGGCGAAGCACGACTTGCTCGGCGTGTCGGAAGAATTTCTTAAAGAGTATGGCGCGGTGAGCGCGCCGGTCGCGCGCGCAATGGCTTTGGGCGCGCTGCGCCATTCGCGGGCCGATCTCGCGGTGTCGATCACCGGCGTCGCCGGCCCCGGCGGCGGCACGGCGGAAAAACCGGTCGGCCTCGTCCATTTTGCGGTGGCGCGCGAGGCGGGCGACACGGAGGCGGTCGAAAGACGCTTCGCGCCCGTGGGCCGCGCGCAGATTCGCGCAGCGAGCGTCGTTCAGGCGCTGGAGATGCTGATTGCGGCGGCGGAGCGGGACTGATCCGCCGCAGAGCGGGACGCTCTCGCCTTTTGAAAACAACATGCTAAAGCTGATGCCGACGGTTGTCGTCGGCCTTTCAGCAGAGGCGGATTATGCGAGAATTCGCGGTTGTTTTACAAATGCCGCCACATACGCTGGGTTTCATCCTTTTCATTCTCTGCCTTGCGCTCTTTCTTCACCTCAGATTCGGGGAAAAGGCGGTCGCCGCCGGCCCCACCATTCTGACGACGACGGGAATCTTTGCGACATTCGTTGGAATCGCCATCGGTCTGTCTGGGTTCGACGCCGCTCATATCCAGGAAAGCGTGCCGTCGTTGCTGAGCGGGCTGAAGACGGCTTTCTGGGCGTCGGTCGCCGGCGTCGGCGCGGCCCTCACTATCAAAATCAGATATTTTTTTCTCGGCGCGCCTTCGTCGAGCGTGATCGACCCGGAAGCCGGCGCCTCGATCGAGGATCTCTTGCGCGCGATGAAATCGGTCCAGCTGGCTTTGGCCGGCGACGGCGACGCCACCGTCGTTTCGCAGCTCAAGCTGCTGAGGCGGGAGTCAAACGACCGGCTGGATGCGCTCGCCAAGGCGCAAAATGAGGCGCTGCTCGCCCTGTCTCAGATGGGCTCGGCGACGCTTGTCGAGGCGCTTCGCGAGGTTATCCGGGACTTCAACGCAAAGATAACCGAACAGTTCGGAGACAATTTTACAAAGCTCAACGAGGCTGTCGGCAATCTTCTGGTCTGGCAGGATAAATACAAGTCCCATGTCGAATCAACGGGCGCGCGTCTCGAGCGCGTGTTGGAGCAAGTCGAAACGCTGCAGAGCCAACTCGCGACTCTAGTGGCGCGTGGCGCCGACTTCACCAAAATTGCCGAAGATCTTTCGGCTCTGCTCAGAGCGCTCGAAACTCAAAAAACGCAGCTCAGCCAAACCGCGGAAGCCTTGTCTCGCCTCTTGCTGTCTGCTTCGAAAAGCATTCCCGAAGTCGAAAAGCGGATCGAGGAGATCACGAGCCAGCTTGCCCGGGCGATGGTTCAAAATCAGGAAATGCTTTCCTCGACCCTGCGCGAAAACTCGGCGACGCTCAAACAAGGGGTTGAAGCGTCGATGAGCGCCGTTTCCAAATTTCATCATGAGCAAGCTTCACAGATCGAGGATTTGCTAAAGCAATCGAAGGCCCAAACGGACGCGCTCGAAAAGACGCTCGAAGCGGAACTAACGAAATCGCTCGAGAGTTTGGGCGGGCAATTGGCGGCGCTCTCGGAGAAATTCGTCAAAGACTACACGCCGCTGACGGATAGGCTGAGGCAAGTGGTCGAGATGGCGCGGAGGCTGCAATGAGCCTCAAGGGCAAGGGCGGCCGCTTCAATCCTGCGGCAGAAGAGCACTGGATTCCGCTCAGCGATCTGATGACCGGCTTGATGATGATGTTTCTGCTCATCGCCGTCGTCTTCATGTTGCAAACCCAGGCCGATGCAAAACGCGTTCTGGAATTGAAGGAGCGCGCCGAGGCGCAAGCGCGTAAAATGGAGAACCAGGCGGACAGGATGAGGCGCATCGCTGTCGTCTATAGCGAAATACGCGAGCATATATACTCGGACTTGCAGAAGGAATTCGAGAAAGATCTGCCGCGCTGGGGCGCCGAAATCGACCAGGATCTTGCCGTGCGCTTCAGAGAGCCGGAAGTTCTCTTCGAGACCGGAAAAGCGGACCTGCGCCCGCGTTTTGCTGCGATCCTCTCGGATTTTTTTCCCCGCTATCTCCGCATCCTCGGCGGCGACGCCTATAAAAGCTCGATCGAGGAGATCCGGATAGAAGGCCACACCTCGAGCGCCTGGTCGAAAAACACGCCTCCTGACCGCGCTTATCTCCTCAATATGGAGCTGTCGCAATCGCGGACGCGGTCCGTCCTGCAATATGTGCTCGCCCTGCCGAGAAGCCCGGAACAGCAGCGCTGGCTGATCGGCAAGCTGACCGCCAATGGCCTTTCCTCATCCAGGCTCCGATTCGGCAAGGACGGCGCCGAGGATCCGAGCGCGTCGCAAAGGGTTGAATTTCGCGTTCGCACCAATGCGGAGGACAGGATCGGAGAGGTTCTGAAGGCGGCGGAGCGATGAAACTCCCAGATTTCCTCGAGTTCGAGCCCTTCCGCCAACTGAAGGATCAGATGGGGATACCGCGGGAGGCGGTGGGGGAAATCTTTGGGCCCAAGCTGAGCGCGCGAGAGCAGCGACAGCTCAGAGGACCCGGAATAGAAATCACCATCGACAATGTGGGGGTGCTGGAAGACAGAACCCTCGTCTATAAAGATCGGAGAATCATTCTTTACATCAGGGACATCAACCAAACGGTCCGCTACGACGACCCGAAGTTCCACGTTTCAGATTGCGATGCTGTCAGGTCGATGCGCGAGAACAGGCGGTTTGAAAGGTTTGTGGTTGCCGACCGGAGCGATGGAGAATTCGAGCTTAGATATGTCGGCTCGGGTCGCTTTCGAAAGGTAGAAAAAAGATTGGCGGTCTGCAAGTATTGCCTGCATACGCTACGCTACAAAGGATATGACTCCAGCATGGCGCGCGCTGACAAGGATCGTGCAGTGACGAGCTTTTCTATTGAGGAGTTTTTCTCGAAATATCCTAGATCCTTTCATACGGAAGTACCAAGCCATACCAGCCGGACGGCGCCTGTAAACGACTATCCTCCCGATTGGGATATGATTGCAAGGCAGTTCAAAGAGCGGGCGAGATGGTCTTGTGAGAAGTGCCGCGTAGATCTTTCGCGGAAAAATTTCAGGAAATACCTACACGTTCACCATGAGAACGGACAGAAATACGACAACAGGCCTGAAAACCTTAAGGTCCTTTGCATCAGATGCCATGCACAGCAGCATCTACACGATCATCTCAAGAAACATCCAGACTATCGGGAGTTTATCCGCCTATCGCTCTTCTGAATCTTCCGGCAAGGAATGCGCGGGCGCGCGGCCGCTTCTCCTCCCATAGACCTCCCCGGCCCGCTTCACGAAGGCGTCGGCGTATTTGTGGAAGGCGTTGTCGAACATCGCCCCCATCACCATGCCGAGCGTGCGGCTCTTGAATTCATAGGTGATGTAGAAATCCACCAGCGAGCGGGGCGGGTCGCCGGCGCCCGCCGGCTGCTCGTCGCGGAACTGCCAGCGGTTTTCGAGCTTCTTGAACGGGCCGTCCACATATTCGACGAGGATCTCGAGCTTCTGCCGGTTGCAGGTCACGCGGCTGGTGAAACGCTCGCAAATCGCCTTGAAGCCGACCTGCATTTCCGCGAGCACGACCTCGATCCCCTCGCCCGACGTCGTTCGTCGGCGCACCCGCATTCCCTCGCAGAGCGGCACGAATTTCGGATAGGACTCGACGTCGCAGACAAGGGCGAACATGTCGGCGGCGGAATAATCGACGCGGCGGCGGTTGCGGAAGCTCTTCATGCGCAAGGCTCATAAAGCAAAATTGCGCCGAACGGGAGACGCCCGCCGCCCTGCGCCGCGCTTTTTCGCCGCGCTCATGCGGGCGGCAGGATGATTTTGAAGGTCGCTCCCCCGCCCGGCGTGCTTTCCACCCGGATCTGGCCCTTGTGCAGATCGACCAGCTCCTTGACGATCGCGAGGCCAAGCCCGGTTCCCGACGACGCCTCGCTCGCCCGCCAGAAGGGCTCGAAGATCATCTCCCGCGCATGCTCCGGCACACCCTCGCCGTGGTCCAGCACGCTGATCGTCACCTCCGGCGTCACCCGCACATGCACGGCGCCGCCGACCGGCTCCGCCCGCAGCGCATTGTCGATCAGATTGGCGACGACGCATTCCAGCGAGCGGCGGTTGCCCTTCACGAAAACCGACGGCGCGTCGCATTCGAACTCGATCGTGCGATTGTTCTCGATCACGAGCGGCGCGTAATCGGCCACCATCGCGCGAATGGTCTTGGCGACGTCGATGCGCTCATCGGCCGGACCGCCGTGCTCGCCGAGGCGCGCGGCGACGAGCAGCTGCTCGACGATGTTCTGAATGCGCCGCACATCGCGTTTGAGATCGGTCTTCTGGCTGGAATCGGCGAGAGCGTCGATGCGGGTGCGCAGGATCGCCACCGGCGTGCGCAATTCATGCGCGGCGTTGGCGGCGAAACGACGCTGCCGCGCGGCCCCGGCGTCGAGCCGCGCCAGAGCGGCGTTGATCGCCTCGACGAGCGGCAGGGTCTCGGTGGGAATGCCTTTCAGCGGAATGCGTTGGTCGATCGAGTCCATGTCGATCTGGGCGGCGTGCGCGGCGGCGTCGCGCAGCGGCGCGAGCCCGCGGCGCGCGGCGAACCAGGCGATCGCCGCCGCCGCCGCCGCTACGGGTATGAAATACAGGAAGTTGTCGCGGACATTGTCGCGGAAATAATAAAGCGGGTCGTCCCATTGGAACTTGTAGCCATAGGTGACGATCAACAATCGCCCGACCGGCGTGTCCTGTTTGGTGAGCGCGCCGCGCAGATCCGGCGCCTTCTCGCTCTCCAACTGGAAATTCATCGAGAATGGCTTGATCTCGCCCATCTTCTCGATCAGCTCGACGAGGTCGGGCGACGATCCCGGCAGCGGCGATATATGGTTGAGATCGAAGACCGCGAATTTCAGATGCGGGTTTTTTCGTGCGCGCTCGCGCAGCGAAGGGATCGGATCGATGTAAGCGAGCCCGTCCGGCCCGCGCCTCAGCGAGGCGGAGACCTCGTCGCGCACGCGATTCTCGGCGAAATCATTTTCGATCATGTCGAGATCAGCCCGCACGCCGGTCAAGGACAGCGGGATATTGACCATCCACACGACGAGATAAACCAGAAGCTGGCCGACCAGCAGATGGCCGACCAGCCGCGCCGACAGGGAGAATTTTTTCACGCCGTCGCTTTGGCCAGCATATAGCCGATGCCGCGAATAGGATGGATCATCACGCCAGCTTCGCATTCGTTCAGGTGCTTCCGCAGTCTCGAGACCAGCGCGTCCAGCGCATTCGACTGGATTTCGCCCTCGCCGCCATAAACCTCGTCGATCAGCGTGTCGCGCGGCGTCGCCCGCCCCACCCTGCGCACCAGCGACTCGAGCAAGGCAAGCTCGCGGCGATGCAGAACGACCGGGCGGCCGGAGACGAAGACTTCCCGCGCCGTGAGATCGAAGGACAGGGCGCCCACCGTGACCGGCGGCACCGAGCCGGCGCCGTCGCCGCTGCGGCGCAGATTGGCGCGGATGCGGGCCAGAAACTCGTCTATGTCGAAGGGTTTCGTCAGATAGTCGTCGGCCCCAGCGTCGAGCCCCGCGACCTTGTCTGGCACGGTGTCGAGCGCCGTCAGCATCATCACCCGAACGCCGGGGTGGGAGCGCTTGATGTGCGGGATCAGCGCGACGCCGTCGCCGTCCGGCAAGCGGCGGTCGAGCAGCGCCAGCGAATAGGCGCCGGTGTCGATCGCCCGCTGCGCGTCGCCGATCGTCGCGACATGGTCCGCGTCGAAGCCCGAGCGCTGGAGCCGGTCCATGATCAGGCTCGCCATTTCAGCTTCGTCTTCGACGACCAGAATCCGCATCATGTCACGTCCTATCTCTCTTTCCTTTAGTTTGTCGCGAAAGGGCGCAAACCGCAAGGCGCGCCGGTCGTGGTCGCGCCGGTCAAGGGCGCGCCGCATCCGCGCGGGCGCCGCGTTTTTGCCGCAGCCGCTCGAAATCCTCGCCGGCGTGGTGCGAGGAGCGGGTCAGCGGCGAGGCGGCGACGAAGGAAAAGCCCTTGGCGTAGGCTATGGTCTTGAGATTTTCGAACTCCTCGGGCGGGACGAAGCGCTCGACCGCATGGTGCTTGCGGGTCGGCTGGAGATATTGGCCGATGGTGAGGAAATCGACGTCGGCGCTGCGCAGATCGTCCATCACCTGCATGATTTCATTGCGGTTCTCGCCGAGCCCCACCATGATCCCGGATTTGGTGAAGATCGACGGATCCAGCTCCTTGACCCGCTGCAACAGCCGCAGCGAATGGAAATAGCGGGCGCCCGGCCGCACGGTGACGTAAAGCGACGGCACGGTTTCGAGATTATGGTTGAAGACGTCGGGGCGCGCCGCGACGACGGTCTCGAGCGCGCCGGGCTTCCTCAAGAAATCGGGCGTCAGTATTTCGATCGTGGTCTCCGAGCAGGCCCCGCGAATGGCGCGGACGGTCTCAGCAAAATGCCCGGCGCCGCCGTCGGCGAGATCGTCGCGGTCGACCGAGGTGACGACGACATGCGACAGCCCGAGCCGCGCCGTCGCCTGCGCGACGCGCTCCGGCTCTTGCGCGTCGAGCGGCTTCGGCAGGCCGGTCGCGACATTGCAGAAGGCGCAGGCGCGGGTGCAGACCTCGCCCATGATCATGAAGGTCGCGTGCTTCTTTTCCCAGCACTCGCCGATATTGGGGCAGGCCGCCTCTTCGCAGACGGTGGCGAGCCCCGCCCCGCGCATCAACGCCCGCGTCTCGGCAAAGGCGGCCGAGCCCGGCGCCTTGACCCGGATCCACGGCGGCTTGCGCTGGATGGGCGCGTCCGGGCGATGCGCCTTTTCGGGGTGCCGCAGCTTGCGGGGGTCGTTGTTCAGCAGGTCGAGGACAGTGGCCATGGGAAGCCTTTCGAGCCAAGGCGCTCAGCCAGAAGTAAGCATTGCGGGCGGCCTGGGCAATGGAGCGCGCCCGGACCGCGAGCCTCCTGGCTCGCCTCCCGCCACATCGTGCGCGCCTGAAGGCTCGCGGTCCGGCGCGCGGTCCGGGGCGGCGCGCTACACATGCTCCACCTCGACAACTCCCGGAATAGCCTTCAAACGCCCGGCCACGTCGGCCGAGATCGGATAGCCGCCGGGGAGCTTGATCTCCACCTCCTCGGCCGGCGCCTCGCGGGCGAGCACCAGCGACACGACGCCGTCGCCCTTCGCCGAAAGCGTCGATTTGATCGCGGCGAGCGGGCTGTCGTCGCGCAAGAAGATGCGCAGCCCCTTTTGCGCGCGGGCGGCGGCGGCTTCGAGCGGCTCGGCGGCGACGATGCGGGCGCGCACCTCCTCGCCTTCGACGTTCGCGGAGAGCGTCACCAGCACGGCGGCGCCCTTTTCCAGCATGTCGCGATATTGCTGCAACGCTTCCGAGAACATGATCGCCTCATACTGGCCGCTGTCGTCGGAGAGCTGGACGATGCCCATTTTCGAGCCCGATTTTGTGCGGCGCTCGGCGCGATCCAGCACCACGGCCGCGAGCCGCCCCGCCGAGGCGCCGCGCTTCACGGCGAGCGCGAATTCGGCCCAGCGCGCGATCCGCAGCCGCCCGAGAATCGAGCGGTAGGCGTCGAGCGGATGGCCCGAGAGAAAGAAGCCCGCCGCCTCGAATTCGCGCCGCAGCCGCTCCGAGGCGGTCCAGGGCGTCGTTTTCGGCACGACGAGCGCGGCCGCCTCCGCCTCGCCGAACAGCGCGTTCTGCCCCGCCTGCCGCTCCGAGGCGCAGCGGTTGGCGGAGGCGAGAATCGTTTCGATCGCCCCGAAGGCCCGGGCGCGGTCCGGCTCCAGCTCGTCGAAGGCCCCGCAGCAGGCGAGATTTTCCAGAACCTTCTTGTTCACCTCGCGCGGATTGAGGCGGCGGGCGAAATCGGCGAGGCTCTTGAACGGCGCCCCGCCCCGCGACGCCACGATGGACGCCGCCTGCCCCTCGCCGACGCCCTTCACCGCCGAGAGCGCATAGCGGATCGCGAGCTTGCCGTCGGCGCCGGGCGCCACGTCGAAATTCACGCCGGAGCGAGAGATCGACGGGGGCTCCACCGCGATCCCCATGCGCTGCGCCTCATGGCGGAATTCGGCGAGCTTATCGGTGTTGCTCTTGTCGAAGGTCATCGAGGCGGCGAGGAATTCAACCGGATAATGCGCTTTGAACCAGGCGGTCTGATAGGCGATCAGCGCGTACGCAGCCGCATGGCTCTTGTTGAAGCCGTAATCGGCGAACTTCGCCAAAAGGTCGAAGATTTCATTGGCCTTGCCCTCGTCGAGCCCGCGCTCGATCGCGCCTTTCACGAAGCGGTCGCGCTGGGCGTCCATCTCGGCCTTGATCTTCTTGCCCATGGCGCGGCGCAGGTTATCGGCCTCGCCGAGCGAATAGCCCGAGAGAACCTGCGCGATCTGCATCACCTGTTCCTGATAGATGATGACGCCGAAAGTCTCCTTCAGAATGGGCTCGATCTTCGGGTGGATGTAATCGGGCTCCTCGTCGCCGAGCTTCACCGCGCAATAGGTCGGGATATTCGCCATCGGCCCCGGCCGGTACAGCGCGACGAGCGCGATGATGTCCTCGAAACGGTCGGCGTGCATCTCGACGAGCGCCTTGCGCATGCCGGCGCTTTCCAGCTGGAACACGCCAACGGTCTCGCCGCGTCCCAGCATCTCATAGGTGTCCTTGTCGTCGAGCGGGATCGAGGCGATCTCGAAGTCGGGGACGCGCCGCCGGATCAGTTCCGCGGCGGTCGAGAGCACGGTGAGCGTCTTGAGGCCGAGAAAGTCGAATTTGACGAGGCCCGCAGGCTCCACCCATTTCATATTGAACTGGGTCACCGGCATGTCGGATTTCGGGTCGCGATAGAGCGGCGTGACTTCATCGAGCGGCCGGTCGCCGATGACGATGCCGGCGGCGTGGGTCGAGGCGTTGGAATAGAGTCCCTCGAGCGCGCCGGCGATCTTGAAGAGCCGCGCGACGCGCTCGTCTTCCTTCACCGCCTCCTGCAAACGCTGCTCGCCGTCGAGGGCCTGCGCCAGGGTGACGGGCTTCGCCGGATTCTGCGGCACGAGCTTGGCGAGCTTATCCACCTGGCCGAGCGGCATTTCCAGCACGCGGCCGACGCTGCGCAGCACGCCGCGGGCGAGGAAGGAGCCGAAAGTGATGATCTGCGCGACGCGGTCGTGCCCGTAGCGCTCGCGGACATAGTCGATCACTTCGCCGCGCCGGGTCTGGCAGAAGTCCACGTCGAAGTCCGGCATGGACTTGCGCTCGGGGTTGAGGAAGCGCTCGAAGAACAGGCTGAAGCGCAGCGGATCGAGATCGGTGATGGTCAGCGCATAGGCGACGAGCGAGCCGGCGCCCGAGCCGCGCCCCGGCCCCACCGGAATATTCTTCGATTTCGCATATTTGATGAAGTCCGAGACGATCAGGAAGTAGCCTGGAAAGCGCATCTTCTCGATGATCGACAGCTCGAAGTCGAGACGCTTGAAATAATCCTCGCGCTCGAGGCCCGGCGCCGCGCCGGGGAATGTCAGCCGCGCCTCCAGCCCCTCGATCGCCTGCCGGCGCAGCTCCGCCGCCTCGATCTCGTCGAGCGGCGTCACCGGGTCCGCCCCCTCCGGCAATTCGCGGATGAAGCGCGGCATGATCGGGTCGCGGGCGCGCGGGCGATAGGCGCAGCGGCGGGCGATCTCGACCGTATTGGCGGTCGCCTCGGGCAGATCCGCAAACAGCGCCAGCATGTCCTGCCGCGTCTTGAAATAATGCTGCGGCGTCAGGCGGCGCCGCTCGGCGACGCTCGTGACCGTGCCTTCGGCGATGCACAGCAGCGCGTCATGCGCCTCGAAATCCTTGGAGGTCGCAAAGAAAGGCTCGTTTGTGGCGACGAGCGGCAGGCCGCGCCGATAGGCGAAATCGAGCAGTTGCGGCTCAACCGCCCGTTCGCTCGCCAGGTCGTGGCGTTGCAGCTCGACATAGAGCCTGTCGCCGAACAGCTCCTCCAGCGCCGAGAGCCGCCGCCCGGCAAGCTCGACGCGGCCCAGGGCGAGGAGCTTGTCGAGCGCGCCGTCGGGGCCGCCGGTAAGGCAGAGGAGATCGCCCGCGTCGCTTTCGAGATCGGCGAGGGTGACGCGCGGCGACGGGGCCTGATCCTGGCCGAGATAGGCGCGCGAACACAGGCGCATCAGATTGCGATAGCCCGCTTCGGATTTCGCGAGCAGCACGAGATTGGCGAGCTCCTCCTCGCTCGCCGCGCCCGCCTTGCCGTCGCCGAAATCGACGGCGAGCTGCACGGCGGGGATCGGTTGCAGCCCGGCCTTGGCCGCCTTTTCGGAAAACTCCAGCGCCGCGAAGAGGTTGTTGGTGTCGGTCACGGCCAGCGCCGGCTGGCCGTCCTTTTCCGCAAGCTCGATCACCCGGCCGAGGGTCAGCGCCCCCTCGCGCAGCGAAAAGGCCGTATGGACGTGGAGATGGACAAAGCCGGGCTCGGCGAGGGACATGGGGCGACTCGGGACTTAAGGGCGTTCGGCGCCGAAGCAGCGACCGGTTCGGCGAAGAGAAAACACCCAAAACAAAGGAGTTAGAGCCCCTGGTCCGAGGCAATCGGACCGGAAAAGGCTCCAGGATTGTCCGAGTATAGGACGCCTCGCCTTAACGCCGTGAGTCCGAAAGCGCGTCCGCCCGCCGCCCGCGCCGACGCTCTAGCGTAAAAGAAAAGCCCAGCGAAGGCGACGCCTTCACCGGGCTCCATGGCCGCGATTTTCCAAGAGGTTTATTCGGCGGGCGTGTAGGCCTTCGCCGCAACCTCGACCGGCTTGAAGATTTCCTTGGCGAGGTTGGAGTAGATTTCGCCGATCTTCGAGACCTCGGCGACAAAATCCTCGTAGGCGGATTTCGCGAATTCGTTCTGAAGCTGGAACGCCTCGTCGATCTTCTTGACGCCGATCAGCTTCTCAGCAAGAACGCGGCTCTTTTCGAACGAGCGCTTGGAATAATCGGTCGTCTCGGCGGCCAGGCTCTGCCAGCTCTTGGTGACCGCAGCCGTCGCCGCCGAAACCGCCTCGAATTGCTCTTTGCCCAGCTGCTGCACGCTCTCGAAAGTGGCGACCATAGGGTTCGTCCTCACATCTTGGCGCCCGGTCCGCCCGCAGCGATCCTATTGCGCCCTGTTGACGGGACTCGTTTATATGCGCTGCACAATGAAAAGTCAATCTTGATGTTGCGGCGCAAAATCAATAGCAAAAAAGCCGGACTGGCTTAACGAGTGAGTAACTGCGTTCGCATAGCGTCGCCGGGTATGATGTTTCGGTGACAGTGCGCGACAAGGTTCCGCCGAAGCTGCGTTATGAGTGGACGAGTAGATGGCGATGCTTGGCTTGAGTGTGCGTTTGAAGTCTCTTGCGGTTGCGGCTCTCGCCGCCCTCGTCGTCACGATGGGACTGGCGGAGCCCGCCCAGGCCCGACGGCATCATTATGGGCTCCACGGCCGCCACTCGCACCACCGTATTGTTTTTTATCACGCACAGAAGCGCGTGGGGCACCGGCGGCACGCCGCGAGCGGCGGCGGCATGGGCGGCATGCACACGGGCTTTGCGGAGATCGTCGTCGACGCCAACAGCGGCAGCACGATCTACGCGCGCAACGAGAACGAGCAGCTCCATCCGGCCTCCGTCACCAAGGTGATGACCCTCTATCTGCTGTTCGAGCAGTTGGAGCGGGGCCGGCTGCGGCTCGACTCGCCGCTGGTGATCTCCTCGCATGCGGCGGCGCAGGCGCCCTCCAAGCTCGGTCTCGCGCCGGGCGAGACCATCAGCGTCGAAAACGCCATCAAGGCGGTGGTGACGAAATCCGCCAATGACGTCGCCTGTGCGATCGCCGAGAACATCGGCGGCGACGAAGAGACCTTCGCCCGCATGATGACCGAAAAGGCGCACGCCCTGGGGATGCGCCGCAGCCATTTCGCCAATGCTTCGGGCCTCCCCAACCCGGCGCAGCTCACCACGGCGCATGACCTCGCCGTGCTCGGCCGGGCGATCCAGGACCGATTTCCGCGCTACTACCGGTATTTCTCGACGCATGTCTTCGCCTATGGCGGCGCGCTGCATCGCAATCACAACCATCTGCTCGGCCGCGTCGAGGGCATGGATGGCATCAAGACCGGCTACACCGCCGCTTCGGGCTTCAATCTCTTGACCTCGGTGCGCCGCGGCAATCGCCATATCGTCGCCGTGGTGCTCGGCGGCCGCACCGCCGCGACGCGCGATCGGATCATGGCGGATCTGATCGAGGAGCATATCGACGGCGGATCGAGCACGCGCACGGCCCGCGCCATCACCGAGGAGAGCCCGGAGGAGTCGGCCGCGCCGGTCGAGGTCGCCGAGCGCGACCAGGGCGACGCCTCCGCCGACGATTCCGAGCCAGCCCCCGCGCCTGCGCGCTCGGCTCGCCCGGCCCTGGCGCCGGTTGCGGCCTTGACCCCGCCTGCGCCCATCCCGACGCCCTCCGACAAGCCGCGGCCGGCTTTCGTGCCCGGCGTCCAGAAGCGGGCCGAGCCCGCGCCCGAGACGAAGCGTCGCGGCGCCCGCGTCCCGGTCAAAGTCGCAGCGATCGACGGCTCCACGACATCGACGATCGCCAGGAACGGCGCGCGTCAGGAGACGGCTTCCGCGACCACCCCCTCGACCCTGCGCCATGCCGAAACGGCGAAATCGGAGCGGCCGGCGAAGGCCGGCTGGATGATCCAGATCGGCGCGGCCGAGGATGCGAACAAGGCCAATGAGATGCTGGCCCGCGCCCGCAATCATCTCGCCGGCGTGTCGGCCAGGCCCTTCACCGAGAAGGTTCAGAAAGGGAAAGAAACGCTGTGGCGGGCGCGCTTCGCCGGCCTTGAGGAACAGAGCGCGCAAAGCGCCTGCAAGACGCTGAAACGCTCGGGCTTTTCCTGCTTCGCCACCAAAAATTAAAAGGGGCCGCCCATGTCCTCGACCTGGGACGACGAACCTCGTGCGCCCTTTTTCCGGCTCTCCCGACTGGCGTCAGTGATGACGCCGCATCAGGACCTCCTTAGCTTCATTTACACGAGCGGCAAGGTCGGTCGTCCCACCGTGGTCTGGATGAAGCTTCTTCATAAGATCGCGGTGAGCCCGCGCTATGTCGCTCGGCGGCGCGCCCTTCTTGAGGCCCAGAATCTCATACGCCTCGTCCTCGGTGATCGTGCCGCTGCGGCGGGCTTGCCCGGCGCCGGCCCGCGGATCGTGCTCTCCATTTCCTGTCTGACGCCAGCCGGAAAACCGGCGGTCGAGGTATACTTCCAGAAGTCGCGCTCCCTCGGGGTCGTCTGACAGGCAGGTCTGGTAGAGGGTCATCAGTTGCGCGCGGGTGAGCGAATCGAGCGGTCGGCCCTCGAAGACGCCGGCGAGAATCATGCCGCGGATCGCGCCGCTGGCCCGGTCGAGCTCCATCTCGATCATCGCCGAACGCACGCGCGACACGCCGGCTCCGCCGGCCCCCGCGGGCCTGAAGCCGCGGCCAGAAAGCCCGGACACGCCGAGCAGCCAGAGTCCGAGCCCGCCGAGCGCGAGGGCGATGTCGATCCGGCCGCGCAGCAACAGCAGCGCCGCGAGCGCCAGCGCGAGGAAGCCGCCGCCGTTCTTGATCACTCGCGCGAGAACGGCCGCAGGCGCGGACGCGTAAGCCCGAAGCGCGAAAAGCGCGAGAACCAGCGCGAGAAACCCGATCAGAACCGGCATGAGCGCGTTTCCTCACTCCATCTGCGACAGCAACAATCTGGCGGCCTGTTCCCCCGCCCCGGCGCGCCGTTCGAGCTCCAGCCGGCCACCCGCGGCATAGGCGGCCGCGGCCTTCAAGAGCTCGGCGAGCCGGCGCGGCGCTTTGGCGTCGAACGCGGCATAGGCGCCCCCGGTCAGCCGCGCGATCTCGCGAAAGGCGGATTGGGCGGCGGGGTCCGCGCCCTCTTGGAACATGAAGGCCTTGACGCCGAGCAGGCTAAGCTCGCCGGCGATGGCGCAGAGCGCGTCGGCGTCTTCCTCCATCGCGTCGCCGATATAGACCATGGCGCCGACCGGCCGCGCTTTGGTTTCGTCGCGGACATGGCGCAGCACCTTGCCGATCTGCGTCTGTCCGCCCCGGCAGGAAATGCGCGACATCAGCGCGCCGAGACCCGCCCCGCCGGCGACGAAGCTGGAGGCCCGACACTCGCCAAAGCCCCTGAAATAAACGAGCTGCACGTCGAGACCGCCGGCGCAGGCCGCGGTTTCGAACATTTCTCCCTGAATCGACTGGGCGAGATCCCAGGTCGCCTGCCGGCTCATCGTCGCGTCGAGGGCAAAGATCAGCCGCCCTTTCCCCTCGGCGGGAAAGGCGAGGCTGCGCGCCTCATTGATGAAGGCGTCCACGGCGCCGCCGGCGCCGGCGCGCGCCACTGGCGCCTTGTGCTTTTCGTCGGCCACTGTGATTCACATCGCGTCTAGGGATCGCTACGATAAAATCGGGCGCGATCGGCGGCGAAACAAGAGGCTTCGCCGCACCGGGGCCGAGGATAGTTACGTTTCGCCGGTTTGACAAAGCCGGAAAGCGCGAGAGCCTGGAGGGCGCGGCATGGACGAGCATGAGCAGGGCTTTGCGAAGGCGCGCATCGCCGCGCTGCCGATGGAGGCGAGCGAGCCCGTGCAGGAGCTGATGGAAGGCTTCGCGCGCCGCCTGATCGGCGAGGGGCTGAGGGTCGCGGGCGTTGTGCAGGCGCGCGCGCTCGATCCGGCGACCGGGCGCAAGCGCATCGTGCTGCGCGATCTGACGAATGGCGCGCTCTATCCGATTTCGCAGGATCTCGGGCCGGGCTCCGTCGCCTGCAATCTCGATTCGGGAGAACTCGCCTCGGCCTGCGCCGCGGTCGAGCAGGCGGCGCGCATGGGCGCGGATCTGATCGTCATCAGCAAGTTCAGCAAGCAGGAGGCCGAGCGCGGCGGCCTGAGCGACGCGTTCCGCGTGGCGATCGCGGCGAAAACGCCCGTGGTTACGGCCGTCTCGCCGCATTTTCGCGCCGAATGGGGCGTTTTCGCCGGGCGGCTCGCCGAGGATGTCGCCCCGACGGCGGGCGCCCTGTCCGATTGGTGGGCGCGCGTTCGGGGTCTTCTCTGAACCCGACCGCCTCTGGGCTTCACCGCATCGGCGGCGCGTAAAAGAGCCCGCCCTTTGACCACAAGGCGTTGAGGCGCCGCTCCATGCCGAGCGGCCCACCCAGATTGCGGTCGAAGACCTCGGCGTAATTGCCGACATGTTTGACGATGCGATAGGCGAAGTCGGCCTCTAATCCCATGCCCTCGCCGTGATCGCCGTCGACGCCGAGCAGCCGGCGGATGTCCGGAGTCTCGGATTTCAGCGCCTCGTCGACATTGCCGGAGGCGACGCCGAGCTCTTCGGCGTCCAGCATGGCGAAATGCGTCCAGCGCACGATGTTGAACCATTGATCGTCGCCCTGGCGCACGATCGGCCCGCGCGGCGCCTTCGAGATCATATCCGGCAGAATGTCATGCTCTTCGGGCTGCGGCAGCCGCGCCCGTTCGGCGTAGAGAACCGTGGCCTCGGCCGACAGCGCGTCGCAGACGCCGGTTTCATAGCCCTTGACCGCCTCCTCGAGCGAGGGCAGCGGGCGCGGCTTCAGCTGCGCTTTGCGCTGGCGGATATATTCGGCGAGATCGAGCTCCAGCGAGGTTCCCTGCGGCACGCAGACGGTGGCCTCGCCCAAATCCTTGGCCGAGGCGAGACCGAGCTTGCGGTGCGTGAGAAAGCTCTGCCCGTCGTGGAAGGTGATCGCCGCGTAGAGGAGCCGCTGGCCGGCGTCGCGGGCTTCCGTCCAGGGCGCGCCGCCCACCAGAACGTCGACGGCGCCCGACTGAAGCACTGGGACCCGCTCTTTGGGCGCGAGCTGGACAATGCGGAATTTTCTGCCGTCGTCGAAAATAGCGGCGGCGAGCGCCCGGCAGAAGTCGACGTCGAAACCCCGCCAACCGGTTCTTTCGTCCTCGAAGGCGAAGCCCGTCGCGCCCGGCGTGACGCCGCAGGCGACGGCGTCCCGCTTCTTGATCGCGTCGAGCGTGGCGCCCCGCGTCTGCGCGGGGGCGGACGCGGCGGAAGAGAGAAAAGCGGCCGCCGCCAGCAGGGCGACGGCGAGACGGTGTGCGGTCATGTCGACCTCGGTGACGCGCCGGCGGTATAGTGACGCCCGGCGCCAGAATCGCTTCCGGGCGCGGTGAGGGTTGAATGTCCAAGGGTACAAAGGAAACAAGGCGAAACAAGACCCGCACGCGGCTCGCGCACGCCGGTCGCCGGCCGTCCGACCAGTTCGGCTTCATCAATACGCCAGTCTATCGTGGTTCGACAGTCCTTTTCGAAACCGCCGCCGATTTCGAGGCGCTGCGCCAGCCCTACACCTATGGCACGAAGGGCACGCCGACCCACCGAGCGCTCGAGGAGGCCTGGACCGAAATCGCCGGCGCCGCGCGCACTGTGCTCGCCCCTTCCGGGCTCGCGGCTGTCACGCTGGCGCTGATGGCCGCGACCAAGGCCGGGGATCATATCCTCGTCACCGATTCGGCCTATCAGCCGACCCGCACTTTCTGCAACGGCGTGCTGCGGCGTTTCGGGGTCGAGACCGAATATTACGACCCCGCGATCGGCGCCGGCATAGAGACGCTGTTTCGCGACACTACCGCCGCCGTTTTGCTCGAGTCGCCCGGCTCGCTGACGATGGAGATTCAGGACACGCCGGCGATCGCCGCCGCCGCCCGCGCCCGCGGCGTCTGCACGATTCTCGACAACACCTGGGCGACGCCGCTGTTCTTCACAGCGCACGAACATGGCGTCGATCTCAGCGTCGAGGCGGGCACCAAATATCTCTCCGGCCATTCGGACATTCTGCTCGGCCTCGTCTCCGCCAATGCGGCGTGGGAGAAGCGGCTGTGCGCCACCTTCGACGCTTTCGCCATGTGCGCGGGGCCGGACGACGTTTATCTCGCCTTGCGCGGCCTGCGCACGATGGAGCTGCGGCTGCGAGAGCAGCAGCGGGCGGGGCTCGATCTCGCGCTGTGGCTCACGACGCGGCCGGAAGTGTCGCGCGTGCTGCACCCCGCCCTGCCCGCGCATCCGGGCCATGCCTTGTGGAAGCGCGATTTCACCGGCGCGGCGGGGCTTTTTTCGGTGATTCTGAAGCCTGCGCCGAAGCAAGCCGTCGCCGCCTTTCTCGACGCGCTGGAGCTGTTCGGCCTCGGCTATTCCTGGGGCGGCTATGAGAGCCTCGTCATCCCCTTCGATTGCCGAACCGCGCGCAGCGCGACGGTCTGGGCGCCGGAGGGGCCGGCGCTGCGCTTTTCGGTCGGGCTCGAAGACATCGAGGATCTGAAGGCCGATCTCGAGGCGGGCTTCGCGGCGCTTGGGCGCTTCGCTTGAGCGCCTACGACAGGGCGCTCAGGGCTGCGGTTTCGGCTTTGGCGCCTGGATCGCCGATTGAATATCGCCGAAGGCGACGATCAGATCGGCAAGCTCTTCCTCGACGACCTGCTCCGCCGCCTCGGCGTAAGGGAACCATCGCGTCACGCGCTGGCTCTTCTCCGGCCAGTTCTTGCGCTGGCGCAGCACGCGCATCGGAAAGACCTCGACCTTGCACATGACGGCGGCGCCGTTCTTCAGCCGCTTGTAATAGTGGTAGACGCCGAGCGGGGTTTTCTCGATCTTGCCGAGCAAGCCGGCTTCCTGCAGCGCCTCCAGCGCCGCGGTCGCATGCGCCTTGCGGCCCTTCATCGGCCAGCCTTTCGGAATCACCCAGCGGCGCGTGTCGCGCGAGGAGGCGAGCAGCACCTCCACCTGCGAGGTCATGCGCCAGGGCAGCGCCGCATATTGGCGGCGCGGCTCGGAGTCGCCGGCCTTTTTCTTGACCTTGGGGAATTTCATCCCGCGAGCCTCGCCAGAACATAGAAGCCGGCGGCGAGGAGACCCGACATGGGCATGGTGATGACCCAGGCGACGACGATGTCCTTGGCGACGTTCCAGCGCACGGCGGAGACGCGTCGCGCCGCGCCGACGCCGACGATCGCGCCGGTGATCGTATGCGTGGTGGAGACCGGCACGCCGAGCGCGGTCGCGAGAAACAGAGTCATCGCCCCGCCCGTTTCGGCGCAGAAACCCTGCATCGGCGTCAACCGGGTGATGCGCGAGCCCATGGTGTGGACGATCCGCCAGCCGCCGAACAACGTGCCGAGACCCATCGCGGTCTGGCAGGCGAGCACCACCCAGAACGGCACCTGAAACTCGGCCCCCGGTCCGGCGTGGGCGTAAAGCAGCACCGCAATGATGCCCATGGTTTTTTGCGCGTCATTGCCGCCATGGCCGAGCGAATAGAGCGAGGCGGAGAGAAACTGGAGCCAGCGAAACATCGCGTCGACGGCGCCCGGCGTCTGCCGCACGAAGATCCAGGACACGGCGAGCACCAGAAAAAGCGCCAGCACGAAGCCGAGCGCCGGCGAGAACACGACGGCCGAACCGGTCTTGATGAGCCCAGCCCAGACGACCGAGCCGGCTCCCGCTTTGGCGACGCCCGCGCCGACGAGCCCGCCGATCAGCGCGTGCGAGCTGGATGACGGAATCCCCAAGGCCCAGGTCAACAGGTTCCAGCAGATCGCGCCCATCAGCGCGCCGAAGATCACCGCGTCGTCGACGATTGCGGGATCGATGATGCCCGAGCCGACGGTCTTGGCGACGTGCAGGCCGAAGAACAGAAAGGCGATGAAGTTGAAGAAGCCGGCCCAGAACACCGCATACTGCGGCCGCAGCACGCGGGTCGACACGATCGTCGCGATGGAGTTTGCCGCGTCGTGCAGTCCGTTGAGGAAGTCGAAGGTCAAGGCGACGGCGATCAAGCCGACGAGATAGTAAGGAGCGTCGTGCACCGGGCAGGCTCCTAAATATGTTCGATGACGATGCCGGTCACGCGATTGGCGACGTCCTCGAAACCGTCGACCACTTTCTCCAGATGGCCGTAGATTTCGGCGCCGACGATGAATTTCATCGGATCCGAATGCTTGTGCGCGCGGTAGAGGTCCTTCAGACCCTGGTCGTGGATGCTGTCGGCCTCGTCCTCGATATGTGAGATTTCCTCGCCGAAACTCCCAAGCTTGCCGGCGTTGGCGCGCATTCCCCGCAACATCGGGATCGCCGCGCGCGTCAGCTCCGCCGCCTCGACGATGATGTCGCCCATGCGGCGCATCGGCGGCTCGAACTCCCGCTGCTCGAAGAGGAGCGTCGCTTTCGCCGTCTGATGCATCTGGTCGATGGTGTCGTCCATCGCGGTGATCAGATCGCGAATGTCGCTGCGGTCGAATGGCGTGATGAAGGTGCGGCGGATGGCGAGCAGCGTGTCCCGGGTGATCGCGTCCGCCTCATGCTCATGCCGTTTGATCTCGGCCGCGAGCCGCTCGATGTCGGCGCCGCCGTCGAGAAGCGACCGCAAGGCGCGGGAGCCGGAGACCAGCGTCTCGGCGTGGCGCTCGAACAGCAGGAAAAAGCCTTCCTCGCGAGGCATGAGCGCCTGAAACCAACCGAGCATATGCGCCAGCTCCCCGAAATACAGGCTTGTCACAAAAATGTTACAAAGCCACTGCGGCGGATTAACTGGCCCGCCCACTCATGTAAAGACGCATTTGCTCCCTTGTGGCGTCGTCGCGCGATTGGGGATAATCCGAGGCGCCTTTCTGGCGTCGCGGCTCGATGGGTCCTCGGCGCACGCGGTTTTAGCGGGATTGGCGCGCTTTCGTCACCGCAGGAGCCGGTTTTTCAACGCCGGCGCCCCTGACGAAGACGGCGATCGTCGCCCACATAACCAAGGCGGCGACGACGGCGACGGCCACCCATGTGGTTTCAGAAGCTGATCGATACATGGGGTCCCTCAACCCGGAGCGATGGTCGCATCTGATCAGCAGCTTACCGAGACGACGCGCGCCGTAAAGGGCCAGCAGCAAGCGAAATTTAGCGGAAATCGCCGGCGCATCGAGCGGCGGAGGGCGGAAGGCTGGCGCGCCGCTGGCGGCCCCGACAGGACTTGAACCTGTAACACCCGGTTTCGAAGACCGGTACTCTATCCAGTTGAGCTACGGGGCCGGTTGGACTGCGCCAGCGTCAGGCGAGCAGAATAACCACAGGCTGGAACGCGCGCAAAGCTTCACGAGTTTCGAAAGGGCGCCTCTCGCGCATGAGAGGCCATGGACGCCCGTCCCGCATGCGGGTAAGCAGACGGGACTCTGGTCAGGCTCACGCCAGGCGCGCGGGCCGATGTGGCGAATGGGAGCAGAGGCCCATGCCTGATGGTCTGTTGAAAATCGTTCTCTTTGGCGCAGCCATGCTGTTTCTCGGATCGGCCCTTCTCGGCTGGGCCTATGGCTGATGGGCCGCTGCCCGAGACAATGACAATTTCACGGAGAATCTGGCGACTCCGGCAGGATTCGAACCTGCGACCTACTGCTTAGAAGGCAGTTGCTCTATCCAGCTGAGCTACGGAGCCAAACCCCGGTTGGGGCGGAGCCGCGTCTGCGTCAGGCGCGGCTCAGTTCGTCAATGCGTCCACTGGCCGATGCGGGTCGGCCGGAAATTATCCGCATAGGAGACGATTCGGCGGGAAGCGGTTTCCGGCTTCGGCGTCTCGACGCGATAGGGAATGCCCTCCCGCTCGGCATAGGCGATCGCCTCCTCCTTGGTGGCGAAGCGCAGTTTGACTTGCGCCTTCATGTCGGAGGAGGAGGTCCATCCCATCAGCGGCTCGATCTCGCGCGGCGATTCGCGGTCGAAGATCAGCAGCCAAGGCTTGGACAGCTCGGGGGCGGATTGGGTGGGGCTCGGCGCGGGGCGGAAGATACGTGCGGTCATGCGGCCTCAGATAGCAAGATTCGCTGCAGATTGCAGCAATGATGTGCGGTTCTCTGATTCACCCGGGGGGTTGGTCGGGGCAGCAGGATTCGAACCTGCGACCTGAAGTACCCAAAACTTCCGCGCTACCAGGCTGCGCTATACCCCGCCAGACGGATGAACCAGGGCCCCGCCCTTCTACCGACCCTTGGATGGCTACCACGCGCGCTTGCGACCCACAAGCCGGAGGCGGCCGCTCGAGACGAAACCCGATCATCCGGACCCCGCCGCAGCGGCGCGGCGCGCCTCTCAGGGATGAAACATAGCATGCCGCACGCTGTCGCCCACGGCTGCGCCGATCTCTTTGGCGACGCCGGCGTTCAGCTCTATGACCGCATAGGCTGGCGCCTCCGAGGATATGATCGCCTCCGACATGGGCTTTGCGTCATGCGCCACCGAAACCACGCGGCCGTTCGAGGAAACGAAGATCATATCGAGCGGGATGTAGGTGTTCTTCATCCACATCATCACGACCTTTTCCGTGCGGAAGTCGAAGATCATCCCCCGGTTGCGGGGCATGGACCGCCGAAACATCAGGCCTTTTTCCCGCTCGGCCTGCGTTTGGGCGACTTCCACCTCGAATTTATGCGGCCCGCTCGCGGTGACGATCTCGAGCGCGTCGACGCGCGGCTCCGCGGCCGAAGCCGTCATGGAAAAGAGCAGAACCCCGACGGCGGCCTTCAGCCGCGCGATGAACATCCGCCGTCTCCCTTCACGCATGTCGACCGACGCCCTCTGCACTGCCCCGCCTCGCGCTCAATGGGATGCGGGGGCACGGGTCTCCAGAGGCCGCACCTCGGTCGCCATGAGGCCTTTCGGTCCGCCGCCATAGCGCACCAGCACGCTGTCGCCCGGCTTCAATTCCGCGAGACCATAGCGCCGCACCGTCTCCATGTGCAGAAAAATATCTTCGGTGCCCTCGCCGCGGGTGAGGAAGCCGAATCCTTTCACCCGGTTGAACCATTTGACGATGGCGATCTCGTAGCCGCTGGTCGGCGTGACCTGCGCATGGGTGCGGCCCGCGGCGGATTGCGACGGGTGAATCGCTGTGGATTCGTCCATCGACGTGACCCGGAACACCTGCATGCCCTTCTGCCGATGCTGCGCCTCGCAGACCACGCGCGCGCCCTCATAGGCCGTCTGAAAACCGGAACGCCGCAAAATCGTCACATGCAAAAGCACGTCCGGCGAGCCGTCGTCGGGAATGACGAAACCATACCCTTTGGCCACGTCGAACCATTTGATCCTACCCGCAACTTCTACGAGATCGAGGCCGGCCTCGTCAGCCTCCGCCGTCGCCGTCGCCCCGGCAAAATCATCTTGAAAAGGCATCTTGGCTCCCAATTGACCAACCCCCCCTGCTGATCCAGAGCTTCGACAAACGCCCGCGAGATTACATTCTCGGACGAATCGATCCGCCGCCGGTGAATCACCCGTTAATAGATAGCATTGGCTGCGTATCGTCCAACCGACATTTTTCTGCCGCGAAAAGGTTTGCTGTGGATATGGACTTAGATCAAATTCGGCCGGTGAGAAAAGCTTGCGCGGCTTGCGCGTACACATCGGATTTCAATTTTTGTTGCCAAGCGGGCCGACATGAGCAAAAGAGGACCGGCAGGCGTTGGGAGAAGCCGGCCGGCTGACTTGGGCCGAAACGGCCGCGCCGCGCGCGACACGCGCTCGCAAACGCCACGTCACACCGCTGTTGGAGCGCCGACATGACCCTTTCGTCAAACGCCGCATTGCTCGACTCCGCCGCGGCCAGCAGCCGCGAATCGCCTTACGACCTCGGCGCTCTGGCGCTTGCGCGAGACGGCGAGCGTTACGGGCTTCACACGCAACATCTCAACGAAATGTGGGTGCGCGTGTTGAAGACCATCGGCTACGACGTGGGCTTCACCCGCGGCGTCGGGCCCTATCTCTTCGACCGGGCCGGCGACCGGTATCTCGATCTGTTGAGCGGCTGGGGCGTCTTCGCCATCGGCCGCAATCATCCGGCCGTGCGCGAAGCTTTGATCAGCGTGCTGAACGCCGATCTGCCGAATCTCGTTCAGCTCGACGTGTCGGTGCTCGCCGGCGTCCTCGCCGAGCGGCTGCTTTCGCGCACGCCATGGCTCGACAAGGCTTTCTTCGCCAATTCCGGCACCGAGGCGGTCGAGGCGGCGATCAAATTCGCGCGATGCGCGACGGGGCGCGCCGACATCGTGCATTGCGCGCATTCCTTCCACGGCCTCACCTATGGTTCGCTGTCGATGAACGGCGACGCGGTTTTCAAGAAAGGCTTCGGTCCGCTGCTGCCGGGCGCGCGCGAGATTCCCTTCAACGATCTCGCGGCGCTCGAAGAGGCGCTCAAGAACCGGGACGTCGCCGCCTTTTTCGTCGAGCCGATCCAGGGCAAGGGCGTCAACATGCCGGCCGAAGATTATCTCGCCGGCGCAGCGGCGCTCTGCCGCAAATACGGAACCCTGTTCGTCGCCGATGAGATTCAGACCGGCATGGGCCGCACCGGCAAGTTCCTCGCCATCGAACATTACGGCGTCGAGCCGGACATGGTCGTGCTGGCCAAGGCGCTTTCCGGCGGGCATGTGCCGGTCGGCGCCGTGCTGACGCGCAAATGGGTGTTCGACAAGGTCTTCGACCGCATGGATCGCG
This sequence comes from Beijerinckiaceae bacterium, assembly GCA_033853615.1. GTDB lineage: Bacteria > Pseudomonadota > Alphaproteobacteria > Rhizobiales > Beijerinckiaceae > Methylosinus. The sequence continues at coordinate 14,905 of JAWOLK010000096.1, read as the reverse complement.
CGGTCGTGCACGGCTCGACATTCAGCAAGACCGATCTCGCCATGGCCGCGGGGATCGCCACTCTGCAGGTGCTCGACGACGAGCGCGTCATCGAGAACGCCGCAGCGCAAGGCGCGCGCCTCATCGACGCCTTCAAGAAAATGGCGGAGGGCTATGAGCTGGTCGTCGACGTGCGCGGCAAGGGGTTGATGATCGGCGTCGAATTCGGCCCGCCGCAGTCCTTCAAGTTGAAGGCGGCGTGGAATTTGCTGGAAACGGTCAACTCCGGCCTGTTCTGCCAGCTCATCAGCATCCCGCTGTTTCGCGACCACAAGGTGCTGACGCAAGTCGCCGGTCACGGCAACCACACGATCAAACTGCTGCCGCCGTTGACGCTGAGCGACGAGGATTGCGCCTGGATCGAGCGCTCCTTCGACGCGGTCATCGCCGATGCGCATAATGCGCCTTCCGCCGTCTGGTCGCTCGGCAAGACGCTCGCCCAACACGCGATCAAGGCTCGCATGGGCGGCTGAGCCTTCCGCTCGCCTTTGAAAACATTCGGGGTCGGGTATATAAACGATCCGATCTCGCGCGGCCTTCCGCCCGCGCGGCCTAAAAAAGAAGCCGAATCATGCGGTGGAAAGAAAGAGCGGCGCTCACCCTTGCGGCGCTGATCGCAGCCAGCCCGGCTCTTGCTGGCCGCCACATGCGCCACTTCGAAAAAGCGCCGAACGGCTGCGTCTCGGTGAGCAAAAGCCGGGTGACGAACAGCGCCTATTACGGCGAGCCCGCGGTTGCGAGCGGCTATTTCGGCTGGCCGGCCATCTATTTCACCAGCGACGGCCAGTACGATCGGACGTACCGGCCGCGCGCTTACAGCGCCGCGGATGTTTACGCGCCGGAGTTTAGGTGCGACACACCGAGGCTCGCTGCGCCGCGCTGAATCGGCGCGCGCCTGTGAGCGCGCCGGGCAGCGGCGTCGGGCGCGCTCAGAGCGCGCCGCCGGTCACTTCGCGGCTGTAATCCTCGATCAGCGTGCGGGAAATTGCGCCCGGCGTGAAGCGGTGCGGACCGACCTCGGAGACGGGCGTGACCTCGGCGCCGGTGCCGCAGATGAAACATTCGTCGAAGCCGGTCAGCTCCTCCGGCATGATGCGCCGCTCGACCACCTCTATGTTCCGGCGTTTGGCCAGGTCGATGACGGTGCGGCGGGTGATCCCGTCGAGGAAGCAATCGGCGATCGGCGTATGCAGCACCCCATCCTTCACGAAGAAGATATTGGCGCCGGTGCATTCGGCGACGCGGCCCTGCCAGTCGAGCATCATCGCGTCCGCATAGCCCCGCCGCTCGGCCCGATGTTTCGAAATCGTGCAGATCATATAGAGGCCGGCGGCCTTCGCCATCGAGGGCGCGGTCTGCGGATCCGGGCGGCGATACTCGGCAACGTCGAGACGAATGCCCTTCATCTTGGTCTCGACGTCGAACATGCTGGGCCAATCCCAGACGGCGATCGCGACATTGATCGTCGAGTGCTGCGCCGCGACGGCCATCATCTCGCTGCCGCGCCATGCGACTGGCCGAACATAGCAATTCTTCAAGCCATTGGCCTTCACCGTCGCGTCCTTGGCGGCGTCGATTTCGTCGAGCGTGTAGGGAATCTCGAAATCGAGCACCTCGGCCGAGCGTTTGAAACGCTCGGAATGTTCTCGCGACTTGAAAATCTTTCCGTTATAGGCGCGCTCGCCCTCGAAAACGGCTGAGGCGTAGTGCAGCCCGTGCGACAGCACGTGCAACTTCGCGTCTCGCCAGGGAATGAGCGCCCCGTTTTTCCAAATGAAACCGTCGCGCTGGTCGAAGGGCGGAACCGACATGGGGATCTCCGGAAGCTGGCGCCGCGGGCGCAAGGCCCCTCGCCGACGCGACTGAGCACTAGCCACGGGTCATAAATATGTCAATATAGCTGACGTAGTCGGATGGGGCGGCGCTCGCCCGCTTCTGTGGTCACTTGGCGAATATAGACGCCGGAGAAGGCCTTGCCAGCATCGCCACGCTGGGCCATCGTCCTGCCGGGAAAGCTTTGAAGATCGACGCGCAGGCGCGAGCCGCAGGGTTGGCATGGGCAAAGGAACGGGCGTGAGCGAGGCTTTGAAGGGCGACCCCGCGCAACGGGCCGCCGCGGCGCTGTGGCCTGCGGAGCGGGTCGGCGCGCGCGACGCGCAGGCGCGCCCCGACGACGCGATCGATCTCGTCGAGCTGTTCTTTTTCGCCTATCGCGATTTCGTCGGCGACGCCGATCGGCTGCTTGAAAATTACGGCTTCGGCCGCGCCCATCACCGGGTGCTGCACTTTGTTCATCGGCGGCCCGGCCTCACCATCGCGGCGCTGCTCGACATTCTGCGAATCACCAAGCAAAGCTTGAACCGCGTGTTGAAACAATTGCTCGACGGCGGCTTCGTCGAGGCGCGGCCCGGCGCGGCGGACCGGCGCCAGCGGCTCTTGTTTCCGACCGCCAAGGGCGCAAAGCTCGCGGGCGAGCTGTCTGCGCTGCAATCGGAGCGCTTTTTGCGCGTGCTCGGCGAGCTGCGGCCTGGCGCGCGCGCGGCCGCGACAGAATTTCTCCTCGCCATGATCGATCCGCAAGAGCGCGAGCGCGTCCGCGCCCATCTCGCGAAAAGGCCGCAGGAGGCGGCGCGATGAGCGAGGCGGCGCATATTCTCGTGGTCGACGACGACCGGCGCATTCGCACGCTTTTGTCGCGCTATCTGATCGGCGAAGGCTATCTCGTCAGCGTCGCCGCGAATGCGGCGGAAGCGATGGCGCGGCTGCGCGACCTCGCTTTCGATCTGATCGTCCTCGACGTGATGATGCCCGGCGAAAGCGGCGCGGACTTCGCCCGCCGCCTGCGCGCGCGGGAAGAACCGCTGCGCTTCACGCCGATGCTGATGCTCACCGCGCTGAGCGAAGCCAAGGACCGGGTCGCAGGGCTGGAGACCGGCGTCGACGATTATCTCGCCAAGCCCTTCGAGCCGCGCGAACTGGCGCTGCGGATCGCCAGCATCCTGCGGCGCGCCCGGCCTGGCGCCCGCGCGTCGCAAAGCCCGTCCGTCGCGCATTTCGGCGCCTTCTCCTTCGATCTCGCCCGGGCGGAGCTGCTGAAAGGCGCGCAGCCGGTGCATTTGACGACGCGCGAGCGCGAGCTGTTGCGACTCCTCGCGCGGAACGGCGGCGCGATCGTCGACCGCCGCACGCTGGCGCGCCGCGATCAGGCGCTCGGCCAGGAAAACGCCAGCGAGCGTAGCGTCGACGTTGAAATAGCCAGATTGCGTCGCAAGATTGAAGACGATGCTGCTGCGCCGCGTCACCTGCAAACCGTGCGCGGACAGGGATACCGCCTGCTGACCGCGCCTGCGCGCGCCAATGACAACGGGGCCTCGCGATGAGTTTCGTTCTCCCTGTCCTCTCGACGCCGCACGCGCTCTGGCGCCGCTTCACCGACTGGCTGCACGCCCGCATGCCCAAGGGGCTTTACGCGCGCGCGTTGCTGATCCTCATTCTGCCGATCGTTCTGCTGCAATCGGCGGTCGCCTATGTCTTCATGGAGCGGCACTGGGAGGCGGTCACCAAGCGCCTCTCGGCGGCGGTGGCGCGCGACGTTGCGGCGGTGACGGATCTCTACAAGAATTTCCACGACGAGAAAGACCGCGATCTGCTGCGGCGCATTTCGGCCTTCGATCTCAGCCTCGAGCTGATCGTGCTGCCGAAGGAGCCCCTGCCCCCGCCGGCGCCGAAACCTTTCTTCTCGCTGCTCGATCACGAGCTTTCGAAGGAGCTTTCGCGCAAGCTGACCAGTCCTTTCTGGATCGATACTGTGTCGCGCCCGAATTTCGTCGAGATCCGCGTGGCCTTGGACGACGCGACGCTGCAACTGATCGCGACGCGCACGCAGGCCTACGCCTCCAACTCGCATCTCTTCTTCATTTGGACCGCGGTGGCGTCGATCATCATCATCGTGATCGCCACATCCTTCTTGCGCAATCAGATCCGGCCGATTTTGCGGCTGGCGCGGGCGGCGGAGGAGTTCGGCAAGGGCCGCGAGGTCGAGTTCAGCCCGCGCGGCGCCCGCGAGGTCCGTCAGGCGGGCGCCGCCTTTCTGGAAATGAAGCGGCGCGTCGAACGCGCGATCGAACAGCGCACCACGATGCTGAACGGCGTGTCGCATGATCTGCGCACGATCATCACCCGCTTCAAACTCTCGCTCGCCCTCATGGGCGACAGCGCCGAGGCGGTCGAGATGCGCAAGGATGTCGACGAGATGGAGCGGATGGTCGAGGCCTATCTCGCCTTCGCGCGCGGCGACGGCGGCGAGGCCGCGGCGCCGACCGACATGGCGTCGCTGCTCGAGGAACTGCGCGCCGACACGCAGCGGCGCGGCATGGAGACGTCGCTGCGCTTCACCGGACATCCGCGCATCGCCGTGCGGCCCGCCGCGATCAAGCGGCTGCTCGCCAATCTCGTCGGCAATGCGCAGCGTTACGGCAAGCGCATCGATCTCTCCGCCTATAGTGACGGAAAGATGCTGACCATCCATGTCGACGACGACGGGCCGGGCATTCCGGTCGAGCGGCGTGAGGACGCCTTCCGCCCGTTCTACCGGCTGGATGAATCGCGCAACCAGGACGCCGCCCATTCCGGCCTCGGGCTTGCGATCTCGCGCGACATTGCGCGCTCGCATGGCGGCGATATCCATCTCGAGCGCAGCCCGCTCGGCGGCCTGCGCGCGACGGTCACTCTCCCCGTATAAAAAACGCCGAAGCGGCGTTCTCCGCTTCGGCGTGGGTTCAGGAAAGGCGCGCCGCGCTACATGCTGGCGTGCGAATGACTCTCGTAATCGTCGTCGAAATCGCCGCCATGCGTATGGTGGCGCCGGCGGCCATGTCGGCGGAAGCCGGTGAAGAACTGATTGGCCAGCGAACGCAAAGGCTCGGCGAGACGCATCACGTCCTCGGCGCGGTCGACCCATTTTTCGCCGCGCTCCAACTCACGTTCGAGGGCCGCCAGCGCATGCGACATGTGCCGGTCCGAGTGCTCGAACCAGGTGTCGAGGACGCGCATCCAGGAGAAAGCGAGGCCCTGGAGCTTCAGCGTTCCGACGGCGCCCTCGCAGTCGATGTCGGCGGCCTCCAGCATGAAGCGCATCGAGTTGACGATCTCGCGGTTGAGCGCCGCCGCCGCCATCGCGTCGCTGGCCGTCCAGCGCGCGATGCTCGCGAGCGCGTCGCGATAAGGCTCGAGCGCCACCAGCCGGCGCCGCAGCACGTTGTAGAGCCGCTCGCGCGCCGAACCCGTGTCCGCCTCGCCCTGCATCCCATCGAGAACCTTGCGGTCGATCTTGCGGGAAAAGGCGGACAGCACTGCGCCCTTCGAGGGGAAGTTGTCGCGGAAATCAGCCAGCGAAATGCCGGCCTCGCGGGCGATGTCGCTGAGCGTGACGTCGGCGAACTCGCGCCGCGACGCGAGACGCATCATCGCCTCGATGATGGCGTCGCGGACATTCGCCGGTTTGGCGCCGCCGCCCTGGGTCGAGGAATTTATCGAGCCGCTGCCGGTCATGATGCTCTCCTGATCGCAGACGTCAGCAGGCCCGATAGCCCGCGACGCAGGGAATTTAACTAGATTTAGGCCGCCGACCCGGTCGAGCCAAGCCCGCCTCAGCCGGAAAGTTCCGCGGCGCGGCGCTTTGCGGCGGCGACTGCGCGCGAAAGCAAAGGCGCAAGACCGTCGGCGGCCATCAGCGCCTCGAGAGCCGCCGCCGTCGTGCCGCCAGGAGAGGTCACATTCTGCCGCAGCGCCGCCGGCGGCGTGTCCGCGCTGCGACGCATCAGCTCGCCGGCGCCCGAAACGGTCGCGCGGGCGAGCCGCATCGCCAAATCTTCCGGCAGGCCGGCCGCAGCGCCGGCCGCGGCGAGGCATTCGGTCAGATAGAACACATAGGCCGGGCCGGAGCCGGAAACGGCCGTCACCGCGTCGATCAGCGCCTCCTGCTCCACCCATTCGACCTCGCCGACCGCCGAAAGCAAAGCATCGGCCAGCGCTTTCTGATCGGCTCGGGTCTCGGCGTTGGCGAAAGCGCCGGTGACGCCCCGGCCGATCGCCGCGGGCGTGTTGGGCATGGCGCGGACAATGGCGCGCGCGTCCGGCAAACGCGCGGCGAGGTCGCAGACGCGCTTGCCGGCGAGAACTGAAATGACCAGCGTGTCGCCGCCCGCAACCCCGGCGAGCGCCGGCGCCGCCGCGTCGAGCATTTGCGGCTTCACCGCGAGCAGCAGCGCGTCTGGAGAAGCGAGCGTCGCGTCGGGCGCGGCGAGCAGCCGGAAACCCTGCGCCTTGCAGAAATCGACGAGGCTCTGCGACGGATTGGGCTCCACGACGGTCACGGAGCCGAGCCCGCCCTGGGCGCTAAACCCCTGCAACAGGGCCTGTCCCATTTTTCCAGCCCCGACCACGATGACCGAGGCTCCTTTTTGCGCCGCCGTGCTCACGCCTCGCCCTTTGTTTCGAAATTTGCGGCCTCGAGCGCCTCGCGCGCGCTCTTGCCGGCCCAGAGAACGAACTGGAACGCCTGATAATAGCGCTCGCAGGTCGAAAGCGCATTGTTGAGCAGCGCCGCGCATTGCGTCGCGGAAGGCTGCGCGCCGCCGGTGAGCAGCAGGCCGTGCCGATGCATGATCACCCCCTCTTTCGGCCATAGGTCGAAATGGCCGACCCAGAGCTGTTCGTTGATCGCGGAAACCAGCGAGAGAACCTCGCTGCGGCGCCGCTCGGGGGTTTTCAGATCGAAAGCGCAGCTGACATGCAGAGTTTCGAGATCGGCGAGCCAGGTGAAGGCGATGTGATAGTCGGTCCAGGCCCCTGCGACCGAGATGGAAATCTCGTCTTCGTCATCGCGGTCGAAGGTCCAGTCGTTCGTCGCCGCGAGCTGCTCGACGACATCGACAGGATGCTCCGCTCTATCAGTTTCTTTTTCTGGTCCGATCAGCATGAGCTAACCTTTTATGGGCGTCTTTCCAGGCGCGACGGCGGATAAAAGGGAGCGACAACGCGGGACTTGCGCGCCCGGAGCGCTCCTCGATGCTTGGCCGGGTAACGAATCACTTCGTTGCGCGACTATACCCCATCTCTCTGAAAATCCGACTTCTCCCGGCGAATCGCCGAATCTGCCGGTCGCAGGCAGAGTGCGAGATTCGTCTTGCGCGGTCTACTGCCGGCGACAAGCGTTTCCACAAGATGGCGTTGCGGGCGCAACAAAAATATCTTTGGAGAAGGGGTTTTTGCCGCTGCGGCCGGGTCGACGCGGGCAGCAAACTCGGCTCCCTCAGCGCGAATCAAGCAACGCGAAAAGCCCCGCCTCTCGATTGCCGAGAGAGCGAGGCTGAAAAACACGCGCGCCCGCGCGCGGCCGAATGTCGGAGGTTTTAGGGAACCATCACGACCGGGGCGCCGACGCTGACACGGTCATAAAGGTCGGAGACGTCCTCATTCAGCATGCGGATGCAGCCGTAAGAGGCGGCCTTGCCGATCGAGGCGCGCATTTTGTCGGTCGTGCCGTGGATGGCCACCTGGGCGCGGTCGAGCGTCAGCGCGCGGGCGCCCATGGGATTGTGCGGCGATCCGCCCTGAATGAAATTCGGCAGCTCGGGATGATCCTGCTTGACCGCGGCCGGCGGAACCCAATCCGGATTGACATATTTGGCGTCCACCCGCGCATAGCCGCTCCATTCCTTGCCGGCCTTCGGCACGGCGACGGGGTAGCGAATCGCCACGCCCTCCCGCACGACGAGGAACAGCTTGCGCTGGCGGGCGCTGATGACGATCGTGCCGGGCTGAACATTGGCAGAGAAGGCGACCATCTCCCGCGCCGAGGCGCTTTGCGGCGCCGCCGCAAATTGGGCGACGACGGCGGAGGCGAACAGAAACATGTCGAGAATGCGGCGGGACGGGAACCCGCGCCGGGATGAAACGCTATTTCCCATGGCTATTTGGCTTTCGGAGGTCTGAGTCGACGATGAAAAGACGACGACCTTTATTCTAGCGCTCGCCACAGTTTTGTCGAAGTCTGTTAAGCATGTCGACCATCCTTAACCCTAACAATTTCTGACCTGTTGCATTCCAGCAACATATCGCGCGCCCCGCTTGCGCCTTGCTTTCGCCGTTAACCTTTTGCGCATTTTGGGCGGCCGCGTCGGGCTTGCGCCGGCGCATGTTTCGGAGAAATGAAAGGGCATGACGCCGTCACAAACCCCGCCCATCGTTTTCGACCGCCCGCTGCTGCGTCGCCGGCTGACCCGCGCCATAGCCGGCGGCGGCCCCGATTTTCTGATGACCCGCGCGGCGGAGGATCTCACCGACCGCCTGCTGACCATCAAGCGGGAGTTTCCGCGCGCCCTCGACCTTGCGTCTCCGACGCCGCATTTTGCCCGGGCGCTGGCGCTTGCGGGAAAAGTCCCGCCGTTGCGCGCGGGGCCGATCCTGCCGGGCTTGCGCGAAGGCGCCGCCGGCGTGGTCGTCGCCGATGAGGAGGCCCTGCCCTTTGCGGCCGGCGCCTTCGATCTCGTCGTGTCCGGGATGGCGCTGCAATGGGTCAACGACCTGCCGGGCGTATTCGCCCAGGTCCGACGGACGCTCGCGCCGGACGGGCTGTTTCTCGCCTGCATGGCGGGCGGCGCCAGCCTCACTGAATTGCGGGCGGCGCTGGCGCAAGCGGAGGAGGAAATCACCGGCGGCGCCAGCCCGCGCGTGTCGCCTTTCGTCGACGTGCGCGATCTCGGCGCGCTGCTGCAAAGGGCGGGCTTCGCCTTGCCCGTCACCGACGTCGATTCGATCACGCTGCGCTATGATTCGATGTTCGCGCTCTGCCGCGATCTGCGCGACATGGGCGCCGCCAATGCGCTGGCCCAGCGCGCGCGCACGCCGCTGCGCCGCGCGGTGTTGCTGCGGGCGGCGCAGATTTACGCCGAGCGGTTCTCGGACCCCGACGGCCGCGTGCGCGCCACCTTCGAAATCGTCTGGCTTTCCGGCTGGGCGCCGCATGAGAGCCAGCAGAAGCCCTTGAAACCCGGCTCCGCGCAGATGCGCCTCGCCGACGCGTTGAAGCCGAAGGAGTAGAGTTCAGCGCAGCCGCTCGGCGATGAAGCGCGCCGCCCGGGCGGCGCCGTCTTCTTGCGCCACGACCACCGCGAGGGCCTTCGCCCGGGCGCGACAGTCCGGCGCGTCGAGCAGCGCGGCCAGTTCCCGCTCGAGCCTCTCCGCCGTAATCCGCGCGCCGTCGAGCCGCCGGGCCACGCCAAGGCGACGCAGACGCTCGGCGTTGTCATATTGGTCGCCGAGATAGGGGGTGACGAGCTGCGGCGCCCCGGCCCGCAGCGCCTGGCCGCTGGTGCCGATCCCGCCGTGATGCACGATCGCCAAAGCGCGCGGGAAAACCAGCGAATGCGGCGCATAGCCGGCGATATGCGCATCGGGCGCGGCCAGCGCGCGCAGCTCGGCCATGTCCTTTTCATGCGCGAGCAGCAGGACGCGGCGCTTCAAGCTTCGCCCGGCCTCGATGCAGGCGCGATAATGCGCGGCGCGCCCCTCCGCGACGAAACTGCCGAGCGTGAAGACGATCGGCGCTTCTCCAGCAGAAAGAAAGGCCTCGGTCTCCGGGGCCAGCGCAGCGCTGAGAAAGCGATCGTGGAAGCTGTGGCCGGCGATGAACAGCTGCTGCTGCGCCTGCGGCAAAACCAGCAGCGGCGAAAACAGCCCGATGGTCGCGAGCCCCAACCCTTCGCCGAGCAGCAGCTCGAGGCCACGGGCCGGGGCGAGCCCGATCTCGCGCCGAAAGCGCCGCAAGGGCGCGGCCCAGAGGCCGACGAGCTGCGCCAGGCTCCACAGCGCGGCGCGATTATAGCCGAGGCCCAGCCGCGAGGTCGGCGGGGCGAAGGCCGGCCCCATGCCAAGCGGCGGATCATGCGGCGAATAAAGCATCACCGGCGAGAGCCGCACATTGATCAGCGGCAATCGGCGCTTTTCCGCGACGGCGCGGCCGGCGAAGGCGAGCGCATGGGCGATAATGGCGCAAGCCCCTTCGCTCGCGCCGAGGAGGTCGGCGTAAGTCTCTTGCAAATAAGGAAAAATCAGCTCCTTGAAGAGAAAGCCGCCGTCCTCGGCCATGCGCTTCGCGACGCCGCCAAGATCCGCGCCGACCCGCCGCATGAGCTGTTCCGCATCCGGCCGCGCCGCCGCAAAGCTCAGGCCTTCGCTGCGAATATAGTCGCGATAATTTTCCGGCGCGGCTAAAACGGGATCGAACCCCTCGTCCGCGAGAGCATGGGCGAGCGCGACGAAAGGATGCAGATCGCCCAGCGAGCCGAAGGTGGCGATGAGAATTCTCGGCTGTGATGCGGGCATGACTTGCGTATGGCGATAGGGACCAAAGATCTGCTATTGAGAGGGGCAAACTAGAGGGTTTCAATGACTTTGTCACATCTTGTCGAGCCTGCGCCGGCGCGGCCCGCGCCCGGCCCCGCAAAGCCGTCGCTCGCCGGTCTCACCCGCGCCGGGCTCGCCGACGCATTGCGCGGCCTCGGCATCGCCGAGCGCGAAATCCGCATGCGCGTCTCGCAACTGTGGCATTGGATCTACTTTCGCGGCGTCGACGACTTCCACGCCATGCTGAATGTGTCGAAGACCCTGCGACAGAAGCTCGACGACGCCTTCACCCTCGCGCTTCCGGAGGTCGTCGCCGAACAGGTCTCGACCGACGGAACGCGCAAATGGCTGTTGCGCTTGCCGCCGGCGGATGCGCGCGACAAGGGCGCCGAGATCGAATGCGTCTATATCCCCGAGAGCGATCGCGGCACGCTCTGCGTGTCGTCGCAGGTCGGCTGCACGCTGACCTGCCGTTTCTGCCACACCGGCACGCAGCGGCTGGTGCGCAATCTCACGACGCAGGAAATTGTCGGGCAATTGCTGGTCGCCCGCCGCCGGCTCGGCGACTTTCCGGGGCTGGAGCGGCCGACCGACGGCTTGATTCCCTCGGGCGAAGGCGTGCGGGCGGTGTCGAACATCGTCTTCATGGGAATGGGCGAGCCGCTCTACAATCTCGAAAACGTCGAGGCGGCGATCGAGGTCATGGCCGATGGCGACGGGCTTTCCCTTTCCAAGCGGCGCATCACCGTGTCGACCTCCGGCGTCGTCCCGCAGATCGAACGGCTCGGAGCCGAATGCGGGCCGATGCTGGCGATTTCTTTGCACGCGGTGCGCGACGATCTGCGCAATGAGCTGGTGCCGCTGAACAAGAAATATCCGATCAAGGAGCTGCTGCAGGCCTGCCGGGACTATCCCGGCGCATCAAACGCGCGCCGTATCACCTTCGAATATGTGATGTTGAAAGGCGTGAATGATTCGCCGGCCGAGGCGCGCGAGCTGGTGCGGCTGCTGAAGGGCATTCCGGCGAAGATCAATCTCATTCCCTTCAACCCTTGGCCGGGCGCGCCCTACGAGTGCTCGGACTGGGAGACGATCGAGCGTTTCTCCGACATCGTCTTCAACGCCGGCTATGCGAGCCCGGTGCGCACGCCGCGCGGCCGCGACATTCTCGCCGCCTGCGGCCAGTTGAAGAGCGAGACGGAAAAGCTGCGCGCGCGGGCCCGGCTGGCGCAGGAGTGACGGGAAGCTGGACCGCGCGCCGTTCAGGCGCGCATTTCCTCCCGGCCGCTTGCGGCGCCTCATGGCGCCGGAATTTCAGGCCCGCCGCGTCGCGGCGCCCGCCAGGGCGGCCAACGCCAGAGAAATCAGCACATTCCAATTCGCCAGCGAATATCCGAAGACGAACAGGTTCGGCGCGTCGCAGCGCACCGGCTTGACGCTGCGCAATTGGCGTAAGAATTCCTCGGTCGTCGTCGGCCGCATCAGCGCGCCCGTGCAATCGGCGGGGCCAGGAAACAGTTTCCATTCGACGCCCGAGTGATAGAACGCGAGGCCGGCGCCGACCAGAAACAAAATGGTCAGCGCCGCGAGCCCGGCGCGGGCGAGACCCGCCCTGCCCTGCTGCGCCGCAAGCGCCGTCAGAGCTGCGAGCGGCATACCCACATAATAGGGAATGCGCTCCTTAAGGCACAATTCGCACGGGATATAGCCGAGCGATTCATAGATCCACGCCCCGCCGATCGTCGCGGCGGCGGCGAGGAGGATGAGCAACGCCGCCCCACGCGGCGCGAGAAGGCGGGCCGAGGCGCTCAAAACATTTTCGCCGCAAGAACGAAGCCGACGACGACGATCGCGCCCATCGCGCCGATGAACAGGCCGAAGTGGCTTTCGAGCTTCTCGCGGATGCGCTCGCCGAAGTGATTGATGGCGGCGGCGAGCACGAAGAACCGCGCGCCGCGGGTGAGCAGCGACAGGCCGATGAACAGCGCGAAATTATAGTCCAGCAGACCGGAAACGATCGTCACGAGCTTGTAGGGAATGGGCGTAAAGCCTTTCACCAGAATGAAAAGCGCGCCCCATTGGGCGTAGAAGGCGCGCAGCGCCTCCATTTTCTCGCCATAGCCGTAGAGCTGGATCAGCCAGTGGCCGATGGTGTCGTAGAACAGCGCGCCGAAGGCGTAGCCGAGCGCGCCGCCGGCCACTGAGGCGATGGTGCACAGCACGGCGAAATACCAGGCGCGCTTTGGCTCGGCCAAGGTCATCGGCACGAGAATGACGTCCGGCGGCACCGGGAAGAAGGAGCTTTCGGCGAAGGCGATGGCCCCGAGCGCCAGCGGCGCATGTTTGCTGCCGGCGAGCGACATGGTCCAGTCGTAAAGGGCTTTGAACATTCGGTAAACCGCTCCAGACGCCAGCCCTGCCGCCGGCCGCATAGCGCATACCACTCCCGGCGCGACTTGGCGAGCCTGTCTTCCGCTTACCATTCGGGACCCGCGCGCGGGAGGGAGCGCTGCGTTCGCCGCGCCGCTTCCCCGCCGCTGTCGCTAGTCGCAATAGCCCGCTTTGGCGTAGGTCACGCCGCTGGAAAGGGTCTGGTTACAGGCGTTCTGCAGCAGCGCTCCAATATTCCCGGCGCCATAGCCGCCGTAGGTCGCTTGGTCGCCGGGAAATTCGGCGTTCTGACCAAAGCGCGAAGAGTAATTGTCCTTGGGGTCGTTGGGGTTGGCGCTGCCCCAGGAGGTGACGCCGATCACCGCGAGCTGCGGCCCGGAGCCTAATACGGCGCCGCCGCTGAGCTTGGGATTAAAGGCCGCAAAATTTACGATCCACGGGCCGCCGCTGGAGCCTCCGGTGAAGTTGCTGCCCTGCCAAATCTGGGCCGCGCCGCCGACCTCCGTCAGATAGGAGGGTCCGTCGGCCCGCTGCATGATGTCGCCATTGTCCATCAGCGCCGGATAGCCGAGCGTCGTCGTCGCCGCGACGGCCAGACCGCCGGTCTTTGGCGAGGAGGTGAAGGAATAATCATTCCAGGCGTAGCCGAGCCAGCCGCCGAGCACGTCGCCGAGGAACTGGTTGCTGGCGTTCTTGGTCAGAATGATCACGGCGAGATCATTGTTGCGCGCCGCGCCGTCTCCAGTATCGGTCCCGTCCGCCCAGGTCGAGGGGCGGCTGACGGCGCTCCAGCCCCATGACCCATAGGGCGTTCTTTGCGCCGCCGTCGTCCCGCCGTAGTGGCCCGGCACGAAAACCCAACCGCCGTAGGTGGAGGCGCCGGCGCCGAAAGCCTGAATGCAATGCGCCGCCGTCACGATCACGCTGCGCCTGATGAGGCTGGCGCTGCAGAAAGATTGACCGGAGCCTGTCGAGAAAAACAGCTTGCCGATGCGGTTATACGGGGCAGTCGTGCTGAGATAGCTCGGGCCCACGGCAGACGGGTAGGCGCTCGTCCCTCCCTGCACCCGCCCGGAAGCATAGGGAATGCCAAATTCTCCGAAGGCCCGGGGCGTCACGGCAAGGCGGCTCGTCACGACGACGGACCCCGCGCCGCCCTGTTGCGCCCCGGCGCCCTGATTCGTTCTCACCCCGGGCGAGCCTTTCCTCGCGGCGGAGAGCGTCATCGCCGGCGCGTCCGAGGCCTGCGGCGGCGCAAGGCGATTCGCCATGGCGCTCGCGGGGCCGGTCGTCGCAGCGAGCGCGTCGCCACGGTTGAGCACTGTTAGCGCCCTGCTCTGGGCGAAAACTGGCCCGCCGGCCAGACCCGTGCAAAAACCGAAAACAAGATAGGGAAATAGTTTATTACGCGCCGCCATGCCTGCCCCCGGTAACGAACGCACGTGTCAATTCACGCGCCCCCGGCCGCCGCCAACGAGAGCGTAGCCGTATATAGAATATGGCTGAGATTTCTTCAATTTCTGGTTAAGTCTCTGAAAGCCATTGGGTGAGACGCCTGCGGGCGGCTTTTCGGCGCGCCCCTTTGGCCCGAAGGATCGGAACGCTCCGCGCCACGGCGTCCCGCGCGCTCGCTACGGCTTGACGCAACGGTCAGTCTGGCTAATATCCCCGCCGCGCGCCGGTCCTGCCGGCCCGCGCCCCTGTGGCGGAATTGGTAGACGCGCTCGACTCAAAATCGAGTTCCGCAAGGAGTGCTGGTTCGAGTCCGGCCAGGGGCACCAGAAATTCTGGTGTTTCTTTCGTAAAAGCAAAGACTTGCATGAGATTTTGGTCGCTCTTTCGGTGATACGAAAGGCGATACATTGCGTCGAGTTATCCACTCCGAAGGATGCTTCCGAGTCTCCGTCCGCTATCTCACCGAGAGCCGCGACGGCGTCTTCTGGTTCTACCGGCGAATCCCCACCGCGCGAAGGAACGCCTCGGCCTCATCTCCCATTTCGTCCGGGAGAGCCTAAGCACCCGCGACAGAGCGGAAGCGTTGCGGAGGCTTGCCGAGGTCAATGCGAAG
>JAWOLK010000095.1:0-6558 GCA_033853615.1 Beijerinckiaceae bacterium | reverse complement strand
ATGTCCTGGACCAAGAAGAACGTCCATCCCGGCAAGATCGTCGCGACGAGCCAGGAAGTCGACGTCCAGGTTCTGGAAGTCGATCCGGTCAAGCGCCGCATTTCGCTCGGCCTCAAGCAGTGCCTGCAAAACCCGTGGGAAGCCTTCGCCGAGAAGCACCCCGTCGGCTCGACCGTCACCGGCGAAGTCAAGAACAAGACCGAATTCGGTCTGTTCATCGGCCTCGACGGCGATGTGGACGGCATGGTCCATCTCTCCGATCTCGACTGGAACCGTCCGGGCGAGCAGGTCATCGAAGAGTATAAGAAGGGCGACGTCATCTCCGCGCAGGTGCTCGACGTCGACATCGAGAAGGAGCGCATCTCGCTCGGCGTGAAGCAGCTCGGCCACGACCCCTTCGCCACGGTGGAGGAAGGCGCCGGCGAGCTGAAGAAGGGCGTCGTCGTCACCTGCGAAGTGACCGACGTGAAGGACGCCGGCATCGATGTGAAGATCATCGGCACCGACCTGACCACCTTCATCAAGCGCGCCGAACTCGCCCGCGACCGTGGCGATCAGCGCCCCGAACGCTTCGCCGTCGGCGAGAAGGTGGACGCCCGCGTCACGCTGTTCGATCGCAAGGCGCGCAAGGTCGCCGTCTCGATCAAGGCGCTCGAAGTCGCCGAGGAGAAGGAAGCCATCGCGCAATATGGCTCCGCTGATTCCGGCGCTTCGCTCGGCGATATTCTCGGCGCCGCTCTGAAGGCCCGCGAGGCCGAGGCTCCGAAGAAGGGCAAATAAGCGGCGCGCAGAGCAAAGCTCTCGCAACGCACTGATCAACAAGGCCCGCGCCGGCCCGTCCGGCGCGGGCTTTTCTTTCAACTCTTTGCCGTTAAGCCTTTGTTGACCGCAGTGTGACTTTGTCTTCGATCGGTAACTATAATTTTTCGATTGTCGTTCACCATAGCGCAATCGTTAACGCCTGCTGGTCCCAAACCGGACGTTGGAGTTGCGGAATGACTGCGACCGTTCTTGACCAGGATTACTTAGCCCCGCCGGAGGCGCGGCCGATCAAAGCGCGCCCGCTCGGAACGTTCGCCGCGCTGATGATGGGCGTCTCGGCCATCACGGCGCTCGGCTCCGCGCGCTTCTTCTTCGCCGCGCCGCCCGCGACCGAACAGCCGGCCGTCGCCGCAAAGGACGCCGCGAAGGAGCCGCAGGTTCTCTCCCCTCCCCGCGCGCAGACCGCGGGCGAGAGCGCCGCAGAGCCGGCCGGGCTCGCCGCCGCTGCGCGCGCCGCGGTCTTCGAGCTCGCGGCGCCGGACTTCGTCAATGAGAAAAAAACCGTCGCAAGTCGCGATCTGGAGACGGGCGGCCGCGAGGACAGTCTCTCGCTCGGCGAATTCGCCTTCGGCGGCCCCTATCTGCGCCTTGACGTCCACCAGAGCGGGGCGGAAAAGCCGTCGGATTTCTATCTCGACGTGACCCGTCACGCCCGCGAGGCCGGGCTCGCGGTGAAGAAAATCCACACGCCGATCCCGCTTGCAACGCGCCTCGGCCGGCTGGAGAGCGCCGACATCAAGCTCACCTCAGCCGATCCCGGCAATGGCCCCGGCGTCGAGCGCGCCTGCCTCGCCGTGCGACTCGTCAACCCTGCGTTCGAAGTGTCGGGCGTCGCCTGCGGCTCGGCGGCGAAGCCGATCGACCGCGCGGCGCTCGGCTGTCTGCTTGACCAAATCGATTATCGGCCGAGCTTCGATAATAAGCCGTTGGAGCAGCTCTTCGCCGCCCATGACGCGCATGGCGGCGCCTGCGGCGCGACGCTCGACGCGAAGAAGCCGCCCCATGCGGCTGCGCATGCGAAGGTAAACCGAAAGAACCTGCGCTGAGCCGGCGACGGCGTATCGCGCTGGTTTGCATTGCGCTATGATCGCGGGGCAACGACTGTGAAGGGAATCGAGATGCGTAAAATGTGTTCCGCGGGCCTCGCAATCGCCTGCGCCCTGGCGTTCAGCGGCGACGCGCTGGCGAAGGCCCGGCGCCACCACCATTCACAGGCCCCCGCAGTGGAAGCGCATGCGCCGCTCGTGGTGCAGCGGCGCAGCTGGCTCGACCCCGGAACGCAGGTCCCGGTCGGCAGCACCAACAGATATGTGCTGGAGCAGACCTTCTATAATCAGGACCCGATCAGCGCCAATCAGCGCAGCTGGTTCATGCAGGAGACCCTGCCCAACCGCTGGGAAGTCACCCCTTACGAACAGGGCCTGCCCTTCGACTTCCCTTAAGCGCTCATGGATGAGCGGCGGAGCGGCTCGAGGTCTTGACGCTTTCGCCGCTCTTGTCTGGGGCGGTCTTCGCGATTTCGACCGGCGGCTCGACCGGCATTTCTGCGGCGCGCAGCACCGCCTGACGGAAAGCGCCTTCTATGGCGACGACGAAATTATAGTGCCGCGGCGAAAAAGGGCTGTTTTTCATCGGATCATTGCTGCGCCAGCCGACGAGGATGGCGCTGAGCTGCCGGCCGATGAACACGCCGCCGCCCGAGGCGCCGTCGCCGGTGTTGCAATCGAAGGCGAATTCACGGCGCCCGTCGGAAGCCTCGCCGGTCACATTGCGTAAGTGACAATTCTCGAAGGAGAGATCGTGCTTGTCGCGCCAATTGGAGTGGCCGCGCGAGACGAACTCCACCTCTTCGTTGAGATCGACCTTGGACGCGAGCTCATAGGGCTGGACGCCCTTCAGCGGCCGCATGAGACGCACCACCGCCCAATCATTCACCGCCTTCGCCGCATAAGGGCGAGACGAACCGACGGTGATCGAGCTCATGTCGAGCGGCGTGCGGGTCCAGGCCCCATCCACCTGCGCGACGAAATCGCAGGTGCGCGCGCGCTGGAAGCCGCGCTCGTCGAACAGGACATGCGCCGCGGTGGTGAGAACATTGTCTTTCAGCGTGAGCTGGCCGGCGCCATGCGCGTCGCCGCACTCCACCAGACCCGAAGCGGCGCGCGCGTTCTGGATGGCGGCTTTCTGCATCGCATGCGCCGCGGCGAATTCGTCGAGGCCGATGCGATTGTCCGTTCCCATCACGAGAACGGGCGTCGCCACCGGGCCGAGGAGCCCGCGAACATCCTGAATCATGTGCGCCTGCGCCGCGGCGGAAAACCCCGCAGCGACAGCCGCGCCCAAAAGGAAACGCCTCATGGTCACCTTCGCGTCGTGCTGTAGACGGTCAGGTGACTAAGCTACTGTCGCGCTTTCCACAAGCTGAGCAGTATCAAAAACTTAGCTTTGGACGAAAAGTCGCGGCCCCGCCGCTCTTCAGCCCGAGCTTTTGCGCAATGTCGCCACCGGCGCGCCGCATTCTCGGCGTCACAGCCCCGCGTCGACGACCGCGTGAACCTGGTCCATAGCGCGGGCCGGCTCGGCGCAGCCCGTGTCGCCGACGATCCGCGCCGGGACGCCGGCGACCGTCTTGTTCGGCGGCACCGATTCGAGGACCAGCGAACCCGCCGCGATCAGCGCGCAGCGGCCGATCTCTATATTGCCGAGCACGCGCGCTCCCGCCCCGATCAGCACACCGCGCCGCACCTTCGGATGCCGCTCGCCGCGAATCTTGCCGGTGCCGCCGAGCGTCACGCCGTGCAGCATCGACACGTCGTCCTCGATCACGGCGGTCGAGCCGATGACGACGCCGGTCGCATGATCGACGAACACCCCATTGCCGATGCGCGCCGCCGGGTGAATGTCGGTCTGGAAGATCTGCGACGACAGGCTTTGCAACGTGAGCGCGAAATCGCTGCGCCCCCCCTTCCAGAGCGCATGGGCCAGCCGATATGTCTGCAGCGCGTGGAACCCTTTGAAATAGAGAGCCGGCTCCAGCAGCCGCGTGCAGGCGGGGTCGCGTTCGAGAACCGCGGCGATGTCGGCGCGGAAGGCGGCCGAGAGATTTTGATCGCGGGCCAGATGCTCGGCATAGGCCTGCCGAATCACCGCATAGGGGGCCTCCGGCCGGTCGAGCCGTTGCGCGATTCGGTGCGCGATGACGCTTTCCAGCGACTCATGCGACAGCACCGAGGCGTAGAGGAAGCCGCCGAGGTCCGGCTCGCGGCGCAGAACCTCTTCCGCCTCGGCCCGCAGGCGCGCAAAAAGCGGGTCCGCGCCGCGCAGATCGGTTGTCTTCGCGCCCTCGCGCGCCTCGGCCATGCTCATCGGCGCCCCATGCGTGTTCGACAGCTCCCGTTGGAGCCTGCTCGCTTTCAGACCGAACCGGTCTACCGTTTCGGCGGACAACGCTTTAAGGGCGATGCGCCAGAAACTCCAGCACCGCCTGCTTATAGACGCGATCGCCGACGGCCCGGTTGTGGTCCCGGCCCGGAATGTCGACGATTCGCACGTTCTGGAACAAGCCTGCGAGCGGGTGCGGATCGCCGGCGACATCGTCGCGCGTGCCGACGCAGACCAGCACGGGCACGGAAATTTGCCGCAGGCTCGTCGCCTCGAGCGCCTTGCGCGCGCCGCGCGCGCAGGCCGCGAGCGCAGCGAGGTCGCTGCGCGTCGCCTCGGCGAAGCCGCGAAACAATTTGAGACTCGGGTCTTCGATGTCCTGAATGTCGGCGGCCTCCATCGCCTCGGCGACGCCCGGATGCAGCCCGGACGCATCGACGAGACTGACGCCGATGCCGCCGAGAATCAGCGAGCGCAGGCGGGTCGGATGAGCGATGGCGAAATGCGTCGCGATTCGCCCGCCGAGCGAATAGCCCATCACATCGGGCCGCTCCAGGCCGAGATGCTCCATCAGGGCGAGCAGATCCCCGGCCATCAGATCGAGACTGTAAGCCGCGGGATCATAGAGCTTTTGCGAGCGCCCATGGCCGCGGTTGTCGAAGACGACGACGCGGCGGCCGTCCTCGGTCAGGGTCTTCACCCATTGGGAAAAAAGCCAATTCACCGCATGCGTCGAGCCGAAGCCGTGAACGAGCACAATGGGCTCGTGACGATCTTCGGTGAGAGGCCCGAAATCGAGGTATGAAATCTCGACGCCGCCCGAGAGGAACGTTTGCATACTCAATCCTATGTTATTCGGCTTATTTATCTTCGCCCGCCGGGCGCGCAAGGCGGCGGGGGCATAAAACTGCCTCTTGCCATTCTCGTCGGTTGCCGCTAAACGATGCCCATGCCGCGGCGATGACGGCCCCGAGGGGCCAGGCCAAAGCGGCGAGAGCGCCCGTAGCTCAGCTGGATAGAGCACCAGACTACGAATCTGGGGGTCAGAGGTTCGAATCCTTTCGGGCGCGCCATTAAAAATCAAAAAGGTGGACGTCTAGGCCGACGCGAGTGTTTCCCAGAAATCGAGAGTGGGAAGCACAAGGGAAGCACGCCCGGGGCCTGCCTCCCAGAGTGTCGGGCGTCCAATCGGTTACGCCCCCCTTCCTCGCACTCATAAAGACGACTTTCCACCGCCGGCCTTTCTCCATCCCGCGGTGACGGCTTGCTCCTCGGTGCAGAACCAACGTTCACCACGTTCCCCATTGATGCGCACGCGGTTGTATGTCCGGCCGCCCGGCACATGGTAAATGCGGACGCCTTTGCGGCTGACGTTGCCCTTGATCAGGCAGCCTGCAGGCGGCGCCGTTTCCCCGTCTGTGATCGATGAACGCCTCGCCCTCGCCAAGAGGTTGCCCGGCTTGCCCAACGGCGTCGCCTCAGCCCGGATCTGCTCGAACCGAGCCTCGAAGGCGCGGGCGGCGGATGCTTCGTGCAGGATGACAATGTCCTGCTGCTTAAGGCCGGATGCGGAGAGACTGGCCGAGCCGGCATACGGCCATCCACCGAATAGGATTTCAGGTGACACGCGCGGCAAGGCGCGGGTCGACGACCGCCGGGTGATCAGCGGCATCGTCCATGTGCTCAAAGCGCATCGCTCCGCAGGTGGCGGGAAAGGGGGGAGCCTGCTCAAGCGATCGGCCGCTCGAGGGGCGGCCGCACGACCAAAATCCATGCGCTGACGGATGCGCAGCGCCGACCGGTAGCCTTCATGCTCACCGGCGGCAACGTGGCGGACTGCACCGCAGGCGCAGAGCTTCTAGCAAGGATGCCAGCCTGTGAAATCCTTCATGCCGACAAGGGTTACGACAGCGACGCGATCCGTCGGCGGATCGAGGCCGGCGGGGCCATGCCGAACATTCCGCCCAAGTCCAATCGCAAATGGAAGAACTGCTTCTCGCCCTTCCTCTATCGCAACCGGAACGCTATCGAGCGCATGTTCTGTCGGTTGAAGGACTTCCGCCGCGTGGCCACGCGATATGACCGAAACGCCGTGAACTTCCTCGCCGCTGTCTGCATCGCTGCAACCATCAGCTACTGGTTATGAGTCTGGACCCTAACACTACCTTGGCAGTTTTTTTTTGGGTCTGGCGTTTTTGGGATTCCCGGGACTCGTATTGCGTGATTCATGGGTGGTCGGCGTCACGGAGGGCCGACCATGGACGAGATCTGGAAGTCCGATCTTGAGCGGTGGCTCGCACCTTTTCTCAATAGCTTTCGACACAAGGCGCGGGCGCGGATGTGCCCGGTTTATGT
>JAWOLK010000094.1:0-7992 GCA_033853615.1 Beijerinckiaceae bacterium | reverse complement strand
GGGTGAGCGGCTGGCCGAGATTGGCCGCCGGCGCGAGAAGCATCAGCAGAATCTCACTCATGTTGGTTGCGAGCAGATAGTGGATGGCGCGCCGTATGTTGGCCCTTGTGGCGCGGCCGCGCTCGATCGCCGGCGCGAGCGACAGGAGATTGTCGTCCTGCAGCACGATATGCGCCACGTCCCGCGCGGCCTCGCTGCCGCTCAAGCCCATGGCCACGCCGATGTCGGCCGCCTTCAGCGCCGGGCTGTCGTTGACGCCGTCGCCGGTCATCGCGACGACGAGCCCGGCGCGTTGCAGCGCCTTGACGATTTCGAGCTTCTGCCCCGGCGTCACCCGCGCAAAGACATGCGGCGCGCCAGCGAGATCCGGCGTCGCCGAAAAGCTCGGCAACTCGGACGAATCGACGATGCGCAGCTCGCCATTGCCGAGATTGAGCGCGCGCGCGATCGCGGCCGCTGTGTCCTTTTGATCGCCGGTGATCATCACCGGGCTGACGCCGGCGTCGCGCAGGCCGGCGAGGAGTTCGACGACGCCGGGGCGCAAAGGATCGGCGAGGCCGATCAGCCCGACGAAGATCAAGCCTTCCGGCGGCTGCGGCATGTCGCCGGCGGCGCGCTCCGCGAAGGCGGCGGCGAGAACGCGCTGGCCGGCATGCGCGAGGCGCGCGTTCTCGTCCTCGATGAAGCGGCGCAGCTCCCTGGTGAGCGGAACCGCCTCCCCGCCGATCATCAGGAAGCGGCAAAGGCCGAGCACCGATTCCGGGCTGCCCTTGACGGCGGCGAAGAGCCTGTCGTCCGGCGCGCGGTGCAGCGTCGTCATGAACAGGCGGCCTTCCGTCCGGTAGACGACCTCCTCCAGCGGATAGCGGCGGCGCAGGGCGGCGACGTCGATCCCGAGATCGAAGGCGAAGTTCAGCAGCGCCGCCTCGGTCGCGGAGCCGTTCATCATCGGCTTGCCGCCGGCGCCCGTCGCGGTTTCGTTGCAGAGCGCGACGATTTGGGCGAGTTTTTCCAGCTCCGGCTCCGCCTCCGGCCGCGCCGGAACGTCATGCTGATCGAGAACGTCCGGCCCCTCGGCGCGGAAACTGCGGCCGCCGCAGCAAATTTCGGCGACGCTCATGCGGTTGAGCGTCAGCGTGCCGGTCTTGTCGAGACAGGCGACGCGCACGCAGGCGAGCGTCTCGACCGCCTCCAAGCGACGCACCAGCACATGGCGGCGGCGCATCTGCTCTATGCCGAGCGCGAGCGTCGTCGTCGCGAGCGTCGGCAGCCCTTCCGGCACGGCGGCGACGGCGAGGGCGATGGCGTTCTTCACCGTCGCCAGCGCGCCATAGCCGCGCATCAGGCCGATCACCAGAACCAGGCCGCAGGCCCCGCCGGCGATGAAGGTGAGCTGCCGCCCGAGCCGCGACAATTGCCGTTGCAGCGGCGTTTCCGGCGCCCGCGCGCCGCCGATGAGGCCCTGCACCTGGCCGATCTCGGTCGCCGCGCCGGTGGCGACGACGACCGCGCGTCCGCTGCCGCCGGTGACGATGGTGCCGCGATAGGCGATATTGGCGCGATCGGCCAGAGCGGCGTCTTCCGAGGCGAGCGGCTGTGCGGTTTTTTGCGCCGGCGCGCTTTCGCCGGTGAGCGTCGCCTCATTGATCGCGAGCCCTTGCGCCTCGATGATTCGCGCGTCCGCGGCGACGATGACGCCCGGCCGCAGCTCCAGCAGATCGCCCGGGACCGCCCGCTCGATCGGGATCAGCTCGCGCTTGCCGTCGCGCAGCACGGCGACGGGCTCGCGCGCCGGGCGCGCGAGCGACCGGATGGCCCGCTCCGCATGGCTTTCGGTGGCGTAGCCGATGCCGGCGTTGAGCGCGACGACCGAGAGGACGACGACGGCGTCGGCGACGCCGCCGGTGAGCAGCGACAAGGTCGCTGCGCCGAGCAGCAGGGCGACCGGCAGGCTCTTGAATTGCTCGACGAAAATTTCTCCGCGCCCCCTGCCTGGGATCGAGGGAAGGACGTTTTCTCCATAGCGTCTCAGGCGGTGCTGGAAGGCCTTTGCGGAGAGGCCCGCCGCCGAACTGCGCAAGAGCTTCATCGCATGTTCGGCCTGCATGACATGCCAGGGCTTTGCGCTCGGGCGCGCCGCCTCGACGCGCCCCGTCTTGTAGCGGGCGAGAAGCGCGCTGATGCGGTTCAACACCGCGGCGAGACCGGCCTCGGGCTTATAGTGGACGAGAATATTGCCGGTCACGGCGCTCGCTTGAGCGTCGGTGATCAGCGCCGCGTCCGGCAGCGCCGATTCGAGAAATCGCTTGAGCTTTTCCGCGCCCTTGAGGCCGGGCGCGCGCAGCCGCACGCGTCCCGGGATGGCCATGTGAACAACAGTCGGGCCGTCCTCGACGGCAGTTTCTGCGAGCGTCATTTCGCGGCTTCACCCCTGCGCGCTCATGGCGCTTGCGGCTCCATGCGTTCCACGATGTCGTCGGCGTTGTCCGGAGATTTCCACACCCGCAGCGCCTCGCCCGCGTACCAGAGCAGCGTCGCGGCGGGAGCGAAGACTTCGCCGCGCATCGCCTGATAGGCCGCGCTGATTATCAGGAGCGTGAAGATATAGACGCGCGCGTCGCCCTTGCCGCCGGTGATGCGCATGAACCATTCGTTGAAGTCGAGCATCCGTTCCCGCAATTGCTCGAAGCGCGGACTGCTGTCGGGCTGCTCCGTCAGGACCAGCACGCCGTCGCGATCGAGCGCTTCGAGGCAGGCGCGCACGTCTTCCGCGTGGATCAGAATGCTGCCCGTCGTCGGATTGACCTCGACGCGCGCCGCGGGCCGCTGTTCCGTCAGTTTATGCGACGCGTGCTTGAAAAAACCTGCATCATGGCGGCGCGTTGGAATCTTCAGCCGCAAGCGCGCGGGCGTCTCGCTGACGATGAAGGCGTGCGGCGCCTCAGCCATGCGCTTTCCTTTCGCCCTCGGCCGCAGAGCGCGTCTCGAAAGGAACGACCTGCTCCTCGCGGCGCGGCTGCGCGCGTTCGGCCCGCCGTTCGGCGTCGAGCTCGGCTTGCGCTTCGGCCAGCACGTCGGTTGCGGTTTCGCTGAATTCGGCGAAAGATTCGCGCGCCTGCTCGAACATCAGCAATCCGGCCCGCACCACGCTCTTTATCGCGGGGCGCGCTTTGCCGTCGTTGCGCAACAGAGCTGCGACGGCCCCGCCAGCGGCGCCCGCCGCAAGCGCGAGAATAAGACTGCGTCCAGGAAACAGCGCCATGACCCGCCCCTCCGTGCTTCGCGACAATTGCGCGCATCGTGAAAGTGATAGCGTCGCAGGCGCCCCCTTCAAGTCGGGCAAGGCCGCGGCTGCGCAAGAACGGCGCCTACACTCTGCGCCCGGCTGTCCTAATTGCCTGACGCGTGGAAGCGCTGAGAGCCCATGTCGCGCGCGTGTCCGCGTCGCGCTGGAGACGCGGCGTCGCGACGGGTTTGCTGGTCGTGATGGCGACCGTGCTGCTGCTCACCATCGCCGCGCGCAGCTCGAGCTATTGGGTGCGTCTCGTGCAGGCGGGCGCCGAGGCGGCGCTCGTCGGCGGTCTCGCCGATTGGTTCGCGGTCACGGCGCTGTTTCGCCGGCCGCTGGGGCTGCCCATTCCGCATACCGCCGTCGTGCCGCTGAACAAGGACCGCATCGGCGCCGGTCTCGCTGTTTTCTTCGAAGAGAATTTCCTCACCCGCGAGATCATGGCGGCGACGATCCGCGTCGTCGATCCGGCGAAGAGCCTCGCCCGATGGCTCATGGACCATGCCGAAACTGCCGCCGCCCCGGCGTCGCGCGTCCTGTTCGGCGCCGTCGACGCCGGGCGATTGCGCGCGTTGAGTTACAGCCTGCTGCGCTCGGAACTCGCCAAGACCGACTTGCGGCCGCTGCTGCGCGCCGTCTTTTCGCAGATCGCGGCCTCTCCCCTGCCGGCGACGTTGCTTGACGACGCGCTGAAGGCGGCGGGCGATTTTCTGGAACGCAACGCGCCGCGTTTCGAGGAGCGCGCGAGCGCCCGGCGCCAGGGCTTCCTGCGCCAGACCGTCGACCGCCAATTGACGCGCGCAATCGTGCAGACGCTCAACCGGCTGATCGCCGATTTGGCCGATCCGCACAGCCCTTCGCGCAAGAACATTCTCGCCTATATCGTGAAGCGCGGAGAGGCGGCGCTCGATTCCGCCGGCGATTCGGCGTGGCGGCGGCATGTCAAAACCAGCATCTTCGATCATCCGCAGGTCAAAGCCTGGGCCGAGACTGTTTTCTCCGATCTGCGCGACGCCGCCGCGACGCCGGCCGGGACGAGCGCGCTCGCCGAGGCGCTGCGCGCCGTAGCCGAACGAATTCTCGCCGACGAGGCGCTGCGCGCGGAGCTTAACGGCGCCTTCGAGACGCTGCTCGCCGAAGCGCTGCCGCTGCGGCAGGAGCTTGCGCGATTGATCGCCGACGTCGTGCGCGATTGGGACGCGCAGGAATTTTCCAACCGCATAGAGGCCGCCGTCGACAGCGACCTTCAGTTCATCCGCATCAACGGCACGGTGGTCGGCGCGATCGTCGGCTGTATCCTGTTCGTGATCGAGACGGCCTTGTGAGCCGTCAGCCCAAAAGACTCAGCCGAAGAGGCGCGCCAGGACGCCGCCCGCCGGTCCCAGCAGCCGCTGCGCCATCGTCTCTACGAGCGCGGCCGCGAGCGCGTCCGCCGCCGCTTCGGCCAGAGGCTGGGCCGGCGGGGCAGGGGTCCGGGCCGGCTGCGGGGCGCCGTTGAAAACCCCGAAACGCCGCAAGGTCTCCCAAAAATCCTCGGGCGCGAACTGCTCCAGAGCGTAATGGATCGTGACGCTGCCGATCGCCGGGCTGATCGAGACGGCGGTCACGCCCGGAAGGGCGAGCAGCGCCGCGCGCAGCGGCCCGGCGCCGGCCCGGTCGCCCTTGAGACGCCCCAGCGCCACCCGCAGGCGCCCCGGAACATGGTGATGATGCAACAACAAACGCCCAGCCCTCCGTTACAGCGGTAGGGCGCCTCATAATGGGACAGAGTTACAGTTTTATGGCGCCCGCCCGAGCATGCACAAGCTCTGGGCTCTTGGCGCTGACCGGTTCGTGCATCGGCGGAAAACGCTAGGCGACGACCTGCCTGACGCCGAGGGCGATCAGCAAAAGCCCGCCGACGACCGCTGCTTTTCCTGCGATTTTGCGCTCGACGAACCATTCGGCGAGGTGATTGCCGGCCCAAAGCGCAAGGAAGCTGACGATCGCCGAGAACAGGCCGGTCAGCGCCGGACTGAGCCCGATCATGCCCGCGCCGAGACCGCCGCCGATATTGTTGATCGACAGCGCGACGCCGAGGAATGTCGCTTCCTTCATGCCGATGCGCCGGCCTTCCCCATTGCTCCCGCGTCTCGCCCCGATCGAGCCGCCGCGCCGCGCTTCGAAAATCATCCAGACGCCGAGACCGGCGAGCAGCAGCATGGCGATGAACGAGGCGGTTTGGCCGCCGAGCGCGCCCTTGACCCTGGCGCCGGAAGCGGCGGCGGCGGTGGAGATGGCGAAGGTGATGAGGGAGATCCAGAGATTGGCCGGCAGACCGACCCTGACCCCGTCCATGCTGTAGGCGAGCCGCGCGCCGAGATTGTCGACATTGTTGGCGAGAGCGATCAGCAGCAGCGCGCTGAGGCCGCGCATATCGGTCGCGTCGATGGCGAAGGCCAAGGCGACGAGCGCAACGATCCCGACCGCTAGGCCGATCGTAAGCGCGGCGATGTGTCGTGCCTGCACGTCATCTCCTTGCCTCGCGCCCGCGCGCTGGAGCGCAAGGCGGGAAATCGCGTCGGCGGCGCTTGGTTCCAAAGGCCGTCGCCATCTCGTCCCGGTTTCTCGGGCGGGCGGCGTATCGAAAAGCCCGCCCTCGCGCAAGGCGTGAGCGCGCCGACGGCGGAACAGGCTTTAAGGGAACGCTCTCGGTATTTCTACGGCCCGCGTCTTTCCCGATCGCCGCGCCGGCATAGGTGAAGGCTGAGGATTTTTTTCTTTCGATTGCTCTTTCCGCGGACACCGTCATGAAAGCGCGCATTGTCGATTTCTCGTCGCTCGACGAGACGCGTCTCGCAGAGTTTTCCGACCGCACCGTGTGGCAGACGCGGGAATGGGTGGCCTTCGTCGCCGAGACGCAGGGCGCGACGCCGCTCCTGGCTGAGCTGCGCGAAGACGGGCAGGCGGTCGGCTATTTCACCGGCCTAACCTTTTCCCGCTTCGGCGTGCGCGTGCTGGGCAGTTCATTTCCCGGATGGACGACCCCTTACATGGGCTTCAACCTCGCGCCCGGCGTCTCGCGGCGCGCGGCGCTCGCCGCGGTCGAGCGCCTCGCCTGGGACGATCTCAAGTGCCTGCACATGGAGATTTCCGATCCAAACCTCGCCGCGGAAGACGGCGAAAGCCTCGGATTTGCCTGGAATATCTATGAAACCTACCGGACGGACCTGACCAAGACCGAGGACGAACTCTTCAAATCCATGGAGAGCGCCTGCCGGCGCTGCATCCGCAAGGCGGAAAAAAGCGGGGTCGTGATCGAAGAGGCGGCGCAAGGCGACCTTTCTTTCGCGGACGAATATTATGAGCAGCTCAAAGACGTCTTCGCCAAACAGCGGCTTACGCCCACCTATTCGGTGGAGCGCGTGCGCGCTTTGATCCGCCATCTCCACCCGACCGGCCGGCTCTTGCTGCTGCGGGCCAGAGACCCGCAGGGCAGGTGCATCGCCACCGGCATCTATCCGGGGTACAGGCGGATGGCCCAGTTCTGGGGCAACGCCAGCTTTCGCGACGCGCAGATCCTGCGGCCCAACCAATATCTGCACTGGCATGCGCTGCGAAGCTGGAAACAGCGCGGCGCCGAGGTCTATGATTGGGGCGGCGGTCATTCCTACAAGGAAAAATACGGGTGCACGGCGCTGCATCTGCCGTGGTTCGTCAAGTCGCGTCACCAGTTCGTCGCGATTTTGCGGGATGAGGCGAAAAGGCTGTTCGAGTTGCGGCGCGCCTGGTTGCGTAGATGGCGCGAAAGCATCGGCGCAGAAAATTGATTTTTCACGCCAACGGACTCGAGCTTGACTGTAACGGGATTGTCGAGACACCGTCTTTTGCGGAAAATTCGGGGCGCCTCAAAAGTATAAGCGGGACGCATTGTTGCGAATGGGCAACAGTCTGCGATTATAGTGCGCCGACACACAGTTAAATGGGCGGATTGATGTTGACCTTCGCCGGACGATGGAGCCATCGTCTGCTGGTCCCTGGGTTGACAGGGGACGAACGTCATACTCCGCGCGTCAACGGCTTTTGAAGACTTTAAGCCGTCGATCGGAGGCTTGATGATCGATGGAGTTTAATGGTCATGAAGAAGATTTTGCTTTGCGCGACGGCGGTTGCTCTCGCGCTCCCGGTCGCCGCTTTTGCGGCCGATCTTCCGTCGCGCAAGGCGGCCCCCGTCTACGCCCCGCCGCCGCCGCCCCCGCCGATGTGGACCGGCTTCTACGCCGGTTTGAACCTCGGCGGCGGCTGGAGCGCCAACAGCATCAACAATAATAATCTGACGCCTTACGTCGATTCGCTCGGCGGCGTCTATTTCCTGCCCGGCTCGAACAATGGCGGCAGCAACGCCGGCGGCGTCGTCGGCGGCGGCCAGATCGGCTACAACTTCCAGTTCGGCTCGTCGATCGTCATTGGCGCCGAGGCCGACTTCCAGGGCACCAGCATGCGCTCCGGCGGCAACAATGTCGTCGCGCTCTATCCCGATCCGACGCTTCCCGGCGCGCTCCTGACGCCGCTGGCGCCGGGCGGCAATATCGGCGTGGCGCTCAACTGGTTCGGCACCGTGCGCGGCCGCGCCGGCTTCCTCGTCACCCCGACCCTGCTCGTCTACGGCACGGGCGGCTTCGCCTATGGCGGCGTGCAGGGCGAGTTCACCGGCTACACCAACA
>JAWOLK010000093.1:0-3366 GCA_033853615.1 Beijerinckiaceae bacterium | reverse complement strand
CCGGTTAGCCCCTTCATGACAATATCCGCTCAGGTAGGGCTCAGCAATCTGATGAATAGGAAGCACGACCCAAACGGGCAGGTGCAATCCCGCCCTAAGTCCAGGCCAAACGCAGCCGCAAAACAACACTTCGCAGCCGCAATAAAATACAGCCGATCCAATAAATTCCGCATGATTCCGCAGAAACCGTCTCAATCCCCGCCCCCGCCGCGTCGCCCAACCGCCCCCCAACCGTCCGGGTTGCGCACCAAGCTTGTTGCAGCGCAGCAGAAATGAAACGGACTTGGGCAGGACTGTGGCGGGTTACTCCCAGGGCCGGATGCCCGCCAGCTCCACTTCCGCCAGCGCCTGGCTCACCGGCGTTCCGTCGAGCACGAGGTCCGGCCCGATCTCCGCCAGCGGCGCGAGCACAAATCCGCGGGAGAAGAGTTCTTTGTGCGGCAGCGTCAGCTCCGGGTCATCCAGCGTGTGGTCGCCGAGAAACAAAATGTCCACGTCGATCAGACGCGGCCCCCAGCGGCGGGTCGGCTCGCGGCCCATGTCCGCTTCGATCTTTTTCACTGCCGCCAGCAGCTCATAGGGCGAGAGCCTCGTCTTGCCGATCGCGCAGGCGTTGGCGAAATCGCCCTGGTCCAGCACGCCCCAGGGCGGCGTTCGATAGATGCGCGAGACGGCCGAGAGGCGGGCGATCCCGCGCTCCTCGATCATCGCCAGCGCCCTGCGAATATTCGCCGGCTTGTCGCCGATATTGCTGCCCAGGCCGAAGCCGACGCGCGTCTCTGTCATGGATGGCGCTCCTGTTTTGCCCCGATCGCCTCAAAAACCTTGAAGGCGGCGCGGTGTTCGGCCGCGTCGTGGACGCGGAAGGCGCGCGCCCCGGCCATGGCGCCGATGAGATTTGCGGCGATCGTGCCGATCAGCCGCCCTTCCGCCGCGCCATCAGGGAGATCGCGAAAAATCGATTTGCGCGAGACGCCGAGCAGGATCGGCCGGCCGTGCCGCAGCAGATCGGGGATGGCGCGCAGGGCGGCGTAATTCTGCTCCCGCGTCTTGGCGAAGCCGATCCCCGGATCGATGAGAATATGCCGCTCGGGAATGCCGGCGCGACGGGCGATCTCCAGCGAGCGCTCGAAAAAGCGGCGCATGTCGGCGACGATGTCGACCGCCGCGTCGACATGCTCGCGATTGTGCATGACGACCACGCCCGCGCCCGCCTCGGCGATCACGCCGGCCATCTCGGGATCGCGCTGCAATCCCCAGATGTCGTTGACGACCGCGACGCCCGCCGCCAGCGCCCGCCGCGCCGTCGCCGCCTTGTAGGTGTCGATTGAAACCGGCGCGCCGGACTCGGCGACGAGCGCCGAAAGAAGCGGCGCGAGCCGCTCCCATTCCTCTTCGGCCGAGATCGGGACATGGCCGGGGCGCGTCGATTCGGCGCCGACGTCGACGATGTCCGCGCCCTCCGCCACGAGCTTTTTCGCCTGCGCCAGCGCCGCCTGCGGGGCGTTGAACAATCCGCCGTCGGAAAAGGAGTCGGGCGTCACATTGACGATGCCCATGATCGCCAGACCCGTCTCCACCGCGGTTAAAAAGCGCTCCAGCGGCGCATTTGCGCCGCCGTTTTTCGCATGGGTCACACCGGCCCCCGGGTCAGTTGTCATATTTGACGTAGGCGAAGCGCTGGTCGGTCTCGGGCGTGCCCTCGAGCGCGCCGCCTTCCTTGCCGGGCCGCCAGCTCACCACCTCCTCGATCTTCCTCGCGAGCTCGAAGTCCTTGTCGGTCACGCCCTTGGCGGTGTGCGTCATCAGCTTCACCTCGACCCAGGCGTAGGATGCGGCGATGTCGGGATGGTGCCAGGCCGCCTCGGCGAGATGGCCGATGGTGTTGATCACCATCAGCGTGCCTTTCCAGCTGTGGGTCTTGAAGCGGCGGCGGATCCAGCCGTTCTCATAGCGCCAATGCGGCAAATCCTTAGCGAGGCGCGCCGTGACTTCCGCCTCCGAATATGCATGCTCCTCAGCAGCCATAGCAGTCTCCTTCAAGTCAAATTCCGGCCCCGCGCGGGGCCTTGCCATCGCCTGCCCGGCGCCTTACTCGCCAGACGCGGCGGGCGTTCTATCGCGGCGCGGCCGCTTCGACAGCTATAGAGCATTTGCGCCGAACTTGCTGCGCGGAAAGCGCGGCGCGGCGAGACGAAACGAGGTTTCATGCCCGCGCACACGAGCGATGCGTTCCGTCCGGAGTCAGGCCCTTATGTGCGGGTGGCGGCCGCGGCGCGGCTGCATCTCGGCTTTCTCGATCTGAATGGCGGCCTGGGGCGCAAATTCGGCGGCCTCGGCCTTGCGATCAGCGGGCCGCGCACGCGGCTGACGCTGCGCCCGGCCGATGCGAACGCGGTCGAGGGAGCGGAGCGCGCCCGCGCCGAAGCGCTGCTGGAAAAGGCGCAGGCGGCGCTGGCGCCGGGCCGCGCTCACCGGCTGACGATCGAAGAGGCGATCCCGGCCCATGCGGGGCTCGGCTCCGGCACCCAGCTCGCGCTGGCGATCGCCGCGGCTTTGCGCCGGCTGGAAGACTTGCCGGCCGATCCGGCCGCCGACGCCGCCCTGCTTCAGCGCGGGGCCCGCTCGGGTCTCGGGGCTGGCCTGTTCGAACGCGGCGGCCTCGTGGTCGACGGGGGACGCGGCGCGGCGACCGTCACGCCGCCGGTGATCGCCCGCCTGCCCTTCCCTGCGGATTGGCGCATTCTGCTGGTGGCGGACCTGCAATCGGTGGGCCTGCACGGCTCCGACGAGCGGGAGGCCTTTGCGGCGCTGCCGACTTTCTCCGAGGCCGCGGCCGGCGAATTATGCCGGCTCGTGCTGATGCAGGCGCTGCCGGCGCTGGCGGAGCGCGACCTTGGCGGCTTTGGCGGCGCGATCACCCGCATTCAGGAAATCATCGGCGATTACTTCGCCCCGGCCCAGGGCGGGCGGCGCT
Organism: Beijerinckiaceae bacterium; assembly: GCA_033853615.1. Classification (GTDB taxonomy): domain Bacteria; phylum Pseudomonadota; class Alphaproteobacteria; order Rhizobiales; family Beijerinckiaceae; genus Methylosinus. The sequence goes on along the minus strand of JAWOLK010000093.1, from coordinate 389 downwards.
TCACCAGCGCCCGCGTCGAGGACATGGTGGCGCAGCTCCTGGCGGAAGGCGCGACCGGCGGCGGCCAGACCTCCTGGGGGCCGACGGGCTTCGCATTCGTCGGCAGCGCGCAAGAGGCCGACCGGCTCGTCGCAAAGACCGCTGCGCGCGCCGCCGGAGAGGGCGTGAAAGTGTCGGTCGTGTCGGCGCTCGACAAAGGCGCGAAGATCGACGCCGTTTATGCGCGCATGGCCTGACAGGCCGCGAGCGGCGCCCGCGGCCGTCGAGGACTCAATTATTGTAGTAGGCGACGCAGACGCGCTGGCCGTAGTCGTCCCAGCCCCAGCGGGCGCAGCGCTGCGGCGGGGCCGTCGCCGCGCCGACGAGAGCGCCGCCGGCGGCGCCGAGCG